>NZ_NOYB01000037.1:0-166355 GCF_002258235.1 Rhodococcus sp. 06-470-2 | reverse complement strand
GGCGAGGGCGTCGAGTTCGACGAACGAGCCCTCGTCGAGCAGGGCGGTGATCCGCTCACGGGCGGTCAGCTTGCCTTTGGCGTGGACCTTGTCCACCGCCGCCTCACCGGACGGAATCTCCGCAACCGCGAGACGTTTACGAAGATCGGCCAATTTACCCGCAGTGGTATGGATATCGGGTTCGGTTGTGGTCATGCAGATGTCCCCTACGTTGTGTGGAGTGGCAAACGGAGATCGTCAGTTCGTGGCGAGCGAGCGCGCGATCACCAGACGCTGAATCTGGTTGGTGCCCTCGAAGATCTGAGTGATCTTGGCGTCGCGCATGTATCGCTCGACGCGGAAGTCGCGGGTGTACCCGTAGCCACCGAACACCTGTACCGCGTCGGTGGTCACCTTCATGGCCGCATCGGTAGCGATCAGCTTGGCCACGGAAGCGTTGCGCGAGTAGGGAAGTCCGGCGTCACGTCGACGGGCAGCATCGAGGTAGGTGGCGCGGGCCGAGTCCACTGCCGCTGCCATGTCCGCCAACACGAAACCGAGGCCCTGATGGTCGATGATCTTCTTGCCGAACGCCGTACGTTCCTGGGCGTACTTCACCGCGTCGTCGAGCGCCGCCTGCGCGATTCCCACGGCTACAGCGGCAATTCCGAGCCTGCCTGCATCGAGTGCACTGAAGGCGATCTGCAGTCCCTGCCCCTCCGCGCCGATTCGCCACTCGGTGGGTACGTGGACGTTGTCGTAGTGCGCCGAGGTCGTCGGGATCGCATGCAGTCCCATCTTCTCTTCGGGCTTGCCGAAGCTCAGGCCGTCGGTTCCGTCCGGAACGAGGAAGCACGAGATACCTTTCGACCCTTCGCCGGTACGAGCGAACAGGTTGTAGAAGTCGGCCACTCCGCCGTGTGTGATCCACGCCTTCGAACCGTTCACGGTGTAGCCACCCTCGGTCGGGGTGGCCTTGCAGCTCAGTGCGGCAGCGTCCGAGCCGGCCTGTGCCTCGGACAGTGAGTAGGCGCCGATCTGCGCCCCACCGAGCATGTCGGGGAGTTTGTCGGCTTTCTGCTGTTCGGTACCGAACGCCATCACGGGATAGCAAGCCAGACCGTGCACGCTCACTGCGACTGCAACCGCCGCCCAGCGCGACGCCAGTTCTTCGAGGACCTGGAGGTACACCTCGTACGGTTGGCCTCCACCTCCCCATTCCTCTGCGTACGGCAGGCTCAACAGGCCTGCCTCGCCGAGGGTGGCGAACACTCCCTCCGGGTAGGTCTCACGCCGTTCGTGGTCGTCGACGATCGGGTCGAGGACCTTGTCTGCCACGTCCCGGGTCAGGGCGATCAGATCACGCGCTTCGGACGTGGGCAACAGACGGTCGACGGGCACGTGAAAACCTCCGGGGCTATCGCATCAGTACTGCCGGACGATCCGCAGTACTGATGCACAGTACTGCACAAGCCGATGCAGTACCATCCCTGATGTGAACGCACCCGTGACCTCGCATGCCACGGCACGCCGTTCCGAACTCTTCGACCAGCTCGTGAGCTTGTTTCTGGCAGAGGGCTTCGCACACCTGACCCTCGACACCATCGCGGCCCGGCTTCGGTGCTCCAAGTCCACGCTGTACACCCTGGCGTCGAGCAAGGATCAGCTGGTCGGCGGCGCAACGGTGCACTATTTCAAGTCCATGACCACGCAGGTGGAGAACGCGGTCGCCGAGGTGGACGGCACCCGCAATCGCATCACCACCTATCTCACCGCGGTGGGGGCAGCTCTCGAGTCCGCGTCCGAACAGTTCATGACCGACCTGGCGTCACTGGAGGCGGCCCGCTCGGTATACGAACGAAACACCGCCATCGCCGCGCGCCGCGTCCAGGAGTTGATCAGCGAGGGCGTGGCCAGCGGCGAAGTGCGCGACGTGCACGCGGCCTTCGTCGGGGACGTGGCCTCCTCGGTCATGGTTCGCATTCAGACTCGCGAGGTGTTTCGACTGACCGGACTGAGCGACGGCGACGCTTACCTCGAACTGGCGAAATTGCTGACGGCGGGCATCGGCGCGTAGCCGCGGAGCAGGGAATGAATCGACCTCGGTATGCGCTGACACCCAACGAATACAGTTGATCCTTCAACGAAAGAGCGCGTGATGAAGAAGATCGGATTTCTGTCCTTCGGACACTGGTCGGCGTCCCCACAGTCGCAGACGCGGTCCGCGTCGGACGTGCTGCTGCAGTCCATCGACCTCGCGGTCGCCGCCGAAGAACTGGGTGCCGACGGCGCGTACTACCGCGTCCATCACTTCGCCAACCAGCTCGCGTCACCGTTCCCACTCCTCGCCGCCGTCGGTGCCAAGACGAGCACCATCGAGATCGGCACCGGTGTCATCGACATGCGCTACGAGAACCCGTTCTACATGGCCGAGGACTCGGGTTCCGCCGATCTCATCTCGGGCGGGCGGCTGCAGCTCGGAGTCAGCCGAGGATCGCCCGAACAGGTCGTCGAGGGCTACCGCTACTTCGGCTACACACCGGCCGAGGGCTCCGATCACGCCGACATGGCCCGTGAACACACCCGCATCTATCTCGATCTTCTCGAAGGCAAGGGTTTCGCACAGCCCAATCCGCGGCCGATGTTTCCCAATCCGCCCGGACTCCTGCGCCTCGAACCACACTCCCCCGGTTTGCGGCAGCGCATCTGGTGGGGTGCAGGCACCCGCGACACCGCCGAGTGGACCGCGCGACAGGGCATGAACCTGATGAGCTCGACGCTGTTGAGCGAAGACACCGGAGTGCCGTTCCATCGATTGCAGGCCGAGCAGATCGAACGATTCCACAAGACGTGGAGCGACGCTGGACACGACTTCGCGCCGCGAACTTCGGTGAGTCGCAGCATTTTTCCGATCGTGAACGATCTCGATCGCGCCTACTTCGGCCGAGAGGGCAGCGGCGACGATCAGGTCGGCTACATCGACGGCGGCAAGGCCCGATTCGGCAAGACGTACGCAGGCGAGCCCGATCGACTGATCGAAGAGCTCGCCGCGGACGAAGCTATCGCAGCCGCCGATACGCTGCTGCTCACCGTCCCCAACCAGTTGGGCGTCGACTACTGCGCCCACGTCCTCGGCACTGTGTTGCGCGATGTCGCTCCCGCGTTGGGGTGGCGCTGACCACTCGCAGAGCGGGAGGGGGTTGGTATCGGCGGATACGGGTACTGGCAGCTCGTTCACCCGCCCTCGCCTGCCAGGAGTTCCCATGCTCAAACGCGACGTATCCGCGCGCCTCGATGTAGACATCACCGCAGCCACCACGCTCGAATTCCAGATCGCAATCGCGCCGCATCCGGGCACGACGGTCACCGAATCACTGTCCTTCGTTCTCGACGGCAACCCCATCGAGGCGAAGGAAGTGAGCGGGCCGCACGGCAACCGAATTCACGTCATGCCCGCCGACGTTGGCAACCTGCAGGTCTCGTACGACGCCACCATCTTGGGCAACACCACCCCGGCACCGGTCACCGACTACGACATGTCGCTCTACCTCCGACCGAGCCGGTACGCCGAGGCCGACAAGTTCTACGGTTTCGCCGCAACCGAATTCGGCGACTACGCGGACTCCGAGGAACTGCTGGCCAAGATCTCCGCGTGGGTCGGCGCTCGCCTGAGTTACGTTCCGGGGAGCAGTGATCCGATCGACGGTGCTGTCGACACACTGCTCGCCGGACAGGGCGTCTGCCGGGACTACTCGCACCTCGTGGTGGCCATGCTGCGGGCGGTCAACGTTCCGGCCCGCCTGGTGGCGGTGTACGCACCCGGCTGCGACCCAATGGACTTCCACGCCGTCGCCGAAGCCTTCGTGGGCGGCCAGTGGCGCGTCGTGGATGCCACCTGCCTCGCCCCGCGCTCGACGCTGGTGCGCATCTCGGTCGGTCGCGACGCCGCCGACACCGCATTCCTGGACAACCACAAGGGTGCCATCACGCTGAACAGTTCCGTGGTCACGGCAGTGGTCGACGGCGAGCTCCCCGAGGACGACATCACCGAACTGGTCTCCCTCACCTGATCTCCGTCCGGACGCCCCCCACTGTGACCTGTATCACACCGGCGTTGCTTTCGGTGACGAAAACCGACTAAGTACCCGTTACCAACAATCACAGCCACCCGGAAGGACTCTCATGAGCTTCATCGACAAGGCCAAGAACGCCGCGGAAGACGCCATCGGCAAGGCGAAGGAAGTTGTCGGCGACGCCACCGACAACAAGGACCTCGAGGCCGAGGGCAAGAAGGATCAGGGTTCGGCAGGCGTGAAGAAGGTCGGCGAGAACATCAAGGATACCTTCAAGTAACACCGCAATCGCATCGAGTGCCGCCGATCTCGATGATCGGCGGCACTCGCCTTTCACCCCTTCCACCTCACAGAACGGATTCCCTCATGACCACATCCACCGGCAACACCGAGACCACCAAGCGTCGCGGCGGATTCGCCTCGAAGTTCGCCCTCCTCGTCACGCTCGTCCTGGTCGCAGCACTGGTGATCTTCGTGCTGCAGAACACCGTGCACACCACCATCAACTTCCTGGGCTGGAACTTCGATCTCGGCCAGGGCGTCTCCTTGCTCGGTGCCGCTGTCGTCGGAGCCGTCATCACGTTGACCGCCACCGCTGCGCTCAAGGTTCGACGCGCAGTCCGATGATCCCCCTGCTCGCGCGCAAGTACCTGTACCGCTACCTCATCGTTGCGATCGGGCTTCCCGTCCTCGCTCGGTTGTTGGCCTTCGCCGGCCAGAGCCTCGAAAAGCGAACGGGCAAGGACAATGTCGTGTCCAGAGGCCTGAAGTCGGCCGGTCGATTCGCACAACGGCGGGCCGACAAGTCGCAGGGCAAGAAGGATCGTGAGTCTCTTCGCGCACACCGCTGAGCCGGTCGACCAATGCGTCGGCCGGCTGTACCGGCCTACCCGGCGACGATCAGTGTCCCGCCGGGTCGGTCAGCGACTTGCCTTCCCGAGCCTTGACACGTCTGCGCTCCAGTAGAACCAGTGCAATTCCGGCCGCGAGAAGAACCGGCGCGGCGATCGCACCGATCCACACCCATCCGGAGAACCCGTAGCCTGCGGCGGTAAGGGTGAGACCCAGGCTCACCAATGCAATTCCGATGAAGATGTATCCGGGCCAGTTTCGCGTGTCGACGATCGCCTCACCCGCGTGGCCGCGGGTCGTCCGATCGTCGTCGCGTGCGCCGGCGTCGGAATCGCTCGTGTTCTGGTGCGCCATGTGAACCTCTCGAGATGAATGAGTGACGGCCACTGACCGCAGACCGGTCCTGAGGAGCGTTCACCGCCTTCACAGCGCGGTTCCCGTAAAGCGCCGTCGACAAACATCGGGCCGATGGTTCAGTCGTGCCAACTCACTGCGGCGAACGGGGCGTGGCTCGTCAGCCGTCCGACGATGCCTGCGTGTGCGAAGTTCTTGGCGGTGGCGACCGCGTCGAGCACGTCCACGCCTTTCGCGAGCTCGGCCGTGATGGCCGCGGCGAACACGCATCCGGCACCCGATACCCGCTCCTCGCCCACCTTGGGGGCGCGCAGCACGGTCAGTTCGGAACCGTCCCAGACGACGTCTACGGCCTCGTCGCCGGGCAACCCCGCACCCCCCTTGACCACCACGTACCGCGGTCCGAGTTCGGCAATTCGCTTGGCCGCCTCGCCCAGATCGTCGACGGTGGTGATGGCGTCCATTCCGGACAATGTCTGTGCCTCGAACAGATTGGGGGTGATCACGGTGGCCAGCGGAAGAATGTCGCGCCGAAGCGCATTGTCGGTGTCGAGCGCCGCGCCCGGCTCCTGACCCTTGCAGATCAACACCGGATCGACCACCACGTGCCGCCACGGCTGCAGACGCAGTGAGCTCGCCACGGTCTCGACGGTAGCGGGTGTGCCGAGCATGCCGATCTTGACGACATCGAGATCGTGTGCGGCAGTAGCGACTTCGATCTGATCGGCGATGACCGAGCTGTCGATGGGAACGAAGCGGTGGCCCCAGTCGGACTTCGGATCGAACGAGACGATGCATGTGATGGTGCCGACTCCGTAGACCCCGAGCCGCTCGAATGTCTTGAGGTCTGCCTGCAGACCGGCTCCACCGGTGGCTTCCGAACCTGCGATCACGTACGCGATTGTCGACATGACCTCAGTATGACAAGTACCTTTCGACCCGAAATCAGGTGGTCGCGCACCTGGTGGGGCGAACGTCAGCTCGGCAGATCGGGTTCGGTCGGGTGTTCACGGCTGATCAGCTGCGCCGCCAACGTCGATACCGGCACGTTCATTTCCTGTGACAGCGCACCGAGCATGTCGAACGCGCGGATGGCGTCGACGTCGAAGCGCTCCATGATGATCCCCTTGGCCTGACCGATTCGATCTCGCGAGGCCAGAGCGCTGCGGTGGGACATGACTTCTCCTCGATCTGCCGCACCGATTGAACCGGCCCGTTTCGGGGCATACGGCAGTGTCGGATCGTTCTACCGTGCGATCGCAGCACCCAGAGTGCCCCACTTCCAGTCCCGGAGTGTCGGCGAGCGCGGATCACGTGCTCACACAGGACGACAAGAGATTCCGGAGGCCGAATCGTGCCCACGAGCAGAGAAACCACAGCCAGCTGTGAGGACGTCTGGAGCGTCCTCGCGGACGGTTGGACGTACGCAACCTGGGTGGTAGGTGCATCCCGAATTCGCGCCGTCGACAACACCTGGCCCGCACCGGGTTCCACGATTCACCATTCCGTCGGCACCTGGCCCGCGGTGCTGAGCGACGTGACTCGTTCGGTGGGAATTCACGCCGAACGAGAGATACGACTCGAAGCGCGCGCCCTGCCGTTCGGCAAAGCGTCGGTCACGGTGCGGCTACACCCGATTGCCACCGGTTGCCGCATCGAGATCATCGAGCACGCGATCACTGCGCCGTTCGCCCTGGTGCCGAATCGGATACAGCATCTGTTGGCGCATCCACGCAACGCCGAGGCGCTCCGTCGGCTCGCCCTGCTCGCAGAGCGGTCCACAGCTCCGTGAGCAAGTCCCCACTGCGACAGGCAGTCTCGGGAAAAATGCTGTTCGTCTTCATTCTCGGCGATGTGCTCGGTGCCGGAATCTACGCTCTCGTCGGCGAGATAGCGGGCGAGGTCGGCGGAGCGATCTGGCTGCCCATGCTCGTCGCCCTGCTGATGGCACTGCTGACCGCTGCGTCGTACGCAGAACTCGTCACCAAGTACCCACGAGCAGGCGGCGCAGCCGTGTTCGCGCAGCGGGCGTACAAGAAACCGCTCGTGTCGTTTCTGGTGGGATTCTCGATGCTCGCCGCAGGTGTCACCAGCGCCGCCGGCCTGGCGCTTGCCTTCTCGGGCGACTACCTGGGCGTGTTCCTCGACGTGCCCGCCGTCCCCGCCGCAGTGGTCTTCCTGCTCCTGGTCGGGCTGCTCAACGCTCGCGGGATCACCGAATCGTTGCGGGCGAACCTCGCCATGACGGTCGTCGAGGTATCGGGTCTGGTGCTGATCGTCGCCCTCGCCGGTCTCGTGCTGAGCCGGGGTGACGGCACGCCGTCCAGGGTCCTCGAATTCACCGACGCGACGACTCCGACGCTCGCGGTGCTCGGCGCGGCTCTGCTCGCGTTCTATTCGTTCGTCGGATTCGAGACGTCGGCGAACATCGCCGAAGAAGTCGAGGACGTGCGCCGGGTCTACCCACGGGCTCTTCTCGGTGCTGTCACCGTCGCCGGGGTGGTGTACGTGCTCGTCGGTCTCGCAGTGTCCACCGTCGTGCCCGCCGACACTCTGGCGCAATCGACCGGTCCGCTGCTCGAGGTCGTCGACGCTGCCGATGCGGGCATTCCGCCGTGGGTCTTCGGCCTCGTCGCACTGGTCGCCGTGGCCAACGGCGCACTGCTGACCATGATCATGGCGTCGCGACTGACCTTCGGCATGGCTCGTGACGGTCTGCTTCCCGGCGCATTGGCCAAGGTTCTGCCGGGCCGCAGAACTCCGTGGGCAGCGATCGTGGCCACCACCGTCGTCGCGATGGTGTTGTGCAGCACCGGTTCCGTCGCTGCGCTTGCGGAGACGGTCGTGCTGCTCCTGCTGTTCGTCTTCATCAGCACCAACGTGGCGGTACTGGTACTTCGCAGCGATTGCGCCGACTCCGGTCATTTCCGGACGCCGACCGCACTCCCCGTGCTGGCACTGATCACGTGCGCAGTTCTACTGACCCAGCAGTCCGCGGCAACGTGGCTGCGCGCCGGATTGCTCCTCGCCGTAGGAGTAGCGCTGTACTTCGTCGGTAACCTGCTGACCGACAAGACCGATACCGACCAGAGGAGTGCAGTCTCATGACCACCACCGAGGTCGACGCGATCGTGATCGGCAGTGGCCACAACGGCTTGGTTGCGGCGGCAGCGATGGCCGACGCCGGCTGGGACGTCGTGGTCCTCGAGGCTGCCGAACATCCCGGCGGCGCTGTGCGCAGCGCCGAGCTCGTTCCCGGTTTCACCAGCGACCTCTTCAGCGCCTTCTATCCGCTGGCGCTCGCCTCGCCTGCCATGACTGCACTCGACTTGGAAAGCCACGGGCTGCAGTGGTCGCACTCCCCCGCGGTGTACGGCCATGCGCGGTCACCGCAGGACACCGACGCTCCGGTCGTTCACCACGACGTCGAGACCACCGCTGCGCGGCTGTCGGAACACGACGCGCGAGACGGCCGAACCTGGCTGCGGCTCTTCGAGCAGTGGGAGCGCATTCGCGAGCCCTTCATGAATTCGCTGTTCGGACCGTTTCCACCCGTCGTCCCAGCGGCTCGACTCGTCCACACCTTGGGGGTGCCCGAGACACTGCGCTTCGCGCGATTCGCGGCCCTCCCCGCCCGGGTGATGGCTCACGAGCTCTTTCACAGCGAGGCTGCTCGCTGCCTGCTGCTGGGCAACGCCATGCACGGTGACGTCCCGACCGATGCCCCGGTGAGCGGCATGATGGGCTGGCTGCTCACGATGCTGGCTCAGGACGTCGGGTTTCCGGCCCCTGTGGGCGGATCGTCTGCGCTGACGACCGCGTTGATTCGTCGTGGTGCCGCGTCGGGTGCGGTGCTCGAGTGCGGTCAGGCGGTCGAGCACATCGAGGTGCGCGGCGGCCGCGCTCGCGGGGTGCACACCGCTGCCGGAGACACGTTTCGAGCGCGTCGGGCGATAGTGGCCGACGTGTCCGCACCGGCTCTGTACGGTTCACTGCTTCCGTTCGACGCCGTGCCGCGCCGAGTGCACGACGACTTGCGCACCTTCGAGTGGGACACCCCGGTGGTCAAGGTGAACTACGCACTCGATCGTCGAATACCCTGGAACTCACCGTCTTTGGCCGACGCCGGCACCGTCCACCTCGGTGCGGACGACAACGGCCTCGTGCACTGGGCGGCAGATCTCACCACCGGAGTTCTTCCCCAGAGCCCGTTCATGCTGTTCGGCCAGATGACCACTGCCGATCGGAGCAGGTCACCGGAGGGCACCGAAAGCGCTTGGGCCTACACACATCTGCCGAGGGGCGTCGTCGACGACGCGGCCGCCGACACCGTGGCGGATCGGGTCGACGAAGTCCTCGACGCCCATGCACCGGGATTTGCCGATTCGGTCGTCGGGCGGGTCGTCCAACGACCGAGCGATCTGTACGGTGCCGATGCCAATCTGCACGGTGGTGCGGTGAACGGCGGAACCGCGCAGCTGCAGCAGCAGTTGATATTTCGACCGACGCCGGGGCTGGGGCGGGCGGAAACGCCGGTGGAAGGACTGTTTCTCGGGTCGGCATCGGCGCACCCCGGTGGAGGAGTGCACGGAGCCGCCGGCCTCAACGCTGCCCGGGCAGCGCTGGGCCAGCGAGGTGTACACGGCTGGATGAAGAAGAAAATCACCGGTTCGCTCATCGACGTGTTGACCCGGTGACGGCGTTATCGAAACGAGATCTTTCGTTACTCGTTCGAGATGTGCGGCGGAGTCTCCTGCAATCAGGCACTGGCATCGTTGAAAGCACAACAACTCAGCGTTGTGCACCGCGCGGGCAGACCGACCGGGACGAACGCTTCGGGGAAGAGGTAAAGATATGTTGACCAGCACTGCAACGATGGAACGCTCCATTCGCGACGACGAGGGCGTGTTTCGGGTCGAGACCGTCGTTCGACCGGACGGACACAACATTCTGCGAGCGTCGGGCGAACTCGACATGTCGACCAGAGCCGAGTTCGTGCACAGCCTGGACCGCCTGGCCGCCGCCTCCGATCGGGTCTGTGTCGATCTGTCGGCGGTGTCGTTCATGTACTCCGGCGTTGCCAACGCAATAATCGATGCCACCTATGTACATCCGGGCAAGATCGCCGTGCTCGCGCCTGCACGATCGGTGCGTATGGTCCTGGAGGTACTGGGCGCAGGCGACCTGTTCGTCGACGCGTTTCGGTCGTGAGTTCGACTCGACAACAGGTAACGTCGAACCCATGCCAGACGAGCCGACCGGAGCAGCCTTCGAGATCGTGGCAGCGGACCACGACGCGACGACCGTGCTCACCGTTCGAGGCGAACTCGATCTCGACACCATACCGGAGCTGTCGGCTGCTGCGTTCCCGGCGGCAGACACAGCCCGGGCCGGACTCGTGGTGGATCTGACGGATGTGAGCTTCCTGTCGTCGAGCGCCATCACCGTACTGGTGCGAGTCTGCGATCGACTGCCCGATGCCTCGCTCATGGCGCTCGTGGCAGTCGATGGTGTCGTGGTTCGGCCCGTGCAGCTCAGCGGAATCGATCGGGTGATGGCCACTTTCACGACCGTTCCCGACGCGGTGGCTCACGTGCGGTCGGCAGCTCTCGACTCGGAAGTCGACCGATGACCGGCCGGTACCGGTTCGGACAGCGACGATGACCGAGAGCAGTCCCGGACCCACTCCACAGCGTTGGAGCCACACCGCACCGGCCGAATCGGCCGTGGCGACCGCGCTTCGACGTCGGCTGCATAACTGGGTTCTCGACCTGGGAGTGAGCAACTCATTGGTGGACGACATCGTCCTCGGGGTCTACGAAGCGCTCGCGAACGTGGTCGAGCATGCCTACCACGCAGTGCCCGAGCCCGGAACGATGACGGTCACCGCCGCATACGAACATCGAACCCTGACTGTCACGATTTCCGACACCGGAACGTGGCGGCCACCGACGCCGACGACCAATCGCAGCCATGGGTTGCAACTCGCTGCCGCAGTGTCGGACGACCTCCTCGTCGATCACCGGCCGGGGTTCGGGACCATCGTGACTGCGGTGTGGACCGATCCGGTCTCGGCAAGCCGCTCCAGTTCTGCCACCCGCTCGTCATGAACGAAGGGAGTGCCCATGTCCGCCACCGCTGCTGAATTGCTCGACAGTGCACCGTGCGGGGTGTTCTCCGTCGATGTGGCCACGGCACGGATCCTCTACGCCAATGCTGCCGCCGCCCGCATCACCGCACGCAGTCGTGACGCTCTCGTGGGAACGTCGGTCACCGACCTGTTCACGATCGAGTTCGAGCCCGTACTGACGGCGCTGATCGACGTCGCGTCGAATTCACGGGCCGACTCCCCGATCGGAGCCTCCGCGAAGCTGACCGTCGCACCCGACAGGAGCGATGCAATCGCCGTGTCGATACTCGCCAACGCCCTGCGCACGCCCACAGGTCCCATGACGGTGACGATGACGCTGCACAACGAGACCGAGCGGAACGTCCGCGAAAGAGATCTGATCGACGCCCGTGACAACGCCGAGGCGGCGCAGGACAGCGCCGAGGCCGCTCTGGACAGATCACAGGATGCACTGGGCGCCTCGGAGGAAGCGCGCAAGCAGGCCGAGGCAGAGAGAACGCAAGTGCAGATTCTGGCGTCGACCCTGCAACGCACCCTGCTCCCCCCGATCCTGTCCGCTCCGACGGGTATGAACGTGGCGGCTCACTATCACCCCGCATCCATCGACGAGGTCGGTGGCGATTTCTACGATGTGTTCCCCCTCGACAATCGGACATGGGGATTCTTCCTCGGTGACGTCAGCGGGAAGGGTGCCGGAGCCGCCGCCGTCACCTCGCTGACCCGATACACCCTGCGCGCCGCGGCGGTGTTCGACCGCGACCCGATCTCGGTACTCCAGAACCTCAACACCGTTCTGCACCACGAGTTCCACGGCGACGACCCACGTTTCTGCACAGTGGTTTTCGGCACCATCACTCCGGGCCCGGACGGCGCGGTGGTCGACCTCGCCAGCGGAGGACATCCGCCGGCACTGCGTATCGGTCACGACGCCGTCGTGGACTTCGTCGACACCACCGGTGGTCAGTTGGTGGGAGCATTGGCCGAGCCGCACTTCGCGTCGGCATCGGTGACACTGCGACCCGGCGACGTCATGGCCTTCTACACCGACGGGTTGACCGAGGCAATCGTCGGACCGGGGCGAACACGCTTCGACGACGACGGTGGCCTCGAATCTTTTGCTGCCGAAAGAGGTCCGACGACTGCACCGAAGATCGTCGACGATCTCACGTCACTTCTGGCTTCCTTCGGAGACGGTCTGCAGGACGACGTAGCACTGCTCGCCTTCGAGGTACCCCGGGTCGACGCCGACGCGTAGCAGTTCAGGCCCGCAGGCTCGCTCAACGTGCTCGTATTCCAGACAGGAACACCCGCAGGACGTAGTCGGAGACTTGTTCCGGACCTTCCTCGGACCGTGAGACGGACCTGATCACCACGTTGTTGGCGAGTATCGTCGCAAGTTCGCTTGCCGACGCCTCGGTACCGAAGTCGCCTCGACGCTGGCCACGTTCGAGGATCGGGGTGAGCGCCGAGGGCAGCGGGAGTTGCTCCCGAATGGTGGTGACAGTGCTCGGCTCGTGAAACTGCTCGAAGCTCAGTGCCAACAGCATCCCCGAGCTCATCGAGCGGTTGCGCGCCACGAACTCCGCGAGCCGACCGACCGAACGTTCAAGAGCCGCAATGGGTTCCACCTCCAGTCGGGCGTCCGCACGACCCAGCCGGAGGACGCGCTCGAACTCGGGCGTCAGTGCGGCAACGATGATGTCGACCTTGCTCGGGAACAGGCGCTTGAGATCGGCGACGGTGAGCGAGGAAGCAGTGGCGATGTCGGCGAGGGTGACCGAGAAATATCCGTGTGCCGCGAACAACCTCTCGGTCGCCGCGATGACGTCGGATTCGATGTCGGCCCTCGAATGATCGAAACCGTCGAGAGAAGCGGGCACGTCCACGGGTCCCGCTGTGCGTTCACGACGATCCGAGTGAACTGGGTCCACCGCCCATTCCAGCAGCGATTCGACAGCCGTGGACGCACGAGACGTGGGCACCGTTCCCGGGCTGAGGGTCTCACGGAAAGCAAGACCGTCGAGCAGAGCGACGAGGACATGGGACAGTCCGGTCACCGTCAGCGGCGTTCTCACCGAACCCCCGAGTGCACGGAGCTTGTGCCGGACGGCATCCTCGACTGCGGCGTCCATGGCATCGAATTCGGGTGCCAACGACGATCTCGCTCCGGCGTGGTCGGAGGCGATCATCGCGCCGATCATTCTCCTGCGCAGCAGACCGGAGGTCAGTTGCTCGAAGTAGGACGCGAGATCCGACGAGGCATGCTCTGCATCGCCGGGCTTCGTGTACTGCAGAGTCACGTGCGCGAGCAAGTCCTCGACGAACGCTTCCTTGCCACCACGCTCCCCGGCACGGGAGGACCCGGGGTACGCATTGTGGAAAGTCTGGTGCGACAACCCGGCTTCTTCCACGACCGAGGCGATAGACAGCGATCGTGCGAGCACCGACATATCGAGATCGGTCAGCAATCGTGAGCCCGCCCGCAGCAGTTGTTCGCGGGGTGTGGATTTCGGGCTCAACGACGACCGCCTACGGTTTCGATCCGGTGGACAGTGAACTATAACAATGGCCCCGTGAAGACCCGACTTTACAAAACGATAAACCTGGATCGACAGAAGCCTCCAATGCCGCGTTCTGCCTCGAACCCGTTGGTGTTGTTTCATATTTGCCGGCGTGGTCGGATGTCCGAAACACCAAGTCGGACAGCAGGGGTCGGATGCAATGCAAGTGACGAGTACAGGTCTGTCGACCACGACGATTCAGGTCGCGTCCGGTACCGCGGTCCATCCGGGGCAGCGATTCGCGCCGCGCCGCAGTGCATCGACCGTGCGCGCCAGGACCGTCGCAAATCCCGGTACCGAGACTCCCAGGTCACGGCAGGAAGCGACGAGGTTCGCCGATCCCGGCCTCACCGCCCGCGAGATCGCGGTCCTGGGTGCGTGGTTGCGCTGCGACTCCAAACAAGAAGTGTGCGCGGTTCTGCACATCGCACTCGGCACGGTGAATACCCACCTGTCTCGAATTCGCGCGAAGTACGCCACCGTCGGTCGTGCGGCACCGACCAAAGCGTCGCTCGTGGCCCGGGCGCTGCAGGACGGCTTGGTCACCCTCGACGATCTGTGATCGTCAGCCCGCGTGCAGGGTCGGTGTCAGGCCCGTTCCGCCCACGGGTCCGCGCGTCGCCACAGGGTCGGCAATTCGAGGTCGATGTCGTCTCTCCGCGCGCAGGCGTTCAGCACATCGACGGAGGCAGACATGTCGTCGAAGACGTACGCGAGCGCTTGCAGTGGTTCGTCCAGGGACCGAAAGAAGTTGTCCCAGTGCGTCAACACCACGCGTCGGGCACCGACCGCCACGACCGTCTCCTGCCAGTACTGCTCGATGAACGCGCGCGGCCGTCGACCGAGCTGCCCTATCGAGAGGTAGACCACGTCGGCACGGCGACCTTCGAGCATGCCGGAACGAAAACCGGCGCTGCTGTGCACCAGTGCCGTCCGGCCGCTGGGAACGTGTTCGATGTGCATCGACCATGCCTCCCCGCATCGGTACTCACGCACCCGAGCCGGCTGGGTCAGTGGCCGCTCGATCCTGCCGTGCGCCCGATCCGGATACGAGTGAACCGATTCGACGAACGTGACGGCGAAGTTGCCCTGCACCGTTGTCTCGTCGTTCTCGACCACGACGATCCGGTCGTCCGAGAGCCCGGAGCCCTGCCCGATGAAGCCGGTCGAGGAACCGCCGACCAGAACTGCATCGGTACGCAGCGCTACCGCCGCCGAGTCGAGTGCGTGATCGTAGTGCGAGTGGGCACACAGCACCGCGTCGAGCGTGGTGATCCCCGCTCTGCGCAGGGCTGCATCGATGCGCCCCATGTCCGACCGCAGCGGTCGTACGAGGGTTTTCGGAAGCGACGGTCGCGAGAAGAAGCCGTCGGTGAGGATCGCCGATCGGCCGTCGTCGAAGAGCACGGTGCTGACACCGAGAAACGACACTGTCACCGGCGAATGGGGACCCGCCGACTCAGTGGTGGCGATCTCCGCCGGACCCGGCAGCGCGGGACGACCGATTCTGAGGGCCACCGTCACGCCTGCGCGGCGATCGCGCGTCCCGCCTGACGGCCGCCGAAGATGCACCCACCGAGGAAGGTTCCCTCCAGTGAGCGGTACCCGTGCACACCGCCGCCGCCGAATCCTGCGATCTCACCGGCCGCCCACAGCCCGTCGATCGCGTGTCCGTCGCCATCGAGAACCCGGCCCTGCAGGTCGGTTTGGATGCCGCCCAACGTTTTCCGCGTGATGATGTTCAGACGCACGGCAATCAACGGACCCGACTTGGGATCGAGGATCTTGTGCGGCGAGGCGGTACGCGCGATGCGTTCTCCGCGCGAACGACGCGAGTTGTGGATTGCGGAGATTTGCAGGTCCTTGGTGAACGGGTTGTCGACCTCACGGTCGCGGGCCTCGATCTGCCGCTTCAGATCGACGAGGTCGATCAGATTTTCGCCGGAGATCCTGTTCATGCCCTGGACGAGTTCGGCGAGGGTGTCGGCGACGACGAAATCCTCTCCGTTCTTCTTGAACGCCTCGACCGGTCCGCTGGCGCCGGGCAACACTCGACCGAGGACGAGCTTGAGATTCTTGCCGGTGATGTCCGGATTCTGCTCCGATCCCGAGAGCGCGAACTCCTTCTCGATGATCTTCTGCGTCAGAACGAACCAGGAGTAGTCGAATCCACTGTCCTGGATGGCTTTCAACGTTCCGAGGGTATCGAATCCGGGAAAATTGGGCACCGGGAACCGTCGACCACGCGCGTCGAACCACATGGACGACGGGCCGGGAATGATTCTGATTCCGTGATTCTTCCAGATCGGATTCCAGTTCTTGATGCCCTCGGTGTAATGCCACATACGGTCCTTGTTGACCAGACGTCCACCGACTTTCTCGGTGATGCCGAGCATGCGGCCGTCGACGTGTTCGGGGACTCCGGAGATCAGAGACTTCGGAGCCGTTCCCAACCGTGCCGGCCAGTTCTCCCGCACCATGTCGTGGTTGGCTCCGATGCCGCCTGCGGTGACGAGCACGGCTCCGGCACGCAGCTCGAACTCGCCCACCTCGACGCGGGTACTACCCGAACCTCGTTCCGCGGCACTGGGTTCGAGAACTACGCCGCGAACTCCCTCAACTGTGCCTGCACTGACGATGAACTCGTCGACGCGGTGACGAAAACCGAAGCGCACCAATCCCTTGTCGGCGGCCTCCCGCACGCGCCGCTCGAACGGTGCGACAACCCCGGGCCCGGTACCCCAGGTCAGGTGGAACCGCGGAACCGAATTCCCGTGTCCCTCGGCGAGGTAGCCACCACGTTCGGCCCACCCGACTATGGGTACCCACCGCACGCCCTGCGCGTGCAGCCAGGAGCGCTTCTCCCCCGCCGCGAAGTCGAGGTACGCGCGCGCCCACTGGTGTCCCCAGTAGTCCTCGCCGGCCGGATCGTCGATGCCGCGATCGAAGGTAGCGGTGCCGAGCCAGTCCTGCCACGCAAGCTCCGCGGAATCCTTGATGCCCATGCGTCGCTGCTCCGGGGTGTCGACCATGAACAGACCGCCCAGGGACCAGAACGCTTGACCGCCCAGGTTCTGCTCGGGCTCCTGGTCGAGGAGGAGCACCCGTTTTCCGGCGTCGGCCAGTTCGGCGGTCGCCACCAGTCCGGCCAAGCCTGCACCCACCACGATCACGTCTGCGTCCATTGCCCCACTCTTCTGCTCGACCCGACTGTCTCCCTCGACTGTGCTGTCGTGGGCGCCGGAACTCAAGGAAATCGGCTTCGTTGACAATACGGTTCATCAGCCACCGACAAATATGAGACGATGCCGCGATGTACCGAGCCCGGACCGCGGTGGTCGCCGAGATCGAAGCGGAACTGGTGGCTGTCGTGGCGTCGGCAGTGCAGGCCGTGCGGGATGCAATTCCGGTCTACCGCACCCTGGACGGTCCGCAGTCGGCCGATGTCGAGGCGATCGCCTACTGGTCGCTGCGTCGCCTGATGACGCTGTGGGCAGGCGGCGATCCGGCTCTCGACGGACGTGATCACAGTCGATTTCGCGCGATCGGTGCGGCTCGCGCCGCCGACGGCCGACCGTTGGCCGACGTGCTCAGAGCCTATCGAGTTGCATCGAGCGTGTTCGTTCGGCACGTGGCGACCGAGTACCTCGATGCGCTCGACCCACCGGACATCGCCGATCTCAGCCTGGGCGTGCTCGACGCCATCGACGCGATATCCGAAGAGATCATCGGCGCGTACATCGTTGCGCGCGAACAACTCACATCCAATCGGGCGCAGGCTCACGCCCTCTTGCTCGACGACCTGCTGGCGAACAGACACAACTCGCCCGGAGCGGTGGCCGATCGCGCCCGCGAACTCGACCTGGAACTGTCCAGTCACCCGAATCTACTGGTGGTGGAAATGACAAGCGCGGGCAGAGCACTGACCGATGACACCATCGAATCTCTGGTTCTCGCACTGGGACTCGCGCCGCCCGATCGCACCGCGCCGTCGACGACGCGCAGTCACCTGTGCACCCGACGCGAGCAGCGGGCGATCCTGCTGCTGCCGTCCTCGATCGGTCGAGACCGTGCCGACGGCGCGTCCCGAGCGACCGGTGTGCGTGGATGCCTCGTGGAGCTGTCGACCATTGCCGGTGTCAGCGGCGCGTGGAGGCTCGCTTCCGATGCTCTGGACACGGCACCGGATCATGCGTTCGACGACCGCGCCGTGCTCGACACCGGCGACGGGCAGCTGCTGGCACTGTTGACCGCGCGGCCCACCGCGGACACGAGCGAGGTGGTGCGCACCGTACTCGGCTCGCTCATCGAGGCCGCGAATGCGCACATCCTCGACGGGCTTTCGGCCTTCATCGCCACCGGCACCGCCACGGCCGCAGCGGCACAGTTGCATGTGCATCCGCAAACGTTGCGTTATCGACTGCGCCGAGCCCAGGAACTGACCGGCCGAGATCCGCGATCGGCGTGGCATCGGCTGGCACTCGACACGGCGATTCAACTGCGGCAACTCGGTTGATTCGGCTCGGCGGCCATCGCTGCGGTGCGCGACGGGCTACGACAGAAAGCTGTCCGGGCCATACCTCGACAACAGCCTCTTCCATCGGAACGAGACAGTGATCGAGCGCGTTCAGTTGATGTTCCACGACTCGACAGCATCGAGTCGCCGGCCGTCGGGATCGTACGTGTAGAAACCCTCTCCGTCCCCGAGGCCTGTCTTTCCCGCGTCGATGCCCTTCTGCAGCATATCGGCGAATTTCACTTGATCCTCGCCACCGCTTGCGCGCGCGATGTGTGCTGCGACGTTGAAGCCGACCGTGTCGTATATCTGGAACGGACCGGCGGGCGCCCCGGTGGCTATTCGCCACACATTGTCGATGTCGGCAGGATTGGCAACACCGCCGACGTAGAGGTTGGCTCCTGCTTGCAGCAGCGGAATCAACAGACTGTTCAACACGTATCCCGGTACTTCCTTTCGGACCGGAACGGGAACGAGACCGATCTCCGAAGCGAAGTTCAGTACGGTATCGAAGTGAACGGGATCTGTTACAGCAGTTGCCATCACCTCACCTGTGTTGTACCGCCACACGAGATTGGCGAAGTGCAGTGCGAGAAATTTATCCGGCCGCCCGGTGGCATCCGCAAAGCTGCTGGGCAGTAGCGACGACGAGTTGGTCACGAAGATAGTTCTAGGCGGGGCGGACGCGCCGATATCCGACCAGACACGTTTCTTCAGCTCGAGATCCTCCGGAACCGCTTCGATCACCAGGTCGGCGTCCGAAACGGCTTCCGCGACGCTGGTGGTGGTCGTGATGGATTCGATGGCCTCGTCGAAGCGTGCCTCGTCGAAGGTCTTCAAGTCGCGCTTGTAGTATCCGCGCATCCATTCCCAGCGATCCGGCAGTTTGGCCAACAATTCGTCTGAAATATCGTATCCCACAACGGTTTTCCCATGGTACGCCGCCTGCATCATGATCTGCGAACCGAGCACTCCAGTTCCGAATACGGTCACTTTCTCAACATCAGTCATGGACGACACACTTCCCAATTATCGAGTGACTGGTTTCCCGCTCTGCAAGTTCTACGCTGACCATGGAACCACCGTCTGGGGGTCCAACACCGGATCGACTCGCTGAACGAGCGGTCGAGTCTTCCCGAGGACCTGTCACCCGGGCAAAGAAATCGAGCGCGCTCCCATGACAACCGCCATGGCCAACTGCCCGGCGGTGTCACCGATACTGTCGGTTGCATCTGCATTCGGAGGCCCTTCGCCGCCGTCCGTGCTTGATTTTCGATGCGTGGTGCCGTCGGTGGCAATTTCCTCTCCATCGGATCGTCGGCTGACGCATACTCGATCGATGGCTGTCGATCCCCGCGGAAGAGACCTCAGGCGCTTTCTGGAAGAAGACCCCGGTGGGCCTGTAGTGATGCTCAACCTGCTGCGGTTCGCCGACGGTGGCCGCGATTCGTACGCAGAGTATGCGAAAGCACTGGACGAGACGTTCCTCCCGCGCTACGGCGCGACGGTGCTGTATGCGGGCGACGGCTCGACGGCATTGGTAGCCGACGACGGTCAGGCCTGGGATGCGGTTCTGCTGGTGCAGTACCCCTCCCGCAAGGCGTTCAGCGACATGGTGGCCGATCCCGATTACCAGGCGGTGACGGCACTGCGGACCGGCGCGTTGAAGGAGGCGGTTCTGCAGGCCACCGTTCCGTGGTCGTGAATTCGGGGCTCGCCGACCGAGTTGCTCGGTACTCGGCAGGAGCGAGACAGCGATCTACTCACTCTGTCGGCAGCAACCGACTACGGAACAGGTCGAGCACCTGATCCAACGCCTGCCGTGTCGGCTCCCCCGGAGCATCGATCAGTCCTTCGGTGACGACCGAATGCGGCGGTCCGAATGCTTCCGGGTTGAAGGCGGAGTCGGGCAGTTCCACCGAGACGAATGCGTCGCCGAGCTGCTCACGCAGCCATTGGAATCGCGCGGGCGGGCACATCTTGTCGCCTTCGAAACGCATCCCCAGTACCGTGAGCTCCCCTGCTGCACAACGACTCTTCACCTTGTCGAGGTCGCCAGGGGTGATGTCGATGGATCTACCGCGAGACTTCGATGCCGCGAACGGAAGTGAGGGCTGCGAGAGCACCGGTGCGATCAGTCGGTCGTCCGCCGCCATGGCGAGGGCGAATCCGCCGGTGAAACACATTCCGATGGCACCGACGCCCGGTCCGCCGCAGCGCTCGTGCTCCTGCGCTGCCAGGGCGCGCAACCACACCACGATGCGCGACGATTTGCCGGTGGCCAGGATGGTGAATTCGCGGCTGATGCACGCCGGCACCATGGCGCGGGACATGGTGGCAACGGTGCCGAGCGCACCCAGTGGCGCGGCCAGCGGATCCTTGCCGTCGACTCCGAACAGGTGCGGAACAACGGCCGTACAACCGATTCCGGCCACGGTTCTCGCGAAATCCGCGACCCTCGGAGTAATGCCGGGCATTTCCGACATGACGATCACGGCAGGCCCGGTTCCGATGCGATACACCGGCGCTGTCCGCCCGTCTGCGGTGAACTCGGTTCGCTCGAAGTCGGCCAGCGTGTCATCGGTCATGGGAGTGCGTCCTTCTGCCAGAGGTCCACCGCGCCGAGCCGACGCATGCCGTCCAAGCTAGCCGTGCTTCACGAAATACGTCACCCCGACCGAGGATGTACGACAGGCGGCGACCGATACCGACGCGCTGGCCGGATGATCACCAGGAATCCGAGTCCGCGATGATCGTCACGCCCAGCACGACGAACAGCGTTGCGCCGGCGGCCACTCCGGCCAGACTCGCCGCAGGCGCGCCCGCACGACGTCCGATCACACTTGCCGCGACGTCGAGAACATCGATCGCGATCCCGGCCTCCACGGCTGCTCTGCGAACGTCTGCGGATGGGTGGTGCAGTGCCATTCCCAGCGCGAGATCGCGAACTCCGAACAGACGCGTCGCCACCCCCGCACTTCCGGCTTGACGCATGGGTCCGAGACCGAAGGCACGCCACGAGTGCGCTGGACTCACCCACGAGACCACTCCGGCGGTCGATCGCAGAACCGACAGTGCGAGCAATGGAGTCGAACGTGTACGCATGACGTCTCCCTTGAGTTGTAGTGGTCACTACAACTCAAGCTACCTGTAGTGGCCACTACAATCAAGGAGTGGTCAAGAGACATTCACGCGAGGAGATGCTGTCCGTGGCACTGGAGGCCGCCCTGGAAGGGGGCCTGAGCCGCTTGACCTTCGGCAGACTCGCAGCGCGCTTGAAGATCAGCGATCGCACGGTCGTCTACTACTTCCCGACGAAGGACGACCTCGTCACGTCTGTGCTGTCGGTAGTCGGAGATCGATTGCAAACCGTGTTGGCCGCGGCGTTCTCGACGCCGATGAGGGATCACCGCGCGCTGGTCGCGACGGCGTGGCCGGTTGTGGCACAGCCTGAGTACGATCCGCTGTTCGGTCTGTACTTCGAGGCGATCGGACAAGCAACAGCAGGACTCGAGCCCTACAGATCTGTGGCCTCGCACTTGGTCGAGGGCTGGATCGAATGGCTCGGGGGCTTCGTGGTCGGCGACGCGCACCATCGACGAACGGAAGCGGCAGCTGCCGTGGCGATGCTCGACGGCCTTCTGCTCATGCGTCTTCTGGGAGGCAGTGACCTCGCCGATACTGCATCGACCTCATTGCTCGATCACCGACGAATCCGCTGAGGGGCAAACGGATTCAGGACGCCACCGGTTCCGAGATCGGCGTCTGGAAGGACCACAGGTGACCCTCGAGATCACGAACGCCGTACTCCCTGACGCCGTAGGGCATGTCGGTGGGCGCGTAGTCGATTGCTGCGCCGGTTGCGGACACCCGTCCATGATGGGTGTCCACGTCGTCGATCAGGACAGCGAGCGAGGCGGTGACCATGCCGTTGGTCAGGGGCGACACCATCCGATGTTCAGGAGCCTCGCGGTGCAACCAGACAACACCGTCACCGGCGTGAACCTCGCCGTGGACTGCTCGGTCGCCGTCGTATTCGATCGGTCCCGGTGCGAGTCCCAGCACGTCGACGAGGTAGGAATGGGCTGCCGCGATGTCTCGATAGACGAGCAAAGTGGTACGCCTGGTCACCGCCGGCTCGTCGGTCGACAGGCCCGACAGCAGGTCCAACAAGGCGTCGTCTCCCGGCTGAGCGCCCTGCAGAAGCCGGTCCTCGACTGCCCGAACCCGTTCGCGCACCCGGGCTAGCTGTGTCATCCGGTGGTCCAGGTCGGTCAGATGCTGCCGCGTCAGGTGCTGGAGGTCCATCGCTTCCGGATCGACATCGGCAAGCGGTGTACCCAATTCTCGGAGCAACCGAATTCGGTACAGCCGATCGAGGTCTCCCCCGCCGTACCGACGCCTGCCCCCGCCGTCTCGGTCGGGGGCGAGCAAACCCAGTTCCTCGTAGTACCGCAACGTACGTTCGGTGACGCCGGTTCGACGCGCGACGTCACCGATTCCCCAGGTGATCGGACCGTTGTTGTTCATGAATCAGACGGTAGAACCTCACGTCACGTCAGGAGCAAGCTCGACCGAAGTCGGTTCAGACATCTTCGAGTCGAATTCCCTTGGTTTCCTTCATGAAGAAGCACGCGACACCGGTCATCGCGGCCAGGAACATGATGTACACGCCGAACACCCAGCCCAGATCGAGGCCGAGGAAGAGTTGGTTGAGATAGGGCGCAGTTCCGCCGAATACCGCCACCGAGAACGAATAGGCGAATCCGATTGCCTGCGTGCGGAGTCGGGTGGGAAAGCTCTCCGACAGTGTCGACGACAGGATCGAAGCCGGAACGGCGATGACGAGCAATGCAACCGTCGACGGGAGCAGCAACGTCCACCACTGCGTCGAGATCATCATCGTCAGCGGGATCTGCAGTACGAACATCAGCACGGCGAAGGCGGCCAGCATCGGCCGACGACCGATCGAATCCGAGAGACGACCGAAGAACGGCAGCGACACCAACGCGATCAACTGAGCGATGACCAGCATCCAGTACGCGGTGTCGGGGTTCATCCCACGCTGTGTGATGGCGAACGTCGAGACGTAGGAGGTCCAGGTGTAGTGCGCCGCCGTGATTCCCGACGTCATTCCGATCATCAACACGATCGCCTTCACGACGGTCTTGCGTGCGATCGGGGCCTGCTTCACCTTGTTCTGTTCCGAATCGAAGACGTCGCTCTCGTCCATGTTCTTGCGCAGGTACAGAGCGAACAGCGCCAGGAGTGCACCCAGCAGGAACGGGATGCGCCAACCCCATTGACCGACAGCAGATTCGGACAGGGTCGAGGTGATGACGCCACCGACCGTGTATGCCAGTGCCGAGCCACCGAAGATCGCGACGAACGCGACGCTTCCCCACATGCCTCGACGGTTCGGTGGCGCGATCTCGCCGACGTAGGAGTAGGCCGTCGCCGACTCGCCGCCGTGCGCGAAACCCTGCATGACGCGGGCGAGCAGCAGCAGTACCGATGCCCAGGCCCCGATCGCTCCGTAGGTGGGCATGATGCCGATCAGCAGGCTTCCGGCTGCCATCATCAGCATGGTGGTGACGAGAACGAACTTGCGCCCCTTCTTGTCTGCGATCCGGCCGAACACGATGCCGCCGAGCGGCCGCATCAGGAATCCGACGGCGAACACCGCCAACGTCGACAGCAGGGCCGAGACCGGATCGCTCTGGCTGAACATCGCCGCGGCGATGAACGGCGCGAACACTGCGTAGGCGCTCCACTCGTACCATTCGAGTACGTTGCCGATCGTGCTGGCGAACAACGACTTCTTCCGCGAGGAGATGTCCGGTGTCGAGCGGGTGTCGCGGGGTGATCCGACGGTCATGGGGTGCCACTTTCGCTCGAGTGAGTCTGTGCTGAAACAGGTTTGAGTGCTGCGCGACGAATCTTCCCGGTCTGCGTCTTGGGCAGCTCGTCGATGATGTGGATTTCTTTCGGACGTTTGTAGGCAGCGAGCCGATCGCGCGCGAAGGCCATCAGCTCGTCCGTGGTCACGGCCGGACCACTGCGGACCGACACGTACGCGACCACCGATTCCCCTTGATAGGTGTCGGGACGACCGACCACGGCTGCCTCGAACACCATCGGGTGTTCGTAGAGGGCGTCCTCGACTTCTCGGGGCCAGACCTTGTATCCGGAGACGTTGATCTGGTCCTTGAGTCGGTCGACGAGATAGACCCAGCCCTGTTCGTCGATGATCGCTACGTCCCCGGTGTGCAGGCGACCTTCGGGCATCGTCGACGCCGACGCCTCCGGGTTCTGCCAGTACCCCGAGACCACCTGCGGCCCGGACACTTCCAACTCGCCGGCTACTCCCGTTTCGGTGGGTAGCCCGGTGGGATCGAGTGTGCGCAACCGCACGCGAGGGAGGGGCAGTCCGACGGACAACGATCCACTCGACGCGTCCACCGGTGCCCGGAGTCCTGGCGGTACCGCGATCACGCCTGCGGTGGTCTCGGTCATTCCGTACGCGTTGTGGATGTAGCACCCGAACTTCGCCTCGAACGCGGAGACGGTGGCCGGCGGAATGGGTGCGCCGCCGGAGTACAGCGCCTTGACGGAGGCGAAATGTCTGCGGTCCGCGCCGGGGCTCTCGGAGATCGCGTTGAACACGGTGATGGATCCGATGGTGTAGGTGACTCGATGCTCGACGAAAGCGTCCAGTGTGACGCCTGCGTGGAAGCGGTGAGCGAACACGAGCACGCAGTCGCGCACCAGAGCCACAGCAGCATCGAGCATGGCCCCGGTGATGTGGAACAGGGGCGCGACGGCGAAGACGACGTCGCCGTCCTCCGTACCCGCACGCTCACCGAAGTCCGAGGCCGTCGCGAACGCGTTGGCGTGCGAGATCCGGGCCCCCTTGGGCGGCCCCGTGGTTCCGGAGGTGTATGCCAACAGCGCAAGATCGTCCGGCTGCGGTGCGGTGTCCTCCGGCATTCGACCGCGGTACGCCTCGACGAGGCCGAGCATGTCGTTCTCGGGTGTGGGCGTGACCCGCGTCGTCGCGGCGAACACTCGCGGATCGTTGCGAGTCTGCAGATCCAGTCCGCTGGTGCTCACGAAGAACCGAATCGTACTGCCTTGCAACGAGGTTTCGAGCTCGCCGAGATCCGACTCGTCGCACACGAGCGCTACGGGCTCCGCGTCGTCGAGCAGGTGTCGCAGTTCTCGGTTGCGGTACATCGGATTCAGGATCAGAGCTACGGCACCGATCTTCCACAGCGCCAAGAACGTCAGTGCGTAGTGCGGAACGTTCTGCAGGTAGATGCCGACGCGGTCACCGGGATTCACTCCGCGGTCCGCGAACGCGGCAGCGAGAGCGTCGGAGGCCTCGTCGACCTCGCGGGCGGTGAGAACGGCATCGAAGTACGCCAATGCAGGCCGGTCGGGCGACCGGAACACCCGGGCGCGCCAGGCATCGAGGATGGTGAGGGGCATCGAGGACTCTTTCCATCGAACGTTGGCCTGACCGAGATCGACCGACCGAACACTCGCTCGGTCGATACTCGGTAGTGTTACGGATCACAACAGAAGTGTCAACCGGGTGCTTCCGGGACCACACCCGCCGCCCGGCCATCTACGGTGGGCGCATGACCGCGACATCCACCTGGCGAACGTACGAGGGCTCGAACCTCTCCCCTGCCTTGTCGTCGGCGTTGAAGACGTTCGTGGAACAGGGCTACCACGGAACATCGGTGCGGCAGATCGCAGCAGAAGCCGGACTGTCGGTTCCCGGGCTCTACCACCACTTTCCGTCGAAGCAGGCTCTTCTGGTGGGCATCATGGACGCGGCGATGGACGAGCTGTTGGAGCGAACTCGATCGGCCGAGGCCGGTGCCGGTACGTCGCCGAGTGACCGTTTCGACGCCGTCGTCGAATCGCTACTGCTGTTCCACATTCACAGGCGCGACGCCGCATTCGTGTGCTCGACGGAAATCCGCAGCCTGGACCCCGGGAACCGCTCCGCCTACATTGCCAAACGGGACGAGGAGCAACGACTGCTCGACGCGATCGTCGCCGCCGGTGTCGATGCGGGCCTGTTCGACACACCGCACCCGAGGGACGCCAGTCGAGCCGTGACGACGATGTGTGTCGGCGTAGCGACGTGGTATCGACCGGACGGGCCGTCGACTCCGAGCGAGCTGGTGGCGGTCTATCTCGACATCGCCCGTCGCACGGTGGGTGCCACGACCGGCGGGCACCGATAGCTACCCGGGGATCCTTGACCCGACCGACCGATTGTGCCAATCTTCCAGTGACCGAGCGAGTGTTCGGTCGGTATCGGAATGGGAGCGCATCGTGGCCATCGATCTGACGTACGACCCCGACATCGAGAAGCTGATCGATCGGACACGCACGTTCACCCGCAATCATGTGCTTCCCATCGAAGACCGATTCCTGGGCAACGTCGCCGACGCCGGAGGTGACGATCTACGCATCGAGATGCAGGCGGCCGCCAAGGACGCAGGCGTGTTCGCGCCGCACGCGCCGGTCGAGTACGGCGGCCACGGGCTGTCGATGAGCGACCGGGCACCGGTGTTCGAGGAAGCCGGATACTCGCTGTTCGGTCCGATCGCCCTCAACCTCGGAGCCCCCGACGAAGGCAACGTGCACATGCTCGCTCACATCGCGTCGGCAGCGCAGAAAGAGCAGTTTCTCGCTCCGCTCGCGCGCGGCGACGTGCGGTCGGCTTTCGCGATGACCGAACCCGCGCCGGGTGCCGGTTCCGATCCCGCGGCACTCACCACCGCCGCCGAGCGAGTCGAGGGTGGCTGGAAGATCAACGGGCACAAGTGGTTCATCACCGGAGCCGACGGCGCAGGCTTCTTTATCATCATGGCCCGCACCTCGGGCGCGCCCGGCGATCGCGGCGGGGCCACGATGTTCCTGGCACCCGCCGACACCGCGGGAATCAGGGTCGGCCGACACATCGGTACTTTGGACAAAGCGATGATCGGCGGTCACTGCGAGGTGTTCTTCGAGAACGCGTTCGTGCCCGACGAGAACGTGCTCGGTGCCGTCGACGAGGGATTCGCGTACGCCCAGGTTCGATTGGGCCCTGCCCGGATGACGCACGTGATGCGCTGGCTCGGAGCCTCCCGCCGTGCGCACGACATCGCCGTCGCGCAGGTTGCCCGGCGCGAGGGATTCGGCGGAAAGCTCGGAGACCTCGGCATGGTGCAGAAGATGGTCGCGGACAACGAGATCGACATCGCGGCCACCAGGGCGCTGCTGACGGTGGCGTGCTTCGAGTTGGATCGAGGTGGGCACGCGGCCAACGAGACGTCGATCGCGAAGACGTTCGCCGCCGAGGCCATCTTCCGTATCGTCGACCGCAGTATCCAGATGTGCGGCGGCCTCGGGGTTTCCGACGATCTTCCGTTGGCCAGGCTCTCCCGCGAAGTACGCCCGTTCCGGGTCTACGACGGCCCGTCCGAGGTACACCGGTGGGCCATCGCCAAGCGGACGATCGGTGCTGCCAAGCGCGCAGCGCGGGAGGCACAGGCGTGAGCGAACTGCCCGGTATGAATCTCGTTGCGCTGGAGAGGTTTCTTCGAGAACACGGAATCGACGTCGACGGCGCATTGTCGGTCGAGATGATCAGCGGCGGTCGGTCCAATCTCACCTACCGGGCGTACGACGACACCTCGACCTGGGTCGTCCGTCGACCTCCAACCAGTGGGCTGACGCCCTCCGCGCACGACATGGCCCGGGAATGGGCCGTCACCGAGGCGCTGGCGGGCACCGATGTACCGGTCGCTCGAACCGTCGCGTTCGACCGAGACGGTTCCACGTTGGGTGCGCCCATGACCGTCGTGGAGTTCGTCCCCGGCCGAGTGGTCCGCACGCGGGAAGATCTCGACGATCTGACGGACGAGCAGGTCACTGCCAACGCCGCGGAGCTGGTTCGAGTTCTCGCGCGACTGCATGCGGTGGATCCGGACGCCGTCGGCCTGGGTACCTTCGGCCGACCCGACGGTTTCGTCGCGCGGCAGGTCGCCACGTGGGCTCGGCAGTGGGACCGAGTCAAGACTCGCGACCTGCCCGATGTCGACCGATTGCATCGCGCGCTCGAAGCGGCGGTACCGGCGGGATCTGCGTCGTCCATCGTGCACGGCGACTATCGTGTCGACAACACCATTCTCGACGCCGATGACGTCGGTTCCGTTGCTGCGGTGGTGGACTGGGAGATGTCGACGCTCGGTGATCCCCTGACCGACGTCGCACTGATGTGCATCTACCGCCAACCGGTCTTCGATGCGGTCCTCGGCGCAGACGCTGCATGGACGAGCGATCGATACCCGTCCGCGGCGGACCTCGCACAACACTACGCAGTGGAATCCGGTCGAGAACTTCATGATTGGGGCTTCTACCTCGCCCTGGCCAATTTCAAGCTCGGAGTGATCGGTGAGGGAATCACCCACCGCGCGCTGTCGGGCTCCGACACCGGGGCCGGTGCAGGCAATGCCGCGGAGGCCACCGGGGAGTTCATCGCGGCCGGGCTACGGGCACTCGCAGGAGCCACCGACTGACACGAAAACCGCTGTCAGGCGGGCTCTCTCATCACACCGACGTGACGGACGGTGTCCGACACACCCGGGAGTTCCCGAGGCTCGGACCAGGTGTTCAACCCGTCGGTGCTGTCGGAGTAGAAGTACTTTCGGTTGGTGTAGTCGTCGTAGTACAACCGCCATGTACCGTCGGGTAATTCGATGACGGTCGGACCTTCTTTCAGTGGCCCGAAATCGCGGCTCGGGACGAGGGTGTACGGACCGATCGACGACGGTGCCGTCCAGTGTTCGATGACCTTGTGGGTCTCGTTCTTGGTGAACGCGTGATAGGTCGGCCCCACTTTCACCACAGTGGTGTCGATGTGGTCGGCTCCGATGCCGACGAACGGAACCGGAAAGCTCCACATCCTCAGGCCCGGATCCAGGGCCGTCATCAGATACGGCACGAACCCACCGCCGGTGGACAGCGACACGATGACGCTGACACGGTCTCCCTCGACGAACCACTCCGGTGCCCACGCCTTCGTGGTGAACGGAGACAACGACGGTCCGTCCGAGAAGCCGGCCGATCCGCTGAACCCGGATGGGCTGGCCGAGCCGGTACCGGCTCCGGTGCCCGGGAGCAAGGCGCAGCAGAACGGAATCGGGAAGTTCTGCAGGAACGTCCAGTTCACGCGGTCACTGCTGCGCGCGAAGCCGATGTTCGCACCGCCGCCGGTCGTGTACGTCACGTAGTACATACCATCGGTGTGCCGGAATATGCTCGCGTCACGCACGACTCCGGACGGGGGTCGGTACGCCGCTGTCTGCAGCGCTGTGAAATCGGTGCCGTCGCCGGATTCGTAGACATCCATGTCTCGATCGCTGTCGTTACCGAACGCCACCATCGTGTAGCGCCACACAGAGGGCGCAGCGGCACCGGTTCCTGCAGCAGAGAACAGCAACCCGGCGACCGCCAGGATCACCATGGGTACGACGAGAAGGAACCTGCGCGCGGTCGATATCACCGACGAAGTATGTCCGAGTCGCACGCACCATGCGTACCTTCGGTAACAGAAACAACAGATTGCTACCGATGTTGTTATGAATGCGAAATGTACTGCGTGATCGGCTTGGCCTGGTACATCTCGTGATCGGCATCGTCGAGTATGTCCAGGGCACTTCGGGTGTCGTCGCGGTCGACGGTCACGCCGCCGATGCTCGCAGTCACCGTCAACACCCGCCCCGCGACCGTGATCGGTGTGGCGAGTTCGGCGCGTACGTCGTCGGCCTCGGTCCCCACACAGTGCGAAACGACGGCCACGAACTCGTCGCCTCCGATACGCCCCACGAAGGCCTCGGCCGGAAGGGCTCGCGTCAGACGGTCTGCGACCACACCCAGAACGGCGTCGCCGACGGTGTGACCGTACAGATCGTTGATGGTCTTGAAGTTGTCGAGGTCGATGAACAGCACGGCCATCGAGTCCTCGCGATCGGACTCGGCCAACTGCTCGTCCAGACGAGCCAGGATCAACGGCCTGTTCGGCAGGCCGGTCAGGTCGTCGTGTGTGGCCGCATGCTCGAGCTTCATGCTCATCCGATAGGTGTCGGTGATGTCGACGAACGTCGCGACGACCGAGGGGGTCGGGTCGGATGCGTTGAGCATCGTCGCCGTCAAGGACAACCAGAAGTGTCGGCCGTCCCGGCACCGTTCGATTCCGATCACGGCCTGGCAGGGTTGTCCGGTCTTGCTGGTGACGGCGACAGGATGCTCGTGCGGCTCGATCGGCCCCTCGTCGGTGCCGTACACGCGAAACGGAAGGACCGACGCCTGTCCTGCCGTCGCCATTCCGACCTGAATGTCGAGAATCGTCTTCGCTGCGAGGTTCGCCGATTCGATGCGGCCGGAGTGATCGAGGACCACCACCCCCGCCTCCAGCGATTCCACGACGGCGGTGAAGTGTTCCTCGACTCTGCGCACCGCGCTCTGGTCGGCACAGACCAACACGTAACCGTCGGGCATCTGGGCTGCGGAGACCATCACGGCCAGCGCCGATCCGTCCGCGTGCCGATGCGACTCGCACAGCCGACCACCGAGACCGAGAATGGCCGCCGGATCGCACGGCACCCCCACCGCATGCGAGACGCTACGCCCGAGTACGTCCGCGGCCGGTCGTCCGTAGACCGACTCGGCGGCGGGATTCCAACTCGACACCAGACCGTCGGCGGATACCCCGATGATGGCGTCGCTGACGTGCTCGACCAGTGCAGCTTGCTTCTGCAGCGCCCTCTGCGCAGCCTTGTGCTCGGTGAGATCCCGAAGTATCACCTGGTACGCCGGCTCGCCGTTCCAGACCGTGCGAACCGACACCGCTTCCATTGTCAGGACCGTCCCGTCCAGGGCCAGTACCGTCGCCTCCGACGCTGCACTGGCGGTGCCGTGCCTGTCGAGGGCGGCGATCCGTTCGAGCATGGGCCCAACGGACTCGGGGGCGATGAACGCCGTGATCGGGCGGCCGATGACGTCGGCGACACTCCGGGCACGGAGATACTTCATTCCGGCGGGGTTGAGGTAGACCATCACGCCTCGTCGGTGGACTCCGATCGCATCCGGTGAATGTTCGACGAGAACCCGATATCGATCCGCCAGTCCTGGCGACGCGGCACGTGAATCAGGGTCGCCGACGCTGTTGCGCTCCCCTGATTCCATGCTCGGTCCTCGCGTTCGTAGACGGACGGTCAACACCCGATTGAACCACCTACCGAGGCACCTCCGAAGTGTACCGCCCGATTCGGGCGCTATGCCTCTTTCTCGGCTGGACCCGGTGCCGGTTTACCGGGCTAAATCGAGGAGCGAGCCGAATCCGGTTCGCGTACCTCGAAAAGAAATGGATTTCGACGATGAGCTCTCATGGCATCGACATCACCGGGATCGGCGCACTGTCCGGCTACGGCTGGGGCGCATCCGCACTGTGGGACGGCCTCTTCACCGGCAAGGCGGCGGCCACCCTGCACCACGACCAGACCAGACCCGGGCACAATCCGGTGTGGCTCGCGAAAGTTCCCGACGGCGGGGACGAGAACGACGGATCGAGTCGATTCGGGCGTGCACTTCGCGGGGCCGCACGCGAAGCCGTCGAAGATGCGTTGGCGCGTGGCTGGCAGCCGGGTCGACGGGTGGGTCTGATCCATGCCGTCGTCCTGGGTGAAGTGGACGAGTGGCGCAACTTCTATCTGCGCGACGGCGGAGAACGCCGTGTTCGGGACTACCTGACGCTGATGCCGTCTACCCCGGTGTCGCTGTTGATGCAGGAATACGGCTTTCACGGCCCGGCGATGAACGTCTCGGCGATGTGCGCGTCGAGCAACGCCGGTCTGCTCACCGCCAAGATGTGGCTCGATACGGCATTCGTCGACGACGTGGTGTTCGTCGCCACGGATCTGTCCCTGACTCCGGAGAACATCGACCACTTCGTCAAGCTCGGCGTCGGTGTCGTGGACGTGGAGCCGCAGGAAGGCTGCCGGCCGTTCCAAGAAGGTAGCCGCGGTTTCGGAATGGGCGAGGCCGCAACGGCATTCGTACTGTCGACGCGCAGTTCGGCGTCGTACGCACGGGTGCTGGGCGGTTCGATGACACATGACGCGTTTCACGCCACCTCGATCGACCCTGCGCTCACCCAGGTGCGGGACTGCTTCGAGCAGGCCTTGGCCGACGCCGACGTCACTGCCGAGCAGGTGCGGTATCTCAACGCCCACGGACCCGGCACCGCGCAGTGCGATGCAGCGGAAACCACCATGTTGGAGACGGTGCTGGACTCCCACGCGCAGGTGTATTCGGTGAAGCCGTTGACCGGACATTGCCAAGGCGCGGCGTCGGCGATCGAAACCATCTCTGCGGTGATGGGATTCGAGCGTGGACTCGTGCCCGCAGCCCCGCAGGTATCCGATGCGCACCCGTTGCTGCTCGACGGTTTCACCGCTGCGGAGCCCGGCTTGACCGTCAAATCGTCCCTGGGAATGGGCGGACACAACTCGGTGGTGGTGCTGGCACCGGCGTGAGTCGTCATCGGGGGCTCGGCAGCTCGCGTGGGCTGCCGAGCTCCCGAGCGCCGCTCGGCGATCGAGCGATCAGCCTGTGCTGACGGCAGTTTCGACAATGCGATAGAGGATCCGGGTGATCTGCTCGACGTCGTGACGGTCTCGAGGCGAGTACCGCAGGACGTAGGGCTCGGGAAGTCCGATCGGTGGGCGGCCGGCCAGCGGATGCAATTCTCCCCAACCGGCATCGATGATGCGCTGGGCATGGCCGTGCTGCGCGACGACGTGCAGCGACCCGTCGCTGGGGTGGACGTGAGCGATCTCCCCACCGGCTTGTCTCACCACACCGGGTCGTCGGGCCTCGGCGACCACGTACAGAGCCTGCCCGCGCTTCTCGAAATGACTTGTGCCCAGGTAAAGACGATCGGAATCTGCACGCGCACAGGACTCGAGGACGTCGAACATCGACACCGGGCCGGGTTGGCAGCTCCCACGCCGACGATGCGGCGTCGACGCCACGCACGGTCAACGGATCCCTACCGAGCGGGGTGAGGATCTTGGTGATTGCCTACCCCACCATGTTGGCGGGTAGCCCACCGGGGCCGAGCGCTTTCCATGCCGCGTAGTCCTCGGCGATGTTCACGAGCCGAGGATTCTGGAGGCTTTCACACCGACACTGCCTCGCCACAGATTCCGCACTGCTCGAACTCGACCCGCTTCCACCGAGCAACGGGGACGAAGAACAGCGTGAATTGCTGGTACTGCTTCATGCGCGCCCACTGCGTGGTGTTGTGGCACCGCGGGCAGGTCCGCGTCGAGCCTGGGCCGACGTGTTTGCGCTTGCTGCCGAAACCGAAGAGTAGGAACATCACCCCAGCATAGGTGTCGCGAACATCTGCCGAACTCGGCGCAGCACGGTCACCGTCGCGTTCTTCTCGACTGTGACCGTGCCGGCAGGGTTGGTGTCAGCTCGCGATCATGCCGTGTGGATCGATGACGAATTTCTGAGCGACTCCGCTGTCGAATTCGCGGTAGCCCCGCGGTGCGTCGTCGAGGGTGATGACCGTCGCGTTCACCGCCTTCGCGATCGAAACACGTTCCTTCAGAATCGCATTCATCAACTCGCGGTGGTAGCTCATCACTGGGCACTGCCCGGTGGCGAACGACAGCGACTTGGCCCAACCGGTGCCGAGGCTGAGCGACAGAGCTCCACGCTGAGCAGCCTCGTCCACGCCGCCGGGATCGCCGGTCACGTACAACCCCGGGATGCCGATGCCGCCGCCTGCCGTGGTGATGTCCATCAGCGAGTTGAGAACCGTGGCCGGGGCCTCCCTCGACGAATCTCCACCGTGACCGCGGGCCTCGAAGCCCACCGCATCCACCGCGGCATCGACCTCTGGCACGCCGAGAATCTGTTCGATCTGATCCTGCGGTGCACCCTTGCCCACGTCGACGGTCTCACAGCCGAACGTTCGCGCCTGGGCCAACCGGTCGGCGTTCATGTCGCCCACGATCACCACCGACGCTCCCAGCAACTGCGCACCGACCGCAGCAGCGAGGCCGACCGGTCCCGCGCCCGCGATGTACACCGTCGCACCGGGTTTGACTCCTGCGGTGACCGCTCCGTGGAAGCCGGTGGGGAAGATGTCCGAGAGCATGGTCAGGTCGAGAATCTTCTCCAGAGCCTGATCACGATCGGGGAACTTCAGCAGGTTGAAGTCTGCGTACGGTGCCATGACGTACTCGGCTTGTCCGCCAACCCACCCACCCATGTCGACGTAGCCGAAGGCCGAGCCAGGTCGATCGGGGTTGACGTTGAGACAGATTCCGGTCTTGCGCTCCTTGCAGTTTCGACACCGCCCGCAGGCGATGTTGAACGGAACCGAGCAGATGTCCCCCACCTTCAGGAACTCGACGTCGCGTCCGACCTCGACGATTTCGCCGGTGATCTCGTGGCCGAGCACCAGCCCCTCGGGCGCGGTCGTGCGCCCACGAACCATGTGCTGGTCGCTGCCGCAGATGTTGGTCGAGACGACCTTCAGAATCACTCCGTGCTCGCACTTGCGTCCGACGTTGGCCGGATTCACACCAGGGCCGTCGGTCAACTCCAGGCCCGGAAAAGCGATGTCCTGCACCTCTACCTTGCCCGGTCCTGCGTACGTCACTGCTCTGTTGTCTGCCATGAGTTCTCCTCTTCGGTGAGTGAGTTGCGCGACCGGCGGGCCGAGATCATCGAACTGATCGCGCATGTGGCCCGCATCACACCAGTATGCACAGGCGCGCATGCGAGCGCTGCGAGTAACTCCGATCCGGACATAGGCGGCAAGGACCACCCGAGACGAACGCATCGTGTCGGATCCGCCCACTTCGCGATGCAGACACTTGACTCGACACGATGTTAGCGCTCACACTGTGTTGCACACGTCACAGTCGGTGACCCACGAAGGAGATCTGAATGCCGGTTGACCGATACACGGTTGGGGTCGACTTCGGCACCCTGTCCGGACGCGCCGTCGTCGTTCGGGTGTCCGACGGCACCGAAATCGCCTCGGCAGTAGATGATTACCGACACGCAGTGCTCGAGGAGACGCTGCCCGACGGCACGGTCCGATTGCCCGACGCATGGGCCCTGCAGGTACCGGACGACTATCGAGACGTCCTGCGTCGGGCGGTACCCGCCGCGCTGGCCGCTGCGGGCATCGAGGCCGAGCAGGTGGTCGGCATCGCCACCGACTTCACCGCGTGCACCATGGTGCCCACCTACGCCGACGGCACTCCGCTGTGCGAAGATCCGCGCTTCGCCGATCGACCGCACTCGTACGTGAAATTGTGGAAACACCATGCGGCACAGGGGCAGGCGGACCGCATCAACGAACTCGCCGCGCGTCGCGGCGAGAGTTGGCTGCCTCGTTACGGCGGACTGATCTCCTCGGAATGGGAGTTCGCCAAGGCACTGCAGATTCACGAGGAAGATTCCGAGATCTACGACGCGATGGACCGATGGGTCGAAGCCGCCGATTGGATCGTGTGGCAACTGTGCGGACACTACGTACGCAACGCCTGTACCGCCGGTTACAAGGGCATCTATCAGGACGGGCACTACCCGTCCGTGGACTTCCTCACCGAACTGGCACCGGGCTTCGGTTCCTTCGTCGCCGACAAGCTCGATCAGCCTCTGGGCGAGTTGGGTTCTCGTGCAGGTACGTTGACCGCCGAGGCTGCGCGATGGACCGGACTTCCCGAGGGCATAGCCGTCGCCGTCGGCAACGTCGATGCGCACGTGACGGCACCCGCGGCCGGAGCGGTGGAACCGGGCCGAATGGTCGCCATCATGGGGACCTCGACCTGCCACGTCATGAGCTCGACCGTCCTGAAGGAAGTTACCGGCATGTGCGGGGTTGTGAACGGCGGAATCGTCGCCGGATCGTTCGGCTACGAGGCAGGCCAGAGCGGTGTAGGCGACATTTTCGGATGGTTCACGCGCACATCGGTTCCCGCGGTGTACAGCGAGGCGGCTGCTGCGGCAGGTGAGTCGGTGCACGAACACCTGACCCGCCTCGCGCAGGCGCAGGACGTGGGCGAGCACGGACTCGTCGCGCTCGATTGGCACAGCGGGAACCGGTCGGTTCTGGTCGATCACGAGCTCTCCGGCCTGGTCGTCGGGACCACGCTGGCCACGCGTCCCGAGGACACCTACCGTGCGCTGCTCGAAGCAACTGCATTCGGAACCCGCGTCATCGTGGAAACCTTCCGCAACAGTGGCGTCCCGGTCGAGGAGTTCGTCGTCGCCGGCGGGTTGGCACGCAACGCGCTGCTCATGCAGATCTACGCCGATGTGCTGCGAATGCCGTTGTCGGTCATCGCCTCCGCACAGGGACCTGCTCTGGGATCTGCCATCCATGCGGCGGTGGCGGCCGGGTGCTACCCGGACGTGCCCGTCGCCTCGAAGTCGATGGGCAAGGTACACCGGGCCGCTTTCGTGCCCGACGAATCGCGATCGAAAGCCTACGACTCCCTGTTCGAGATCTATCTGGAATTGCACGACCGGTTCGGCCGGGACGTGCCGACCATGCGCCGTCTGCGAGCACTGCGACGTGACGCGCTGACCCGAAGGGTGGATGCACGATGACCGTCGTCGACGACGTGCGCGAGGCCATCGAGAAGATCCGCCGCGACGTCTGCACCCTGCACGCCGAATTGATGCGGTACGGACTGGTCGTGTGGACGGCAGGCAACGTCTCGGCGCGGGTTCCGGGCCGGGATCTGATGGTCATCAAACCCAGTGGCGTTTCGTACGACGATCTCACGCCCGGCAACATGGTGGTGTGCGATCTGTACGGCAAGGTGGTCGAGGGTGACCATGCGCCGTCATCGGACACCGAAGCGCAGGCCTACGTCTACCGACACCTCGATCACATCGGCGGTGTGGTGCACACACATTCGCCGTACGCGGTGGCGTGGGCGGCCCGAGGAGAACCGATTCCCGTGGTCACCACGATGTGCGCGGACGAGTTCGGCGGAGACATCCCGGTCGGACCCTTCGCCACGATCGGCGACGACTCGATCGGCCGCGGCATCGTCGACACCCTCGCGGACAGTCGATCTCCCGCCGTGCTGATGCAGAACCACGGTGTGTTCGCGGTGGGACCCACCGCTCGATCGGCGGTGAAGGCGGCTGTCATGTGCGAGGACGTCGCGCGATCGGTACATCTGTCCTACCAACTGGGACAGCCACTTCGCATTCCGAGCGCATCGGTCGACGCGCTCTACGACCGCTATCAGAACGTCTACGGCCAGCGCTGACCGGCGCGCCGAATCTTCTCTCCACGGAGGTACTCCCATGTCCGAAGTTTGGTTTCTCACCGGTAGTCAAAGCCTCTACGGGCCCGAGACCCTCGAACAAGTAGCAGCCCAGTCTCGCGAGATCGCGGACAAACTCGATGCGGCACTTCCTGTCTCGATGGTCTGGAAGCCGGTTCTGCTCGACGCGTCGTCCATCCTCGGCACCATGCGCGAGGCCAATGCCGCCGACGAATGCGTGGGCGTGGTGACGTGGATGCACACCTTCTCCCCCGCCAAGATGTGGATCGCCGGCCTGGATGCGTTGGACGTTCCGCTGCTGCACCTGCATACGCAGGCGGGAATGTCGTTGCCCTGGTCCACGATCGACATGGAGTTCATGAACCTCAATCAGGCCGCCCACGGTGATCGCGAGTTCGGGCACGTCGAGTCCCGGGTGGGGGTTCTGCGCACGATCGTGGCGGGCCACGTCGACAATCCCGCGGTTGTGGAGCGTGCGGAGCAGTGGGTGCGAGCGGCCCTCGGCCGAGCGGAGCTGAGGTCATTGCGCCTGGCACGTTTCGGCGACAACATGCGCGACGTCGCAGTGACGGAAGGCGACAAGGTCGAAGCGCAGTTGCGATTCGGAGTCTCCGTCAACACCTACGGCGTCAACGATCTGGTCGAGGTGGTGGACGGAGTGAGCGACTCGGCGATCTCGGACCTGATCGACGAATACCGCTCGTCCTACGACATCGCACCGAGTCTCGACAAGGGCGGTGACCGTCACGAATCCCTCCGCTACGGTGCTCGTGTCGAAGCCGGGCTGCGGCAGTTCCTGACCGACGGCGGATTCAGGGCCTTCACCACCAACTTCGAGGATCTCGGCGGACTTCGTCAGTTGCCCGGGCTCGCAGTGCAGCGCCTCATGGCCGACGGATACGGCTTCGGCGGCGAGGGTGACTGGAAGACCTCGATGTTGTTGCGCGGCATGAAGGTGATGGCCGAGGGACTCGACGGTGGAACGTCGTTCATGGAGGACTACACCTACAACCTCGTTCCCGGTGCGGAGAAGATCCTCGGCGCACACATGCTCGAGGTGTGCCCGTCGATCACCGCGTCGCGGCCCACCCTGGAGATCCATCCACTGTCCATCGGTGGCCGCGAGGACCCGGTGCGACTGCGATTCACCGCCGATCCAGGACCCGGCGTAGTCGTCGGACTCTCGGATGTCGGTGAACGATTCAGATTGACAGCCAACGTGATCGACGTCGTCGAGCCCGACGAGGCGCTGCCGAAACTACCCGTGGCGTGCGCTGTGTGGGAACCGCAGCCCTCACTCGCGGTGTCGGCGGAATCCTGGCTGACGGCCGGTGCGCCCCACCACACGGTTCTGAGCACCGCCATCGGTCTGCCTGTGCTGGAGGCATTCTCGGACATGATCGGAGTCGAACTGCTCACCATCGATGCGGGCACCACCACGCGTGGATTCCAACAGACACTGCGATGGAACGCGGCCTACCACCGGCTCGCAGCGAGGTTGTGACTGCAGCGTTCTACGATCCGTACGGGTACCGGAGTCGGCATGTCGGTCCACTCCGAGCGCACCGGCCTCCAGCGAGTGGGTGGATCGGCCCGCTGACGGAAGCACCGAGTACGAACAGAAACTCCGGTTTCAATGCCGCGTGAGCAGATCGAACATCGCATGCACTTCCGCCGCCGATGGCGTGGGTAGGCTGCCTCGCGCATGAACGAATCCGATGCCGGAGTACACGAGAATGCCTGCCCGTAGTCGTGCCTCGTCGGCATCGAAGTCGAGATCGAGCAGCGAGCGCTGGACGACCTCGAAGATGCGATTGTCGAGTTCACGCACCGCATCGGCTATCTTGTCGTAGTTGCGGGCCCAGTCTCGAACGGCCGACTCCACAGCCCAGGTCCGTTGGTCGATCAACAGTTCGGCCATGATCTGCAGACGCTGTTCGACCGCGACGGCCTCGAGCCCCTTCAACCCTCGCACTGTGTCGTTCTGGGAATCGCACCACTTGTCTGCAATCGCTTCCATCAGTTCGTCGATGTCGGCGAAATGCCAGTAGAAGCTCCCCTTGGTGACCTCGAGGCGTTCACACAACTTGGTGATCTTCACTCCGGAGACGCCGTCGGTCGCCATCAACTCGAACGAGGCGTCGATCCAATCGTCGACCGACAAACGGGTTGCGCGACGCGCCGGCTTGGTCCCGGTCTTTCCTCCCACGGCCTTCTTCACGGGCGCACGGCGCGACGATGCCGACCTGGGTGTGCCTGCCATCAGAGTGAACTCCTCACTGTCGGAGCGGCGTACCGCCCCTCGATCGTACGAGCCCGTGCCGTCATCCGATGGCAAGGGCGGCGACAGCCGCCCGACGAACGACCGGATCGTCCAGCAGATGAAAATGATCCGTCCGATCGTTCGAGTCCAGATCCTGAACGACAACGTTCTCGCTGCCGGGTAGTGCTGCCGCAAGGGGATCGGTCATCAGTCCGTCGTATCGCGAAATCACGTTCACATACCGCACTCCCGGCGACAGCCAACCGTCACGAACCGCGTCGAACATGTAACCGGAATGAGCGACGATCTGTCCGCATGCCGCGCAGATCGGTTCGAGCAGAGGCTTTTCCAGCGAAGCGAGTTCGTCGTAGATGCCGATGCTGCGATTGAATGCAGCGATCGAGCCGAGACCGGTGATATCGGTACCGTTCCACAACGGCCCCACGGTCACCAGCGTGCCCACGTCCCGCGCGCTGGACTGCACCATCCATTCCTGAGCCACCAACCCCCCGGCACCGTGCGCGAGAACCTGCACTCGGTCGGCACCGGTGCGCTCGCGGACGGAGTGGACGAACGTCCCGAACTCGATTGCCGAGTCCTCGATTCTCGTCAGCCCGCCCACCGTGAGCCCGGCCTGTCGCAGCAGAACCGAGGCCGTCGAGGCTCCGTAGGTGAACGTGAACGTGCACACTCCCCGTTCACCCAACTCGTCGAGCCAGCCGTCCCACGCGTGTGCGGAGGAGCCGAGATCGTGCACCAGGACGGTGGGCGTAGTGCACGTCGAGGGAGTCGCGGCGACAACCGACACGCCCACGTGCAGGACGGTGGCGACCGTGATCGACGCCGAGACGAGAACCCGTACCACTCGACCTACGTTCTCGCGCAGCCCCATTGGCCCCCTGTCAGCGGATTCTTCGAAATTCACTGACCACACCATACAGTGCGGTATGGTGCGTGTCACATCGTTCGACCAGCGCGAAAGGTCCCCTCACACATGGCGCACGACATGACCCGTCGCAACCTTCTTCGAGCGTTGGGTGTCGGTACCGCGGCGGTGGCACTCGGTGGCGTCAGCGCTTCCCGTGCGTTCACCTCACCCGTCGACAATGCGTTCGAGAGCCCGCTGCTGTTCCACTCGCCCCACGTGATGCCGTTCCGCGATGCACTGCCGACGCTCCCGTCGGTGTCGGGATCGAACCTCTCCGTCGATGCGGTATCGGCGATGCACAGATTCCATGCGGACATGCCCGAGGTTCCCGCGTTGGCCTACCACTGCGGACCGAACGCACAACCTGGTTACCTCGGGCCCATCATCGAAGCGCACGCCGAGGACCGGCTGACCCTCCGATTCTCCAACAACATGGCGCTGCACCCGATGGCTCAGGACATGGATACCTCGCTGCACGGTGTGACCGACAGTTTCCGTACCGCGACCCCGATGTCGTTGCATCTGCACGGCGGCGTGACTCCTCCCGAGAGCGACGGCAACCCGGAGCAGCTCACGCTCCCAGGAGGGAACATCGTCCACCGTTTCCCCAACGGGCAAGAAGCCGCGACCCTCTGGTATCACGATCACGCGATGGCCATCACCCGTGTCAACGTCTACGCGGGTCTGGCGGGTATGTACCTGCTGCGAGATCGCTTCGACACCGGTCGCGCCGACAACCCTCTCGGCCTGCCTGCCGGCGAATTCGAGATGCCACTGGTCATGCAGGAGAAAATCTTTCGCGAGGACGGTCGCTTGAGCATCAGATCGACTCGCATCGTCCCTGAAGGTTCTTGGGAGGGTGGAGCCGTCGGCGACGTCGGACTCGTCAATGGCACGATCTGGCCCGAACTCACCGTCGCCCGAGGCCTGTATCGCTTTCGGATGATCAACGCCGCGTCGTACAGCGTGTGGAATCTGCACTTCGAGAACCACATGAGGTTCTGGGTCATCGGTAACGACGGCGGATTGCTCGACGCACCGGTACCTGTGACGTCGATCAGGGTTGCGCCGGGTGAGCGATACGACGTTCTGGTGGATTTCTCCGACTACGACGCCGGCCGGACGGTCGAGTTGCGAAACGACGAAGCACCGCCCTTCCAGGCGGCCGTCATCGGTGCGGTCACCATGCCACTGTTCTGTCGATTCAGGGTGAGTGCCGCGCGCGGATTCACCGGTGGAGTGCCGACCTCGCTGCGCGGTGGGCGAGGTCCGGCACCGATCGGTCCCATCCAGCAGCCGACGAAGATCCGTATCGTGACCGTCAGCCAGCCCTACGCGTTGCGCAATCCCCCGGCCATCATGTCGCTCAACAATCTTCGCTACAGCGACCCGGATATCGAGATGCCTCGGCCCGGCACCGTCGAGCAGTGGAACATCGTCAACATCACTCCTGATCCCCACCCGATCCACATCCACCTGGTCACCTTCCGGATTTTGGGCCGCACTCCCCTACGAACCGTCGACTTTCAGGTGGCGAACCCGCAGCCGGCCATCGGGATCAAATGGACTCCCGATCCGGAGGGCTTCCTCGGCGGGCCGACGACCCCGCCTGAACCGTGGGAAGCAGGCTGGAAAGACACGGTCCGAGTCGACGGCGGCACGGTCACGCGCATCGTTGTTCGCTTCCCGACGGCCGACGAACTGGGCTTCGACCCCGACGCCACCTTCCCGCGACCGACCGGCACCGCAGTTCCGCAGCCGAACAGCCATCACGCGGGTGATCAGGATCCCATGCACGACGTGCACAACGGAGTCGACCATTCCGCCGAACCCGCAGGCGATCTACAGGGCTATGTCTGGCACTGCCACCTCCTCGACCACGAGGACCACGACATGATGCTGAAGTATCGGATAACCCAGTGACGCAGCCCCTTCGGAGTGCCGCGCGCGCGACCGCCGAGGCGACCTCGGCGGTCGGTGAGTTCTACGGTCTCTCGATCGACACCGCAGTAGCTCTGGGGCGTAGGGACTTTCAGTGGCGAGAGTTCGTGGATCAGAGCTGGTTCATCGCCCGAGTATCTCTGCTACCGACGATCCTGATGTCGATACCGTTCACGGTTCTGGTCGTGTTCACCCTCAACTCACTGCTCTCGGAATTGGGAGCGAGCGATCTGAGCGGCGCGGGGGCCGGACTGGGTGCGGTGACCCAAATCGGGCCGCTGGTGACCGTCTTGGTCGTTGCCGGTGCTGCGGCAACGGCGATTGCCGCCGACCTCGGATCGCGCACCATTCGAGAGGAGGTTGCGGCGATGGAGGTACTCGGCATCGACCCCATTCATCGGCTCGTCGTTCCTCGCGTCGTTGCCTGCACCATGATCGCGGCGCTGCTGAACGGAGCCGTGTGCAGCATCGGCCTCGTGGGCGGCTTCTTCTTCTCCGTATTTCTCCAGGACGTCACACCAGGTGCTTACGTATCCGGGATCACCCTGCTCGTCGGCCTACCGGAACTGCTCCTGTCCGAGATCAAGGCGTCGTTGTTCGGTTTACTGGCCGCGCTGATCGCCTGCTACCGCGGCCTATCCGTCGTCGGAGGACCACGAAGCGTTGGTGAGGCAGTCAACGAGACCGTCGTATTCTCCTTCGTTGCACTGTTTCTCGTCAATCTCACGCTGACGTCTGTCGGCCTCGCACTGAGCGACCGGTGAGGACCGTAATGGGCTTCGATGTCGCCGTCCGTGTGCATCGTGGGTACCGCAGCGTGCTCGGTGGAATCGACACAGTGGGCGAGCTGGCACTGTTCTTCGGACGCGCCGTCGCATCGACCGGAAAAGCCGCACGTGACTACAGAACCGAAACTCTGCGCGTACTTGCCGAGATCAGCCTCGGCACGGGAGCACTCGCTGCCGTCGGTGGAAGCATCGTCGTGCTGGGATTCCTCACACTGTTCGCCGGTGCCACCGTTGCCGTCCAAGGGTTCGACTCCCTGGGGAACATCGGTGTCGATGCCCTCACCGGTTTTCTCGCCGCGTATGTCAACGTGCGCGTGGTAGCTCCGATCACGGCAGGCGTCGGCCTGGCCGCGACCATCGGTGCAGGCACCACAGCACAATTGGGTGCGATGCGCATCAGCGAGGAGATCGATGCGCTCGAGGTCATGGCCATCAGGTCCGTGCCGTATCTGGTCGGAACGCGAGTGCTCGCAGGCATGCTCGCTGTGCTACCCCTCTACTCCTTGTCTCTGATCACGTCGTTTCTGGCCAGCCGAATAGCCACAGTCGTCGTTCTCGGACAATCCGGCGGCGTCTACGATCACTACTTCTCGACGTTTCTCGTCCCCTCGGATGTCCTGTGGTCCTTCCTGCAGGTCTTCGTCATGGCGGCCGCCGTCATGCTCATCCATACCTACTACGGCTACACCGCCACCGGTGGGCCGGCGGGAGTGGGAACTGCCACCGGCCGCGCCGTCCGGCTCTCGCTCATCACCGTCGTCATGGTGACACTGATGATTTCGCTTGCCCTCTACGGTAATTCCCGATCAGTACACCTGGCGGGGTGACGATGAACCACACACATCGGATCGGATCGGCCGCACCCCGCGTGGCTGCCGTGATCATGGCCGCGCTACTCCTTCTCGCAGTCGCAGCCACCTACTTCGCCTTCACCGGCGCTGCGTCCGATGCCGTCCATCCACCGACCAGGGTGACGCTGCAGTCGGATCGGAGCGGTCTCGTGATGCAACCGGGGGCCTTGGTGAAGATGCACGGCGTGGAAGTGGGAACGGTGGACGCCGTCCGCCAGGTTCCGGGTGGCGCGGTCGTCGAGCTTCACCTCGACGACGCTGCAGCACAGTCCATTCCGGAGAACGTCGAGGCCCGTATTGCCGCTACCACGATCTTCGGGTCGAAATTCGTCACGCTTACCGAACCGACCGATCCGTCGGCCACCCCGATCGTGTCGGGCGCGATCATCGAATCGTCCTCGGTGACAGTGGAGGTCAACACCGTCTTCGAGACCCTGACCGAGGTCTTGTCGGCCGTGGAACCGGACAAGCTGAACGCGACGCTGACCTCGTTGGCCACGGCAACGAGCGGACGCGGTAGCGAACTGGGGCTGAGCCTCGACGAGACGAACGCACTGCTCGCCGCCGTCGAACCTCGGGTTCCGACGCTGCAGCGCGACATCGTATCGGGAGCGACCGTCGCCGAGACGTCGGCCGACGCAGCACCGGATCTGCTGACGAACTTGAACAACCTCACGACGACCGGGCGCACGCTCGTCGACACCACCGACAGTCTCGACGCCGTGCTGCTCGGCGTCATCGGAATGGCCGATGTGGGAAATCGAGTCCTGACGGACAACGCCGCAGGAATCTCGAGCACGGTGCACGAGTCGAGGCCGACAACTGCTCTGCTCGAGGAGTATTCGCCCGAATTCACCTGTTTCCTACAGGGAGCGGACCGCGCCCGGGTCGGTGCCGAGGAAGTTTCCGGCGGAAACGGACGCACCATGTTGCTCAACAGCACCGTGCTGTTCGGCATACCTCCGTACGAGTACGAGTCGGACCTACCCCGCGTTGCAGCGTCCGGCGGCCCGCGATGCGGGGCGCTGCCATTCGTGCCGAACGATTCCGTACCGACCCCGTACGTGGTTGCCGACACCGGATCGAATCCGTTCCGTGCCGGCAATACCGGTCCGGTCTTGTCACCTGGTTCGTTGCTGGACTTTCTGCCCGGCGGACTCGCTGCACCGGGCGGAACCCGATGAACCGTACATCGACGACGATCAAGCTGATCGTGTTCGTGGCGGTGATGGCCGTCGTGCTCGCATGTCTGGTCGTCGTTTTCGGGCAGATCAGATTCGAATCGACCACCTCGTTCCGCGCAATCTTCACCAGCGCATCCGGCCTTCGCAGTGGAGATTTCGTACGAGTTGCAGGCGTGGAAGTCGGGAAGGTCGGCGACGTCACCATCGTCGACAACGATCACGCGGCGGTCGGCTTCGATGTGGGTCCGGCCTACGTCGTGACGTCGTCCACGACCGCAACCGTGCGCTACCAGAATCTCGTCGGCGACCGCTATCTCGAACTCGCGGACGGACCAGGGGATGCGGTTCCGATGGACGAAGGTTCCACCATCGAACTCGAACGAACCTCACCCGCACTGGATCTGGACCAACTCATCGGCAGCTTCGAGCCACTGTTCCAGGCCGTCGACCCCTCGAAGGTCAACGAACTGACCGCCGAACTCGTCGCGACACTGCAGGGACAGGGCGGATCGATCGCATCCCTGCTCGCCCATACCGCCACACTGACCACATCCCTCGCCGATCGAGACGAGGTGATCGGACGGGTGATCACAAACCTGGACACGACCTTGGCGACGTTGGCAGAGCAGAAGGACGTCGTGTCGACAGCACTCGATCGTGCCCAGAATCTGGCGTCCGGCCTGGCCGCCGACAGCGCCGCGTGGGGCACTGCATTGAACGATATCGATTCCTCGTCGGCCACGGTGGCAGATTTGCTCACGGTGGCAAGACCACCGCTGAAATCCACGCTCGATGAGCTCGGTCGCACTGCTGTTCAACTGGATTCGGAGAAGGAGACGATCGGTAGCGTCGTCTCCCGGTTGCCCGACACCTACGCTGCGCTCAGTCGGCTCGGCGCGTACGGAAACTTCTTCAACTATTACCTGTGCGGCATCAAGCTGAAGATCGACACACCCGACGGCCGAGGGCTGACCACGCCGCTCATCGGCCAGGAAACGGGAAGGTGCGCACCACGATGAATCAGCGAGTTCGAGGTCGCAACACGCTGCGACTCGGTGTCGTCGGTACCGTCCTGGCGATACTGCTGACGCTGGTGGCGACGAATGTGTCATCGCTGCCGATATTGTCGGCCAGTTCGGAATACAGTGGCACATTTCGGGATACCGGGGGACTCGCCGTCGGTGCCGACGTCGAGGTCGCAGGGATCACTGTCGGCACAGTTACCGACGTCGAAATCGACTCGGACACAGTCATCATCACGTTCACCGTAAGCGGCGACGTCGAACTGCGCGAAGATACTCGACTGTCCATACCGACACAGACGGTGCTGGGGACGAAGAACCTGCGCATCGATCCCGGCACCAGGGGACGATTGAGTTCGGGGGCTCGGATCGATCTCGACAACACGACGAGCCCGTACCAACTGACCGACGCGCTGGGAGATCTGACCGACGATGTCACCGAACTCGACACCGATGGACTCACCGACGCCATGCGCGTGACCACCGACGTACTCGAGCAGACACCCGCCGACCTCGCAGCCGCTGTCGACGGTGTGGGTCGGCTGTCGCAGACCATCGCATCCAGGGACGAATCCTTGCGGTCACTGCTGGCGGCAGCGGAACGGGTGACCGGGGTACTCGCCACTCGCAGCGAGCAGGTCGATACCCTCATCGTCGATGCCGACACCATCCTCTCCGAACTCAACCGCCGACGCGCGGTCGTCGATCGCCTGTTCGGCAGCGTCACGGCCCTGGCACAGCAGCTGAGCGGTCTCGTCGCAGACAACGAGGCAGAACTGGGATCGACACTGGCATCGCTGAATTCGGTACTGGGTGTCCTGGAAGAAAATCGTGCGAACATCGGCCGGGCCATCGAGAATCTGGGTCCCTACATCACTCAACTCGGCGAAGCCGTGTCGAGTGGACCGTTCTTCAACTCGTACATTCAGAACTTGATCCCCGGGCAGATCATCTCTCCGTTCGTTCGGGCCGCCCTCGGACTCGGTCCCGCTCCCGGCGAATCTGCCACCGTGAACCCGTTGTCCGTCATCGACGGAGCGCCGCGGTGACGGCCCGGCGGTGGCAGTTCGCCGCCATCGGAACCGGATTGGCGGTGCTGGCCGCGGTCTCCTACACCGTGGTCCCTCGCGTGATCACCACGTCGATAGTCGCCGAATTCTCCAGCACCACCGGTCTGTACGTCGGTGACGACGTGAAGATCATGGGAGTCGATGTCGGCTCCGTCCGGTCGATCGAACCCCGAGGCGATCGAGCCGACGTAGAGCTCGAGGTCGACTCGTCCTATCCGGTACCCGCCGATGCCATGGCCGTGATCGTCTCGCAGAGCCTGGTCGCCAGCCGCTTCGTACAACTCACCCCGCCCTACACCGGTGGCCCGGCAATGGACAACGGGCAACGAATCCCGACCTCGCGCACGGCGGTTCCGGTCGAGTGGGATCAGATCAAGGCCCAGCTCGCCCGGGTGGCCGACGCATTGGGAACCGCGACACCTGATGGACAGGCACCTCTCGGGGCCTTGGTGGACGCTGCCGATGCCAACCTGCGAGGTCAAGGGCAGAACATCGCCACTACGGTCACTCAGCTATCCGATGCGCTGAAGACGTTGTCCGACGGCCGAACCGACCTGTTCGCCGTCGTCCGCAACCTGCAAGCATTCGTCTCTGCACTGTCGGCGAGTGGACAGCAGATCGTGAACTTCAACAACTCGATGGCCTCGATCACCGAAGTCCTGAATACGAACTCCGAACAGATCGGTACCGCGTTGACGTCACTGGATGTCGCGGTGGGCGATGTGCAACGCTTCGTCGCCGCCAATCGAGGCGGTCTCGACGACACTCTGCGCAGCCTGCAGAGTGTGGTCGGTGAGCTCGCCGCGCAACGTGACGGAATCGCGCAGATACTCCATGTCGCCCCGACCGCGTTGTCGAACCTGAACAACATCTATCAGCCGGCTCACAATGCGATCGTCTCCGCGCTGGCACCGAACAACTTCGCCAATCCGATGGACTTCATCTGTTCGGCCATTGCCGCAGCGGAGGAAGTCGGAGCTCAGGAAGGGGCGAATCTGTGCGTGCAGTACCTCGGTCCGTTGCTGAAAACACTGGCCTTCGATTATCTTCCGCTGTCTACCAACCCGATTCACGGAGTGGGCGCACTCCCCGATCAGCTGGTCTACAGCGAACCCGACCTCGTACCGGCCGCGCCTGCAACGCCCGCGACTCCGGCACCCTCGCCGTCGTCGCTGACGGACCTCCTGCTTCCGGGCGGCGGGCAATGACGACTCGCACGCCGATCCGTTGTGCATTACTCCCGCTCACCGGTGTGGCACTCGTTCTGCTGACCTCCGGGTGTGGCTGGCAGGGTCTCAATTCCCTCCCACTGCCCGGCACCGAAGGCGAAGGGCCTGGCGCATATTCGGTGGCCATCGAGATGCCGGACGTATCCACCATCGACCGCAATTCGCGAGTACTGGCTTCCGATGTCACGGTGGGACGCGTCGCAGACATCGCACTGGACTACGGCCACGCGGTCGTCACCGTACACATAGACCAGGGCGTGGAGTTGCCGGAGAACGCTGTGGCAGCAGTCGGCCAGACCAGCCTTCTCGGATCTACCCACATCGAACTGTCGCCGCCCACCGCTGAATCACCCACCGGCCGTCTCGCCGATGGAGATGTCATCCCGCTGGATCGAGCAGGCGCGTACCCCACCACCGAACAGACACTGTCCTCTCTCTCGCTCGTACTGAACGGCGGCGGACTCCCCCAACTCGGTGGCATCGTCGACGAACTGGACGCCGCGCTCGGTGGACGGCCGGAATCGGTTCGCGCTCTTCTCGATCGTCTGAACACCCTTCTCGGCGGTCTTGTCGAACAGCAGGCCGACATCGAACGCTCCATCGACAACCTCGATCGCTTCACCGCCGACGTCGCCGCTCAGAATCAGGTGCTTGCCGACGCCGTCACGACACTCGGCCCTGCACTGGAGGTCTTGTCCGATCGCCGACAAGATCTCACCACCGCGCTGGTCTCGCTCGGCACGCTGGGCAGCACCGCGAAAGAAATCGTCGACGACACCGGCGGTGACCTGGTCGCCGAACTCGAGGAGTTGCGTCCGGTACTGACCTCCCTGGCAGACTCCGGTACGTCACTGACCGACTCGTTCCGCTATCTACTCACCTACCCGTTTCCGATCGACACATACCAGAATGCAGTGCGGGGCGACTACGCCAACGGTGATGTGACACTGGACCTTCGGCTCGACACCCTCGACAATGCACTGTTTCTCGGCACGCCACTCGAAGGCGCACTCGGATCGTTCGCGCCCAGCCCGGCAGCGACGATCCCGTCGACCACAGATCTACTCATCCCACCGGCAGGCACTCCATGACACCGAGGCAGTCCCTCCATCGCAAACTGTGGACCGTTTTGGCCGTCGCGGTCGTCTCGGCCTCGACCACCGGGATCTACTTCGCGCGACTGCCCGAACAACTCGGCGTCGGTCGGTATCGAGTCGCGGTCGAACTCGCGGACGGTGCCGGCCTGTACACCGGTGCCAACGTGACGTATCGAGGTTCCGAAGTCGGCAGAGTCGTCGAGCTGACCACCCATGGCGACGGAGCCCGAGCAGTCGTGTCACTCGTGTCGGATGTCGCGGTTCCCGCGGACACTCGAGCCGAAGTCCACTCCATGTCCGCGATCGGCGAGCAGTACATCGACATCGTCCCCGACTCGTCCGACGGCCCGTATCTGTCCGACGGCTCGGTGATTCCCCTGGACAGGACATCCGTCCCCGAACAGGTCGGGCCCACGATCGACCTGCTGCAGACGGCGTTGGCATCCATCGGCTCCGACAACCTTCGTAGCGTGCTCGACGAAAGCGCTGCAGCGCTGGGAAACAACGGAACGGACGTCGCCGAACTCTTCGACTCGTTCCGAACTCTGAGCGCCGACGCGAACGCCGACACCCGATCGATCACCGCACTGATCGATGGTGCCGATCCCGTTCTGGCGTCCACCGCGGCAAGCAGCGACTCGATCCGGGCCTGGGCTGCGTCACTGGCCGGCGTCACCGGCACCCTTCGTGACCACGATGCGTCGGTACGTTCACTCATCGACAAGGGCACACCGATGGCAACCGAGGTGACCGCCCTGTTCCAGCAACTGCAGCCGACACTGCCTCTGCTACTGGCGAATCTGACGACAGTGGAACAAGTCGCAGTGGTCTACAACCCGTCGATCGAACAGATTCTCGTGTTGTACCCACCCCTCATCGCAGCGACACAGGGAACCGGAATGCTCAATTCCCAGTCCGGCGAGCCGGGCCAGAACACGTACTTCGCGGCACAGGTGAACGACCCACCGCCGTGTACCACAGGGTTCCTGCCGGCATCGGAACGCCGATCCCCCACCGAGATCGACACCATCCCTACTCCCGAAGGGCTCTACTGCAAGGTCGATCCAGCCGATCCGACCGCCATCCGTGGCGCGAGAAACCTTCCGTGCATGGAGTTTCCTGGACGTCGTGCCGCTACCGTGGAACTGTGCCGCGACCCGGTGGCGTCCACCGGCGAATACGACCCGACCGACAGTTCCTACATCGCCGGTGACGGGCGTCGGTACGTCGACGATGGTCTCGACGGCGCGCCAGAGTCGCTGAGCGGGCTCCTGGTCCCGGACGGAGAATGACCGCCCGTCAGATCGGGTCCAGCTTCGAAATCAACCACCGGCCGTCGACCTGATCCAACTCGAGACGAAGGCTGCTCGACGCCGCCTTGGGGTCGGGAGCGTCGGTCGACGTGATGTTCTGGTTCACGAACACCAGTGCCACAGCGGAGTTTTCCGACGACGACACCAACGAACTCGCCGAGACCGTTGCACTCGAGGTGATTCCGCGGTCTCTCGCGGCCGGAGCGATGGACTCGGCACCGAAAGCGCTGTAATAGTTCAGGAAATCACCCGTGAGGAAGGATGCTGCATGCTCGATGTCGGCATCCACCGTCTCCGCGCGGTACGACAGGACCGCGACGGCACCCTCGTCGGCCGCGTCACTGATGGCCGAGCGAGCCTGCTGCTGTTCTTCGTCGGCTCGGTTCGCCACGTAGAGCGTGGCCGTGGATGCTCCGCCACCGACGAGCAACAGCGACAAGCCCGCTCCCAGCAGCGGACGGCCGATCACGGGACGAACTCCACGTCGGATACCAAGATCGACTCGCCGGCGTTGTCGAGCGTCACTCGAAGTCTCCAAATCCTCGGTTCTTCCTGCGCGCCGGAGGAATTGGTGACGCTCGACGTCGCTGCCACGAGAACACTGGCTGCGTGGTCGTCGGCGTTCTCGATTCCTGCTTCGGTGATGGACCCCGTCGCCTGCACATCGGCTTGCTGCACCACCGAGACGAAATCATCTGCTCGATCGCCGAACTGGTCGCGAAACGTGCCGGTCGAACGTTCGAGAACTCGCGCGACATCGTCATCGACGGTCGACGCGGAGATCGTGGTCAGATCGAGCACGCTCTGGCGTGCAGCCTGTAGATAGCGCTGCTCGAGGTCCCGTGTGGACTCGAACCTCAGATGCTGCTGTAGCAGTACTCCGCTCGTTGCGCCGAGTGCGACCACGGCGAGCAACGCGGCTCCGAACACACTGCGGCGCACGTGAGGCACCGGTGTTGCCGAGTCGCTTACGGGATCGCTCGAATCGCCGCTCGGGGCGTCGTCATCCTCGTCGGACGCACTGTCCGGCAATGCTTCTCGCAGACTCACCTCGCCACCTTCCCAACCCTCGGGAACTCGACCGTACTACAGAGTATGGACGGCCCGCAGCCGAACGAGCGAAAGAAATCGACCCTTGTCCATACCTCAAAGTATGGTACGTTTCTGTGACTCGGATCGCAGTCGTCCTAGGAGGCGGACCCCAGACGTGATCGTCGATGACTTTCAGAGAATTCAGTACGAACCGGCCCGAGACGGCCGGGTGGAAATGCACTCGGGCCTGTCGCGGCACTACCCCACACTGCACGCCAATCTCGTTGCCCAGCAACACCACGACCGAAGTGTCGGAATCCTTCTCGCACATCCCACATCGGACTTCCTGTCGCACTTCCTACTTCGCGGCTTCGCCCAAGCCGGTCTGCCGATCATGGGGCTGAATACGCGATACAGCTCGAACGAGCCGGCGCTGTTGATGGAACGCGCGATCGCAGATGTCGGATCCGGTGTGCGCTGGATGAAGAACGAACTCGGCTTCGAGAAGGTCGTTCTTCTCGGGTTCAGTGGCGGCGGCTCGCTGTCGACCTATTACCAGGAGCAGGCGGAGTCACCGACCGTCGAGGTCGACGGCCCAGCGCTCGTCCCGGCCGACGCACTGATGCTCGTCGGAGCTCACTCCGGGCGGGCACGCGTACTGCGTCACTGGATCGACCCCGCGGTCACCGACGAGAACGATCCGTTCTCCACCGACCCAGAGCTCGATCTGTACGATCCCTCTCGCACTGTTCCCCTGGACAGGGGCTGGGTCGAGCAGTACCGCGCAGCTCAGCTCGAACGCATCAGAAGGATCGACGACTGGGCGATTCGCGAGCTCGACACTCTCTCTGCACGGGACGCTTCGGATCACGCATTCGTGGTCCACCGCACCGTCGCCGATCCCCGGTTCGTCGACCTCACGCTCGATCCGAGCGATCGAGAACTGGGCAGCATGTACGGAGATCCTCAGCGCGCCAATACCGCTGCCGGTGGACTCGCACGATTCGTATCGGTACGCAGTTGGCTGAGTACCTGGAGTTCGGATCACACCGGAGCCGACGCCCTGAAAAATCTGCCGAGGATCGAAGCACCCACGCTGATCGTCTCGCTGCTCGGCGATCAAGCCGCATTCGCCGACGACGCCCGAGCGATGCACGATGCCAGTCCTGACTCGACACTCGTCGAGCTGCCCGAACTCAATCACTATCTCGTCGACCAACCCCACGGTGTCGGCGTCGTCACCGACGAATGCGGCACCTGGATGGAGAAGAACGTATGACCCTCACCGCGGACACCGGACGCGTCCCGACCGCCTTCACCTACTGGGAGCATCGGAAGAATCCGCGTCTCGCCCGAGTGGAATCGACGGTGCGAAAGCTGTTCGGCACGTCGCTCTTTCCGTCCGACGACCTCGCCGCCGACTTCTGCGACAGCCTGTTCCACGGAGACCCCGTCGCCGAGAATTTCGTCGACGAGGTGTTCGCTGCGGATCCGAAGGCCGGGCGCGCACTGCTCGACCGAGCGTTGGTGGAGGGCATCGACGCCCTCGACGACGTACCGGCCACCATGCGTGTTCTCTTCGACGAGTTCGAGACGCTTCCGGAGTGGGTGCGGCCGGAGCTCGTCGAACAGGGCGCGGCCATCTGGCGGCGCTGGGGAACGATGTTGTTCGCTGTTGCGGGCGGCATCACCCTCGAGATGTACACCGAAGCGGCCGTTGCGACGCCCCTGTCCCTTGCCGGCGGCTACGCGGGCGACAACGCGCTACGTCGATTCCTCGAAACCTGCCAGTTCTGGGTCGACACGTCGGAGCCGGGGGCACTGCTGCGCATCGGCTCGACCGGCCGCGCAACCGCGATGAAAGTGCGGGTGATGCACGTTGCAGTCAGACGTCGCATCGACGGGCATCCCGAATGGCACACCGAGAAGTGGGGCTACCCCATCAGCCAGGGCTATCAGATGCTGACGCTGCTCGGAGGCAGCACCGTACCCGCGTTGGCGCTGCGACTGGTCGGGCTGCAAACCACACCCAGCGAGATTCGCGCGCTGTTGCATTTTCAGAAGTTCATGGGTCATCTGCTCGGGGTGAACGTGGACAACTTTCCGACCACGATCGCCGACTCACTGCGCATGACGGCCATGGTCTCGGCAGCACGCAGTTACGACGCCGGGGTACACGGCAAGGAACTCATCGAGTCGTTTCCCGCCAGCTTTGCGCCCAGGCCGCACCAGAAGGGATTGGCGCGCTTACGAGCTCGGTACAACCACGGAATCTACGGCGCGTACACCACGTTGTTCATGGGCCCGGCGACGCGTGCGAAGTACGACATGCCGTCTGCGTTCCCGTGGATTCTGATCGTGATCGCACGGTTCCCACTCATCACCGTCCTCGAGCTCGTTCGCCGAATCGTGCCCGGGGCCGCGCAGCGCATGGAGCGAATCGCCGACGCGCACCGACGCAGTTGGCTTCGTGCCCAAATGGACGGCAGAGAGGCCGAATTCGACGCCCAGGGAGCGTTACGCCGATGAGCGAGAACCTCGAATATCAGACCGGATTCGGAAACGAGCATCACTCGGAGGCGGTTCAGGGCGCTCTGCCCTGGGGCCAGAATTCTCCTCAGCGAGCGCCCTACGGCCTCTATGCCGAGCAGCTCTCCGGAACCGCATTCACCGAGCCGCGCGAGATCAACCGGCGCACGTGGGTCTACCGCATCAGCCCATCGGCGCGGCATCCCAGGTTCGAGCGCATCGACAACCGCCACTTCCGATCGGCTCCCTTGGTCGACGGCGTACTCGACGTCAATCGACTGCGCTGGAATCCGCTGGACACCCCGTGGCCGGACCAAGACTTCCTGGACAGCATCTACACCATGGCAGCGAACGGTGATGCGCTCGAGCGCAACGGAATCGCCGTGCACATGTACCACGCGACGAAGTCCATGACCGACCGATACTTCGCCGACCTCGACGGTGAACTACTCGTGGTTCCGCAGTCGGGTGGGATACGAGTGCACACCGAGCTCGGTCTCTTGGACGTCGTCCCCGGCGAGATCGCCGTGGTCGGTCGTGCGGTGAAGTTTCGTGTCTCGCTGCACGATGATTCCGCGGCCGGATACATCTGCGAGAACTACGGGGCCTATTTCGCGTTGCCCGAACTCGGCCCGATCGGTGCCAACGGTCTCGCGCATGCCCGGGACTTCTCGTATCCGGTTGCCGCGTACGAGGATCGGGCAGACACCGTGCAGGTGGTCCAGAAGTTCGGCGGCCGGCTCTGGGCAGCGGAGTACGACCACTCCCCCTTGGACGTCGTGGCCTGGCACGGTACCCACAGCGCGTACAAGTACGACACGAACCGTTTCAACACGATGGGCACCGTCGGATGGGACCATCCCGACCCGTCCATCTTCACCGTCCTCACCTCTCCGTCGGAGCGACCAGGGCAGGCCAATGTCGACTTCGCCATCTTCCCGCCCCGTTGGAATGTTGCCGAACACTCGTTCCGGCCGCCTCACTTCCACCGCAACATCATGACCGAGTTCATGGGACTCGTTCGTGGACAGCACGATTCCAAGGCCGAGGGCTTCGTTCCCGGCGGGGCGAGCCTGCACAACATGTGGGGAGCCCACGGTCCCGACCTCGAGACGTTCACCACTGCGTCGAATGCGGAGTTGGTGCCCCAGAAGTTCGACGGCTCCTTGGCTTTCATGTTCGAGACCCGACTTCCGTTGATCACGACGGACTTCGCGCACAGTGCTGGGCACCGCCAGCCGGACTACGACTCTTCGTGGAGCGGCTTGCAACGACATTTCGTTTCCCGAGATTCCGCATCCACAGGAGATCCACGATGACCACAGCAGACATCACCCGACCTGAATTCGAGCTACCCGAACCACTGCTTCGCATCGGTGGTGCACCTGTCGCGGCCGCCGACGGTGCCACATACACCTCGACGAATCCTGCCACCGGCGAGGTGGTCGCCCAGATCGCTGCGGCCGGTCAGGAGGACGTGGATGCGGCGGTTCGTTCTGCGCGAGAGCAGTTCGACCACGGTGAGTGGTCTCGTACCAGTGGCCCCGAACGAGGAAAGGCACTGACGCGGTTGGCAGCGCTCATCGATGCGGACGCCGAGACTCTCGCTGCCCTCGAAGCCGTCGAGATGGGCAAGCTCTTTCGCGACTCCGTCGGCGGTGACATTCCCTGTGCCGCCGAGGCGTTCCGTCACTTCGCCGGGTGGGCAGACAAGATCTCGGGTTCGACGATGTCCCTACCCAACTTCGGACCACAGAACAGATTCGGCTACACCGTCCGCCAGCCGCTCGGTGTCATCGCTGCGATCACTCCCTGGAACAACCCGGCCCTGATCGCGGCCTGGAAGCTGGCGCCGGCTCTCGCCGCGGGGAACACCGTCGTCGTCAAGCCGGCCGAGGACGCCTCGTTGTCCACGCTGCGACTGGCCGAACTCGCCGCCGAAGCAGGCATCCCAGACGGGGTGATCAACGTGGTCACCGGGCTCGGTCCCGTCGCCGGTGCAGCCCTGGCCGCGCACCCCGGTGTCGACAAGGTCTCGTTCACCGGCAGCCCCGCTGTGGGGCAATCGATTCAGAGTTTCGCGGGCGACAGCTTTCGCAAGCTCGTTCTCGAACTCGGAGGCAAGGCGCCCCAGCTGATCTTCGAGGATGTGGACCTCGACGCTGCGATGCCCTGGATCGCGATGGGCAACTTCTACCATCAGGGCCAGGTGTGTGCTGCCGGGACGCGGGTCCTGGCCCACGAGTCCGTCATCGATCAGGTCGTCGACGGTCTCGTTGCCGCGGCCGAGAGCGCAGTGGTCGGAGATCCGTTCGACGACAGGTCCACGATGGGAACCATCGTCAATGCGAAGCAGCTCGCCCGTATCGAGGGGTACATCGATTCCGGAATATCCGAGGGCGCACAGTTGATCTGCGGAGGTAAGCGCGAACCCAGTACAGGGATCTACGCGCAGCCCACGGTGTTCCGCGGTACCAACGAACTCACCATTGCGCGCGACGAGATCTTCGGCCCGGTTGCCACGGTGATCAGCTTCCGCACCACCGAGGAGGCAATTCGGATAGCCAACGACACCCGCTACGGTCTCAACGCAATGGTTTACTCACAGAACATCTCTCGCGTCCATTCCGTAGTCGAGAAGCTTCGCGTGGGAACTGTCTGGGTCAACGGGTGGGGTGTACCGGATCCAGCACTGCCCTGGGGCGGCCGATCAGGGAGCGGCATCGGCCGCGAGCTGGGCCGATCCGGCCTCGAAGGCGACACCGAGGAAAAGACCGTACACATCGGCTTCGACGGCCTGTGATGCCCGACTTCACCGCACGAAACGGAGATACACGGATGACAACGACCGAAATCGTCGAAACCTGGAACGGCCCCGGCAGAACCGATGCCGCTCTCACCACGGTCCAACCGCGGCACAACGGTGCGCACCCGGTGCCGGGGAGTCGAACGGGGTTCGAGCACTGGTACTTCGACGCGCACCTCGACGACGGCCACACCATCATCGGCTTCCTCAACCTGCGCCGGCCGGAGGAACCGGCCTTGGTGGCCAAGCCGAGTGTCGAGATCTTGATCTACGCACCGGACGGGACTCGGCGTCAAATCCTCACGCGGTACTCCAAGAAGCAGGCCTCGGCGTCGATCGCTCGGTGCGATGTGAGGGTGGGACCGAACCACGCCTGGGCCGAGTTTCCGCAGGACGGCTTGCCGATTCATCATCTGTCGCTCTCGGAAGAGGACGTGACGTTCGATCTGCGGTTCCACAACGAGCTGCCCAGTTGGATGCCGGGCGAAGGCGAAACCCTGTTCGGCGCAACCGATGTGTTCGGTTGGGTCGTCGCTGCTCCCCGTGCACGTGTCGAGGGGTCGATCACGATCGGAGCAGAGACCAAGGCCGTCACGGGACGGGGCTACGCCGACCACAATTGGGGTGCCGGCGACATGAAGAGTGTCATCGATCGGTGGCACTGGGGGCGTCTGTACGACGACGACTACTCACTGCTCTACGCGCTGGTCAAAACGAAGGACAGACTCGGCGCGCACGAGAGCCGACCGCTCATGCTGGCGTACAGGGACGAGGTGATTCTCAGCTCCGGTGAGGCGGAGGTATCGGAAGGGCCGATGGTGTACAACGCGATTGCCAATCGCGAGTACCCGGAATGGCTGAAGATCGAGATCCCTGGCGTGGTGAAGCTGATCTTGACCGTCGAGACTGTGGTCCACGCTCACGACTTGCTCAGCGACGTACCGGTGGCCGGCCACAAAGCCGTCCGCCCGTTGCTCTATCGACTCGTCGGGCACCCCGGATACTTCCGTTTCGATTCCACCTTCGAGCTCACAGTGGTGCGAGACGGTGTCACCGATGTTCGCACCGGCAGAACGTTGCACGAGCTCGTGGCTCTGAGCTGATCCCCTCACCCCGAGTCGACGGGGACCGAGCGGGCACGGAATGTTCGACCGGTGACGCGAGGCTCAACCGTGCCGTCTGCGATATTCCTGTTCGGCTCCGGGGTGGAGGGGGATGCTGCCGGTCATGACCAGCGACCGCGCATCGAGAAATTGGCTGCCGATCGCCTGGCTGGGAACCAGCCCGGACGACTGATCGAGAAGCACACCCACCAGTGCAGCGACAACGCGGTCCGGCACGTCCGGATGTGCCAGGAGAAGATTCGGAATGCCCACGGAGGTCACCTCCGGATGTTCGCCGTACACGTTTGCCGGTACCAGCACAGCCTCGTACGCGGTACCGAATTCGCGTCTGAGATCAGCGACGACGGTACCCAGATCGAGTAGACGAATCGCGGCTCGAGGCTGGGCAAATGCCGGTGTCGGCAACCCGCCCGCCCACATCACGGCGTCGACTTCGTTGGCCGTCAGGGCATCTGCCGCTGAGCTCATCGAGAGCTGAACCTCTTCGACAGCGCCGTCTTCCGAAACACCCGCTGCACGGAGGACTCGCTGAGATACTTCGGTGGCACCGGATCCCGGGGCACCGATGCTCACGTTTCGTCCTCGCAGATCGTCCACGGACTCGATGGTCGAGTCTGCTCGCACGGCCACTTGGAAGTAGTTCTCGTAGACGCACCCGACTGCCGCCAGCTCTCCGCTCGGATGACTGTAAGCAGCGTCCATGAGCGTCAGTGCCAGCTCGGCCTGCCGAGAACCCAATGCCTCGAGGTTGTCGACGGAGCCGGCAGAGGTGAGCGGAACGATCTGTGCTACAGCGGTTTTCGCGACAGATTCGGACAGCAGTCCGGCGAACTCCCAGAAGAAGCCACCGACCTCGCCTGCAGCGAGGCGCAGCTGCATCGGCGGATCCGAGGCGCAGGCACCCGCGAAAGCAGCGCTCAGTGCCAACAGACCGGCCTGCAGCGCCGTTCTACGCGAGAGCGACGCTGCATGCTCGGCCATGTCAGTCACTGTAGGGCGTCGCAGGTCACTGGAACGCTCGACCCTGCTCTCGGTCGAGTACGGTCTCGGACTTGTTGCGCAGTACGAAGATGTACACAAGCAGCGAGATGGCGATCACGACCGTCACGTAGAGGATGAACCAACCCACGTGCCCGCCGTTCTTCGCGGCTTGGTAGATCAGTGGTGCTGTGCCGCCGAAGGCCGAGTTGGCGAGCGCGTATCCCAAGCCGACGCCGAGTGCGCGGACGTGAGAGGGGAACAGCTCTGCTTTGACGATCGCATTGATCGAGGTGTAGCCGGTGAGGATGACGTAGCCGACGCACACCAGTGCGAGCGACTGCACCACTGACGTCGCCGTCGGCAGGTACGTGATGAGTACGTAGGTGTACAGCACGGCTCCGATACCGAAGAAGACGAGCAGCGGCTTGCGGCCCACCTTGTCGCTGATCATTCCGCCGATGGGCTGCAGCAGCATGAGGAAGACCAGGCCGGCGAGGTTGATCCAGGTACCGGTCATCCCCCGGTCCTCGTACGCGGTCTTGACCATCGAGGGTGCGTTGACGCTGTAGGTGTAGAACGCAATGGTGCCACCGGCCGTCACCATGAAGCAGATCAGCAACGCCCGCCAGTGGTTGGCGACCAATTCCTTCAAGGAACCGGAGGCTTTGTCCGCACCGCTGCGAACGGCGTCGAGTCGATCCTCGGTCAAGGATTCGTCCATGCTGCGGCGCAGCCAGAAGACCACCACTGCCGCGACTCCGCCGATGAAGAAGGCTATGCGCCAACCGAAGTCCTCGATCTGTTCGCGCTCGAGGAACACCTGCATCAGCAGCAGAGTCACCTGTGCGAGCACATGCCCACCGACGAGGGTGACGTATTGGAACGACGAGAAGAATCCCCGACGCTCGCGCGTGGCGGCCTCGGACATGTACGTCGCCGACGCACCGTACTCACCACCGGTGGCGAAGCCCTGAACCAGCCGGCACAGGATCAGGATCACGGCGGCCCACACGCCGATGCTCTCCCGTCCGGGAGTGAGCGCGATGACCAGCGAGCACGCCGCCATCATCGAGACGCTGAACGTGAGTGCAGCCCTGCGCCCGTTGCGGTCCGCGTAGCGGCCGAAGAACCACGACCCGACCGGTCGCATCAAGAACGTGACCGCAAAGATCCCGTACACGTAGATGGTGGAGTTCTTGTCGGCGGAGTCGAAGAACTGATTCTCGAAATACGTCGCGAAGACGGTGTAGACGTACACGTCGTACCACTCGACCAGATTTCCGGACGACCCCCGCAGCGTGTTGAAGACGGCACGGCGGGTGGCAGCGCGAGAGGAAACGGGTGGACTCGGGAGCGTCGAACCGGTGATCGAGGTGGCCTCGTTGGCCATGGTTTGGTCCTTCCACATTCAGCGGACAATTGGGCTGCCGGTCATTGATCGGCAACCGAAGCCTCCCTACTGTGACGGTAAGCACAGCCCGGAACCAAGCCGTTTCGGATTTCCTAACACTCCCTTAGGAAACGACTTTCGGAAGGTGCAGTTCGATCCGCAGTCCCACTGGCCGACGCTCCATGACCCGGAGGGATCCGCCGGCTCGCTCGGTCAGGGCGTGGACGATCGACAGACCCAGACCGGTACCGTCGCCGTGCGAACCGGACGCTCGATAGAACCGATCGACGACCTTGCCGAGTTCGTCGGTGGGCACGCCCGGTCCGTTGTCGGACAACCACATCGTGACGTCCGCGTCACTGCTTCGATAGTCGATCTCGATGCCGGAGCCGGAGCCGGCGTACTTGGTTGCATTGCTCAGCAGAGCGTCGAGAATTCGAGTCAGGTCGTCCTCCGACATCGCAACGCGACAATCCGCATCGGCATCCGGCTCCGAGACGTGAACGGTCATTCCCGCCACGACTATCGTGCTGGACCAGAATTCGACTCGATCTGCGACAACCGCACCGAGATCGCAGCCGGGAGACCGGGTGCTCGCCGGGGTTTCGGCAGCTGCGAGAACGAGCAGACCTTCCACCACGGAGCTCAAACGATCCACCTCGAGTGTGGTCCGCCGGTGCGCATCGGTTGCCGAATCCGGCACCCGCATTCCCAGAACGTCCATCCGAATTCGCAATGCTGCCAGTGGGTTCCGGAGAGAATGGGCGGTGTCGGCCACCAATCGACGTTGCGCAGCGGTGGCGGCCTCGACGTCGTCGGCCATGGCCTCGAAGGCACTGGACAGCTCACGCACCTCCGGTGGCCCGACGTAGGGCACCGGCTCGAGTCGGTGCGACCCCTCGACCGACACCTGATCGTGGAACTTGTCGCCGAACGAATGGACTCGCGAGGACAATGCGCTCAGCGGACGAACGACCCAGCGCGACAAAGCAACAGCGATCACCGCGACCGTCGCGAGGATCAGCATGGCACCGACAGCGATGACCACCCAGGCAATCGCGACGTCCCTGCGCGCAGAATCGGTGGACGCCTCGAGCACCACTGCGCCGTCCACTTGCGTTCCCCCACCGACCGGGGCGGCAATCAACACCGAGGAATCCGACCACGGCGTCAGACTCGACGGTAGGTCTCCGCGCTGATTGCGCAGCGCTCCTGCCACCGACTGCTGGACGTCGACACTCTGCACGTCCAGGCCTGATTCCGCCCGCACCCCTCCGGTGCGATCGACGACGGCAACTCCCTCGTCGTACAGACTGTTGTAGCGCTGCAACGATTCTTGGATACGGGCTACACCGGATTCGTCTTCTCGCGAGCTGAGTTCCGCAAAGAACGATGCTGCGGCGGCCCGATTCTCGCCGAATCGTTGGGCTCGTTCGCGACCGACCAACAGCGCGAGGGGAACCGACAGAGCAAGCACGACCACGGTGGAGTAGATCATCAACACCAAAAGGACACGCCGCCGCACGTCAGGTATCCCAGCGGTAGCCGAAGCCGCGGATCGTGACGATGGCACCCGGGCGAGAAAGCTTGGAACGCAACGCCGTCATGTGTACGTCGAGCGTTCGTGAGATCGCGACGTAGGCGTCACCCCAGATGGCGTCCATCAACTGTTCCCGGCTCACTGCTTCACCGCGTCGCGTCACGAGATGAGCCAACAGGTCGAACTCCTTGGTGGTCAGCGCAACAGCGCGTCCGCCGACTTCGACGGCACGGCCGGAGAGATCGACGACGATGTCACCGAGCGTCAGCCTGTCGGCCGTGGGTTCGGTGGCCGCGCTTCGGCGATGCGCGGCCACCTCGAGTCTCGCGTGCAATTCACCCAATCGAGCCGGCTTGACGACGTAGTCGTCGGCACCGCCGCGTAGGGCCCGCACCACCGAGCGCTCGTCGTCTCGCGCCGTCAGCACCACCACCGGAACCGAACTCAGCGTCCTGAGCTTTCGAAGAACGTCGAGGCCATCCATGTCGGGCAGTCCGAGATCCAGCAGCACGATGTCCATCTCGTGATAGCCGAGCAGGGCGTCGGCACCGCGGCGCATGCGGACAGGCGTGTGCCCCACCTCGGTCAACGCGTCCACCAACGCATCGCCGAGTCCGTCGTCGTCCTCCACCACAGCTATTCGCATCGAACTCAAGATAGGCCACTGGACGCGCGCGGACGTGACTGTTCACCATCGGGTGTCATCCGCGGGATGCCGCCGGTGAGTGACGGTAGTGAACGCACGGCTGCGGCCCGTGGGAGCACCCAGTTCGTCAGGCAGGTGTACTTGCGCGAAGTCCGGGTGCCAGAGCGATATCGATGACTTGCTCGAGCGTCAGTACACCCTTGGCGTTCACGTCGATTCGGGTGCCGTCGAGCGCGCTCGCAACGACGCGAGTCGTGTGCGTGCTGTCCTGGATGTCGAGCACAGTTCCGTCTGATTGCGTCGACCGCTGGTCGACGAAGCCCGCGAAGCACGGACCAGCGGGCTGATCGGACAACCCGACGGTGACTGTCAGCGTGCCGGTCCGGTTGCCGACGGTGACGGTTCCGAGCGCGTCGGCCTGGCCGTCGAGCGACTGCCGTACTGCGCCCGCGTCGAAACCGAAGGTCGGTGCGAACGGTTCGGGTTCGACGGTCGCTCCGGTGGGAAGTGCCGCGATCAGGGCATCGGTCATCGACTGTGCTTTGGAGTCGAATCTCCACGGCACTTCGGAGTTGTCGGCGTCGCCCTCGATGGCGAATGCGTAGTTCACTCGCACCGAGTCCTCGGGCTGAACGACCTCCGCGCAACCTGGAATCGTGATCGGGTCGGGCTGCGGTTCGTGCAGCAGTCCGGCAACAACCGTGCCGACAGCAACAATCCCGACGATCACTGCAACCGTCGACCACACCGAGCCCCGTGCGCCTGTCGATGTCATACGGTCCTTGTCATTTTCGGAACGTTGCGTGTCGCGGGGTGTAGTTCTGTGCTCACTGGGGCACACCCACATTGTCCAACCTATGGCGACTCCTCGCCCCGACCCTGTGGAGACTTCATGACAATGCCGACCGACGCAAGCGATGCAGTTCCGTCCGAAGGCAGCAACGACGGCCCACGCGAGCACACCGCCGAAACGGACGCGGTCGAGGGCGCACACGTGGACGACGAGAACGTGCCACACCCTCCCGAAAACGGCAACGTGCAGAACTGAACCGCGAGTCGACGGCATGATCGGTACGTGATCACGAACCCGTCCGTCGAACAGTTTCGCAGGTTGGCGCAGTCGTCACCGTGGCGGTGGAAGACCGTCGAGTTCGAGCTCCTACCTTCTCGCCACACACTGCCGGTGCACGCATGGATTCGTCGTCCTGGAAACATGCGCGTGGAGGACGCCAAGGGCAAGGTTGTCGAAAGAGTGTGCGCTGGTGTGCCGTTCGCCGACACGGTCGTGCAGTACTCGGACGGTGCATGTAGTCCGGCGGAGGGGCGTTGGCCGTCGGACACTTCACCGACGTTCGACTCCGACGGCCTCGTGTCTGCTCTGCCGTCCATCACCGATTCATGGCTCGTGGATTACGACGATCCGTTCTACGAGAACTACCAGTGGATCGCCATGCTCAACCCGATCGAACTCACCCGCTCTGCTCACGATCATTCGTCCACCGAGACGGTCACGGAACTGTCCGAGGTGAGGGCCGTCGAGCATCACGGCCGACCGGCCTGGCAGGCGACTGTAGTCACGACGAACCGATACGACGCCCGATGCGAGTGCTGTGCTCTGCTGAGCGGGCACTACGACTTCGAGGCGGACCACTGGGTCCCGGGACCACCGGAAACCGTGCGACTGGACGTCCAAACCGGCATCTGCGCCTACGTCGGCGCTCTTGGCGACAAATCGACCACAGCACCGTACCTCGACCTGACGATCATCGCCGTCGACGCTCGGATGGACGACCATCTGTTCACGGGCGGTGGCCGCGCGGAAGAAGCAACCTGACCGGTGGCCGGATTCGAGCTCGAATTGCACGGCCGGCTTGCCCGAGTTCGACTCGTGGACAACGAAGTCGCGGCAAACGCGCGCGCATTCGCCAGGCGCGCGCAGGTTCATCGACGATTCCGCGAGCTTTCGGCGAACGCGCACGCGTTTGCGGCGGACAGGGAGAAGCTCGGCCACCCGAGCGAACGCGCGCGCGTTTGCGGCGATCTCTATGTTCGGCGCAACGGAATGATGCTGCGAACCCGCTCGTCCCGCAGCCACAGCGCACCCCACGCGACGATTCCCACGTAGATCGCGAAGAACACTGTGCTCAGCAGCGGCTTCTCGACGCGCCAATTGGTCAGCACCGCACCGCCGAGATAGCCGGTGAGCACGATGGCACCCAGGATCGACGTCACGGGAACTGCGTAGAGAACCAAGATGACGAGCATGACGATGCCGGTGATCGGCGCCATTTCGTCGCGCAGACCGAGGTCGACCGACGCATCCTTCACCACCTGCAGATTCAGAATGTGGCTGATCGCGTCGAACAGAAGAAAGACGATCACGAGGATCTGTAGAACGAGGCCTATCCGGGGGGCGATCTTGCCCGGCGTTGTGGTGTGGGTGGTGGTCATGGCTGCCTCCTCGGTAGCGGTAGATGTCATGTCTTGGACCCGGGCCAACCGCAAAAGTCATCGCCCGCGCCCCGATCAGTAAGGTCGAGGGATGACTGTGCGAGCAGGTGTGGTGGTCACGGGAACCGAGGTTCTGGCCGGTCGCGTCACCGACCGGAACGGCCCGTGGGTGGCTCAGCGACTTCTGGAGATGGGGGTCGACGTCGCCCACATCACCGTCTGCGGTGATCGCCCGGACGATCTGACTGCCCAGGTTCGGTTCCTGGCCGATCAACGCGTCGACTTGATCGTCACCACCGGCGGTTTGGGTCCGACCGCCGACGACCTCACTGTCCCGACCGTCGCCGCGCTGTACGGTCGCAAATTGACACTGGACACCGAGCTCGAAGATCGCATCCACGCGATCGTGCAGCGGTGGCGAAGCCGAATGAGTTCTGCAGCCGACTCCGAGCCGCTGCGCGCCGGTATCCGAAAGCAGGCGATGGTTCCCCTCGGCGCGCAGTCGATTTCACCGACCGGAACCGCACCCGGGGTAGCGATACCCGCCGACGACTCCAGATCACTGCCCGCCGTCCTCATCCTGCCCGGCCCACCTCGCGAACTGCAGGCAATGTGGCCGGAGGCACTCGACAGCGCACCCGTCGCCGAGGTTCTCGCCCGCCGCACGCACATGCGTCAGGACACCATTCGCGGCTATCGACTGTCCGAGGCCGACCTCGCCGCAACCCTGCGGACAGCCGAAAGCGAAATTGCGGGATTCGGCGATCTCGAGATCACCACCTGTCTGAGCCTCGGCGAGCTCGAAATGGTGACCCGCTATACCGAGTCGGCGAGAACTGCCTACGCCGATCTCGAACGTCTCATCGAAAAAATCCATGGCACACAGGTCTTTTCGACCGACGGTTCCACCATCGACGACATCGTGGCACACCGTCTGTCCGGGCATCGCATCGCCACGGCAGAATCGTGCACCGGAGGGATGATCGCCGCACGTCTCACCGATCGCGCAGGATCGTCGGCGTACGTCATCGGCGCGGTGGTGTCCTACGCCAACGAGGCCAAGACCGGCCTGCTCGACGTCCCCGCCGAGGTCATCGAGCAACACGGAGCCGTGAGCGAGCCGGTGGCCGCGCTGATGGCCGAAGGCGCGTTGAACCGACTGAACGTCGACATCGCGGTATCGACCAGCGGCGTCGCGGGACCGGGTGGGGGCACCGAGGCGAAGCCGGTCGGCACCGTCTGTTTTGCCATCGCATCCACCGGCCAACCGACTGTCACCCGCACCCTTCATCTCCCCGGCGACCGGGCAAGTGTGCGTGCACTGTCCACCACCGCGGCAATGCACATGCTCGCCGACGCATTGGAGCCGGCGACCGACGCCTGAAGCATGCTGCGCACTGCCGTCTAGTTAGGTTCGGCATTCCTTATATAGACTCCGTCGGTGCTCAGCGAGATGACCTACCTCGACCGCCCCGGTGTGCGCTTCGCGCGCGACCTCGGCCGCTTCGGTGACGCCCCTGCTCTGATCACGACCGACGAGACGCTCACCTACCGTGACCTCGACGAACGCGTCGAGCATCGGGCATCGGAACTCGGAACGACGCGTCGTCTCGTGGTGATCGCCGGTTCCAACGACGTCGACGTTCTCGTCACGTATCTGGCGGCGCTGCGGGCCGGGCATCCGGTGCTGATGGCTCCAGGCGAGAATCCCGCCCACTTCGATGGCCTGATCGACGCCTACCGGCCCGATGTGGTGGTGCGCACCCTCGACGGCCGCAGCGTCGTCGACAAGGACGACCGACGGCCCGCGCGCCACCTGCACCCCGACCTCGCGTTGCTTCTGAGCACGTCCGGCTCCACCGGTTCACCCAAACTCGTCCGACTCTCACACCGAAACGTGCAGTCCAACGCCGAGTCGATCGCCGAATATCTCGGCATCCGCGGCACCGACCGAGCAGTGACGACCCTGCCCATGCACTACTGCTACGGATTGTCGGTCGTGCACAGCCACCTCCTACGCGGTGCCGCGTTGATTCTGACCGATTCGTCCGTCACCGATCCCGACTTCTGGACCCTCGTGCGGACTCAGCGCGGAACGACGTTCGCGGGTGTGCCGTACACCTTCGATCTGCTCGACCGGATGGGGTTCGATCAGCTGGATCTGCCCGATCTGCGCTACATCACGCAGGCCGGCGGCAAGATGCCGCCGGACCGCGTCCGAAAATACGCAGAGCTCGGTCGACGTCGGGGATGGGACCTCTTCGTCATGTACGGGCAGACCGAGGCAACGGCCTGAATGGCCTATCTGCCATCCGATCTGGCCGTCACTCACCCACACACCATCGGCCGTCCGATTCCCGGGGGAGCCTTCCGACTGGAGACGGTCGACGACTGTCCCAGTGGGACAGGCGAACTCGTCTACTCGGGGCCGAACGTCATGCTCGGCTACGCCGAGAGTCCCGACGACCTTCGCCTCGGTGACACCCTCGCCGGCGAACTGCACACCGGCGATCTCGCGCGACTCACGGACGACGGATTCTACGAGGTGGTGGGCCGCCGAAGTCGATTCGCGAAGGTCTTCGGCCTGCGTATCGACCTGCAGCGCGTCGAGTCAGCGCTCGCGCAACATGGGTTCACGGCATGCTGCGCCGGTGGTGTCGACGAGCTGGTCGTCGTCATGGAGGGCGGAGACATCGACGCCGTCCGCCGCACAGCCGCGGACACCAGTGGTCTTCCCGCTGCAGCGGTTCGGGTGTGTCTCGTCGACCGAGTGCCGCGAACGCCCACCGGCAAACCCGATCTGCGAGCGGTGGCGGACATCGCTGCCCGGCAGGATCTCGTCACATCGGACACCGTCCCACCTACCGCCGATGTGAAGGCTCTGTTCGCCGAGATCCTGCACTGCTCACAGGTGGAGGACGACAGTACGTTCGTGAGTTTGGGCGGTGACTCGCTGTCGTACGTCCGAATGTCCCTGCGGCTGGAGGCCATGCTCGGCCATCTGCCCGAGAACTGGCACACCACACCGGTTCGAGACTTCGATCGAGGTCCGCGCTCACGCCGCGGCTGGCGCCGAGTGGAGACGAACGTTCTGCTGCGCGCCCTCGCGATCCTGCTGATCGTCGGCTCGCACATTCACCTGTTCGCGGTACTCGGCGGGGCTCACGTGCTTCTCGGTTTTGCCGGCTACAACTTCGCCCGCTTTCACCTCGGGGCTGCAGATCGCACCGAACGAACACGACGTGTGCTCCGAAGCGTCGCCCGGATAGCGATTCCCAGCATGGTGTGGATCGGACTCGTCATTGCCCTCACCGGGGACTATCGAATCACCAGTGCATTTCTGCTCAACGGGATCCTGGGCCCGGACGGGTGGTCCGCGGAATGGCGGTACTGGTTCGTCGAGGCGATCGTGTACATCGTGCTCGCCGCTGCCGCGACACTGTCCGTTCCGTGGCTCGATCGGCTCGAACGTCGTCATGCGTTCTGGTTCCCGATGGGCCTCGTAGGCCTCGGACTCCTCACCCGGTACGGGCTGGTCGACATCGACGACAGCCCCAACCGCATCCTGACCGCGTCGGTGGTCTTCTGGTTGTTCGCGTTGGGTTGGGCTGCGGCGCAGGCAAATACGATTCGGCAACGACTGTGGGTGACGGTAGTCATCGCGGCCACGGTTCCCGGGTTCTTCTTCGGAGACACGCAACGAGAAATCATCGTCACCATCGGCCTGTGCATGGTGGTATGGCTGTCGTCGGTTCCATTCCCCGCGTTGCTGGGCCGGGTGGCAGGAGTTCTGGCGAGCGCCTCCCTCTTCATCTACCTCACCCATTTCCAGGTCTATCTGCCGCTGCGCGACGACCATCCCTGGCTGGCATTCGCCCTGTCGATCGTCGTCGGGATTCTCTACTGGCAGGCGGTCGAATTCGCACTTTCCCTCCGCAGTCGAATCGTCGACGTATTCGCGGGCCTCCCGAGAACATGCGCGTCCGACTTGTCAGACTCCCGACCACGAGCGCACAATTTGGCACCATGGCATTGATCTCGAAGGGCTTCGTGGGCCGACGACGCGGCGACGACGGGCGCACTCCCCCCGGTCAGTACCTGACCAAGGACTTTCCCGTCCTCGCGATCGGGCCCGCGCCGGTGGTCGCGACCGACACGTGGTCCTTCTCGATCGCCACCGAACGCGGCGACACTCGAAGCTGGACCTGGGACGAATTCGCGGCACTTCCGCACGAGAGCCCGACCGTCGACATCCACTGCGTCACCAAGTGGTCGAAGCTCGATACGACGTGGAAGGGCGTGAGCCTGGACGTTCTGTTGGACGGACTCGACACCGATGCCGGGTACGTCGTGGTACACGGCTTCGACGGCTACACCACCAACCTCCCGCTCGAAGACCTCAGGGATGGAAAGGCCTGGCTGGTCACCGAGTTCGACGGCGCTCCACTGGCTCGCGAACACGGCGGTCCCGCAAGGCTTCTCGTTCCGCATCTGTACTTCTGGAAATCCGCGAAATGGATCTCACGCATCGAGCTCACGCTGGAGAACGAGCAAGGCTTCTGGGAGCGTGGTGGATACCACGACTACGGAGATCCGTGGCGCGAGCAGCGATACCAGGGCGACTGACGTGACATCGACGGCCGGGGCGAAACCCTGGCTCGTTGCCACGGTGGCGGCCGTGCGGCGTGAGACACCCACTGCGTCCACCCTCGTTCTCGACGTCGACGGTTGGCCCGGCCACCTTGCCGGGCAGCATGTGGACGTCAAGCTCACCGCCGAGGACGGCTACAGCGCACAGCGAAGCTACTCCTTGGCGTCGGCACCCGACGGCACGTCGCGTATCGAGATCACGGTGCAGAACGTCGCGGACGGCGAGGTGTCGCCCTACCTGGTCGACGTCGTCGAAGCCGGTGATCGCATCGAAATCCGCGGTCCGGTGGGCCGATGGTTCGTCTGGCGGCCGTCCCAGCCCTCAGAGAGACCGTCCCCGCCGATCCTGTTGGTGGGTGGCGGTTCCGGCATCGTCCCGCTCCGCGCGATGGTTCGCGCGCAGGCCTCCGCGACGGGCGGACGGGTGCCGTTCCGGGTGCTGTACTCGGTGCGCGAACCCGCGGAGGTCTACTTCGCGGACGAGTGGGCTCGCCCTCCGGCGGGCGTGGACATCACCATGATCCACACGCGGCGCGCTCCTGCCGTCAACGCACGACCCCTCGGCCGCATCACGATCGAAGACCTCGACGCCCACGGATGGCCGGCGGAGTTCGAACCACGCTGCTACATCTGCGGTCCCACGAGCTTCGTCGACACCGTGGCCGACATGCTGGTGGAGCGGGGCCACTCGGCCGCGAACATCCGAACGGAACGTTTCGGACCGAGCTGAAGGGCGATGAATCAGACGATGCCGCGGAGAAACTCGATCTTGAGGCGGCTGTAGTCGTCGGTCCACTGTGAATCAACCGACATGAACGAGTGGTCGAGTCTCGCCTGATTCTTGCTGTACAGGTTCAGGCGATTGGCGACGCCCATTCTGTCCAGCTGGGCGCTCAATTCGGCTGCCTGGTCGGGAAAAGTCCCGGTGTTGCCGTCGGAGATGAAACTCGGTGGAAAGTCGGCGGTGACATTGTCGATGACGTTCGCCTCCGCCAGCAGTGCGGAGTCGGTGGTGTCGAGATAGCTTCGTGCAGCGATGTCGAAGAAGAAGCCGTTCGACGGGCTCGGTGATTGCGGTGCGCCCGCTCTACCGACATCGAGGGCTGCACTCTCCAACACGATCGCCTTCAGAGCGCTTCGGTCCATGGTGGGTTCGATACCCAGTGCTCGCGCGTACTCGGAGTTGGTCTGCACGGTGGCGTAATTGCCCACGATGTGACCACCCGCGCTGGTTCCGGCGAGCACGACGCGACTCATGTCGAGTCCGTAACGGTCGGCGTTCGTTTCCAGGAACTGCATGGCCTGGCCCAGTTGTATTGTCTGCGTCGGGAATCGGTAACTCGGTGCGAACGCGTAGTTCACCGACACCACGTTGTAGCCGGCGTCGAGCATGGGGCCGGCCCACGACGCACCGGCGGAATCTGCGCTGGGAGCACCATCGGTTTTGTCGCCGACGATCCAGCCACCACCGTGAATCGTGATGTATGTGGGCCGGCCGACCGATGGATCGTCGTCGGCGATGTAGATGTCGAGGAACGAATTCGGAAGCGTCGAGCCGTATTCGACGTCGTTGGTGAGGCGCGCACCGTCGACCACTGTCGTCGCAGTCCGGGCGTCGGCCTCGAAGGAATTGCTCTGCCCCACTGCATGCAGGGATCGAACCAGCGGAGCCGGACTGGCCGCCGTGCCGACGACCACCGCCGAGACCAGCAATGCAACAGCTGCAGCGACGCCGACCGGGATTGCGGTGGCCACCCTCCGCCTGGAGGCCCTCGAACGGCCTACCCACGCCGCCGCGAGCACGAAGAAGCCGAGCACCGTGGCCGCGGTCAAGGTCGTGACCCACAGTGCGTGAAGGCCCGTCACCAACCATGCCGCCTGAGCGACCACGACGACACCGCCGAGCGCGGTTCCCAGCGCGGCGGGCTTACCGGCGCAGGACAAGCGCACCAGAGCGATCGACACGACAGCCACGGCGATGACCCACAATCCCACCGCGAGCTGCTGCCGGATGAGGACGAACTCGAGCCACGCGAGTACGACGCCGGTGCCGCCGGTGGCCGCGAGCGCAGTCGTCATCGCTCTCGAACGACGCGCTGATCCGCCCTCGATGCCGTCCGGCACAGTCTTCCCCTCTTCGTTCGCGAGTGCGCTACCGAGCAGACGCGTGACGTTGCCTGTGCAGTTCGCGAACGGTGTCGCCGAACTCGGCCACCGGACCGTCCACAACTATGCCCGGCACGATTTGTTCGATGGGCGACGCCGTGATTGCCAGTGGTGCAGCACCGAATTCTTCGAGCCACGTGAGCAATTGAGCCGTCGATGTGGCGTAGACGATGCGACCGAGTCCGACGATTCCGAGGCTCGCAGCACACATCACGCAATGCTCACCGGAGGTGTAGACCGTCGCCGATCGCCGCTGATCGGCGTCCAGGTTGGTCGCAGCCCACCGCGACAGTGCGATCTCGGGGTGCTGGGTGGGATCGTTCAGGTCGCCGACCCTGTTCCTGTCCTCGGCCAACACTTCACCGCTGTCCGACACCAACAGCGAGCCGAACGGATCGTTGCCCGTTCGCACTGCGTCCGTTGCCAGATCCACGGCCCGGGCCAGGAATGCACGGTCGCTCGCGGAGATGTTCACACGGCACCGGTGCCGACGATCGAAGTTTTCACGCCCTCGACCGTACCGTCTCGAAACACACCGCCTGCTGGACCAGTAGTACAGCACCGCCGCTGGGTATGGTCGGCGGGTGAGCTTCTCGGTACGGCCTGCCACGTCGTTCGCGGACGTGCGTGCGATTCTCGGCCCGAAGAATCCGACCTCGTCGGTGTGTTGGTGCCTGAGTCACCGCATCGATTCCGCGACCAACAGGTCACTCGTCGGCCCGGAACGCGCCGCGTACGTCGAGAAGCTGACCCGACGAAAAGTCGCGCCGGGTGTGCTGGCCTACGACGGAGACGAGGTGGTCGGCTGGGCTGCGGTCGCGCCGCGCGCGGAGTTACCGTTCGCGCGGTCCAACAAGATTCCGCACGTCGACGATCTGCCGGTCTGGACGGCCTGGTGCTTCCGAGTCAAGGCCGGCCACCGCCGTCGCGGGATCGCGCATGCGTTGTTGGACCGTGCGGTTCGGTTCGCAGCCGATCACGGCGCTCCCGCGATCGAGGGCTATCCGGTGGACAACAAGGGTGCGAAGGTCGACCTCACGATGGCCTACGTCGGCACCCGCGGGTTGTTCGAGTCGGCGGGCTTCGAGTTCGCAGCCGAGACGACGTCTGTATCCGGCGGTATCCCGCGGGTGATCATGCGAAAAGACCTGCGCCGCTGAGGTGATGCGTCCTACCCAGCGCCGACCCACATCGTTGCACCTTTCCGCGAGCGGTTCCGGCCGACCTGGCGCCGCGGTACGGATGATCCAGCCATAATTCGACAAGCACAGTGGGTGTGAGATCCATGTCGCCTGCGATGGGCTTCCCATACTGTCTGCAGACATGACCATCGATCGAGTACCGGTATCCGGCGGGCACCTCGCCGTCGAAACACACACCGGCACCAGCGAGCCCATCCTCGTGGTGCACAGGGTCTCGAGCCAGCGCATGCTGTGGAGCTGGCTGCGCGCCGAGTCTCCGCACCTGACACTCGTCGCCCCGGACCTTCGCGGCAGAGGTGACAGCGTGGACGTCACCGGACCGTCGTCGTTGGCGCAGCACGCAGACGATCTCGACTCCGTTTTGGATACATTGGGGCTCGACGCGGTGCACGTCTGCGGAATGTCGATGGGTGGATTCGTGGCGGTCGAGTTCGCGGCCCGGTACCCGTCCAGGGTGAAGAGTCTCATCCTCGTCGACGGGGGCGTGCCGGTGGCTCCGCCCGCCGGCCTCACGCAGGAGAACGTTGCCGCGGTCTTCTCGGACAGGATCGCTCGAACTCAGCAGCACTGGAACGACATCGGCGATTACATCGAATTCCTGGTCTCGACGTCGTTGCCGCTACTCGACCCCGCCGATCCGCTCTTGCGAACGTACGCCGAACATGATCTGTTCGACGGATCGGTCCGGCTGTCGTCCGATGCGGTCGTCGCAGACGCCACGGACGTCTTCTTCGGTGCCTCTCGGTTCCGGGAACTGACGATGCCGATTCGATTCCTGCACGCGCAGTGGAGCGTTGGCACCGATTCCGCGCCGATGTACTCGAGCCAGATCGTCGACGCGCTCGACCTGACGTCCATCACCGCGATGCCGGGACTCGATCACGCCGGGACGATCATGACTGCGGTCGGTGCGGCCGCAGTGGGAGAAACGATCGACGAAGCAATCGACGCGGGTGCGGATGGAGTCGGGCAGTTCATCGATGCATAGCAGATGCGTCGGCCTCGAACGGTGCCCATGGGGTGTCTCGAAGCGCAGGACAGTGTTCGGGTGTCGGGTTGTGTGCAATGTCGATCATCCGATCGAGGACGTCACGCGTGGCGGCCAGATCTGCCATGTCCGCGGTGATTCGATCTCGTTCGATTCTCATGATCTCGAAGGCCTCGGGCGAGCTCTGGCCGCTGTCTATACACGGCAGTAGTTGCAGAATCTTCCGACTCGAAAGACCAGCGGAGAAGAGTTGCTGGAGTAACTTCACCCGCTCGACGGCAGACTCGGCGTAGACACGTTGTTCGCTGGAGGTGCGTTCGGACGCCAGCAAGCCCTGCTCTTCGTAGTAGCGAAGAGCTCGCGTGCTCACTCCTGCCAGGTGTGCCACCTCGCCTATACGCATCCAGTATCTCCCTCGGAGCAACGTTCGATTTTCGGACTTGCCCTTGACGTTAACGTGAAGTTTTAGCCTTGTCGATATCGGACCGATCAGGACCGAAAAAACGAAACTCGCGAAGAAAGCAAGGTTCCATGGACTTCTCCGACCAGATCGCCCTCGTCACCGGAGCCAACCGCGGCATCGGCCGTCACTTCGTCCTCGAACTACTCGATCGAGGCGCGAAAAAAATCTACGCGACGGCTCGCAGACCCGAAACGCTCGACTTCGACGACAACCGGGTGGTGCCGTTGACGCTCGACCTGCTCGACAGCGAATCGGTAAGAGCAGCGGCGTCGGCGGCGTCCGATGTCACACTGCTCGTCAACAATGCGGGCATCTCCACCGGCGCCGCGCTCGTCACCGGTGACCTCACCGAGGTTCGGCGCGAGATGGACACACATTTCTGGGGCACACTGCACGTCGTTCGGGCATTCGCCCCGGTGCTCGCAGCACAGGGTGGCGGTTCGATCGTCAATATCTTGTCGGCTCTATCATGGTTCGCCACAACGGGATCCGGTGCCTACGCTGCCGCGAAGGCCGCCGAATGGAACATGACGAACGGAGTACGCCTGGAACTTGCACCGCAGGGAACTTTCGTACAGGGCGTACTTCTCGGCGCTGCAGATACCGACATCGCCGCCGGATACGACGGACCGAAGATCGATCCCCGCACAGTGCCGCGTGCCGCCCTGGACGGTCTGGCGGCCGGCTCCATCGAAATCATCGTCGACGAATGGACCGATATGGTGAAGTCCTCTCTCGCCGGCGATCCCGCAGCTTTCTATGCACAGATGGCCGAACTACTCGGAGCGAACTGACTTTCCAATCCAACTCCCGCCCGCCACCGAAAGGCGCTGGGCGCGGCCATACGGGTCCGATCCGAGAACTGTGGGGTGCACCGAACCGTTCGGTCGTGCAGAGGGATATGAGCGGCGAAGTGTCACACTGCGGAGCCACTCTTTCACGCTCTACCGGGTTCGATCCCGAGCCAGGATGCGTTCGAGGTAGTCGAGATCCTCGCGGAGCATCGAGATGGCCCGCTCGGGCCCCTCCGGTACGACGGGCTTGCCGCTGTCCTGAGCAACGGTGCGCAGTGCCATGTCGGCGAGTTGAGTGGCCACGCTCCGATCGGCGTCGGGGTCACCGCTCTGGTGCCACCACGCGACCCAGTTGAGCATGCCGATGATGCCGAGTGCCGCAGTGCGCGGATCGACCGGCCGGAATTCCCCTGCCTTGACACCACTTTCGACGACCGTCACGAACTCCTTGAGCACGTGCCGGCGACTCTGCTGGTAGGTGTGCGACATCTCTTCGGGGAGATCGGCTTCCGATCTGATGATGAGCTTGAAGCGATCGGCGCTCTGGGCCTGATTCAACGCGATCGCGGTCGCCATCTTCCGTAGCTTCTCCGTGGGCCCGAGGTCGGATCGCTCGTTGATCTCGTGCAGAACAGCGGCCGGCGTCTCGGTGCTCTCGCTGATGAGTCGCGAGAGCAACTCGTCCTTGTTCGCTACGTAGTGGTACAGCGCCGGCCGAGTGAGACCGGTGGCGTCGGCGATGTCCTGCAGGGTGGTACTGGCGAAACCCTTCTCCGCGAACAACCGCGTGGCCTGGTCGAGAATCTGCTTCTCGACCAGCTCCCGACGCGGGTTGCGCGCCGATCCCCGTGGTGAGTCCTCGCGTGTCATGACCGAAGAATAACCGTCGCTCCCGTCAAGGACCGACAGACACCAGGTGGGTGCGCGCACCGACGAGACCTGCCACCGCGTCGGGCATGCACTCCTTGGGCACATCGACGACGACGAGTGCGCTGGTGTTGCGCATCATTCGCTCCGCGACATCGAGACGGGTGAGGACGTGATCACGCTCCTCGGACCCGGTCAACCACACCGTTGAGCTCGCCTTGGCCTCGTCGACGACGGCCGTCGCCTTCTCGTTCCACGCAGACTCGACGTCCACGGAGACCACCGTCGTCGTCGGATCGTCGCGAAGATCGGACGGGGCGAATCGGTCGGGGAACGACCGCCCACCGTGGTCGATGGGCCGCGAGAGGATCCACCGAGATACGTCGACGGGAACCTCCGAGTCGGCCGGGACCTGTGCGTAGCCGGCAATTCCCTTCCACGCCACCTCGGGGGCGGAGTCGAGAAACCGCTCGAGACCGACCTTCCCGGCTCGCGTCATGTACGCAACCATGAGCTGGTCCACGGGTAGATCCATCCGCTGAGGGAAGGACTCCCACCACTGTTCACTGCGCACCGCGATCTGTTGGAGGTGGTCCACCGCAGGGCGACGCACCCGTTCGTACTCGGTGAGGGCTTCGTCGACCGTCGCAGCCGACGCCAGTGCGGCATCGAGGGCGATGGCGTCCTCCATGGCGAGCTTCGTTCCCGATCCGATCGAGTAGTGGGCTGTGTGGGCGGCGTCCCCGAGAAGAACTGTGTTGTCCACCGCCCACTTTCGGCACTTGACGGTTCGGAACTGCATCCACCTGGTCCGGTTGCCGATGAGGCTGTGATCCTGGAGTGTCTCGGAGAATGCCTTCTCGAGGTAGCGCAACGACGCCTCGTCGCTGTCGGCCGGATCCGTGGCAGCTGTCGTGACGTCGAAGCCCGCCCGGTGCCACGTGTCGAGATCGGTCTCGATCAGAAACGTACTGCGATCTGCCGCATAGGGATACGCGTGAGCGACGAACGTGCCGTGCTCGGTGGTGACGGGCACGAAGATGGCACTCGGCAGTGCGAAATCCGTTCCGCACCAGAGGTAGAGGCCGGTTCCGGTGGTGATGTCCGCACCGAAACGGTCGTCGGCCGTGCGTGTCGCGCTGTTGATTCCGTCCGACGCGATCACGAGGTCGGCATCGAATTCGTGCACCCGGTGACGTTCGCCGAACACGAGCCGAACCCCGGCGTCGCGTGCTTGCTCCTGCAGCACGGACAGCAGTCGGGCGCGGCCGATCGCGAGAAGATCGCCGTGGGCCAAGCGGGCCGTGCTGTCGCCGACCTGCATGGACATCTCGTGCGAATAGGATTCGGCCACAATCGCATCGAGAGATCTGGCGTCGGCCTGCCGAAGGTTGCGCTGCGTCCGTGACGCCAGCCCCACTCCGAAGCCGAACGTCGTATCCGGTGAACTCTGTTCGTAGACCGTGATCTCCGCGTCGGGATTGGACAGTTTCAACAGCCTTGCGGCGTAGAGCCCGCCCGGGCCTCCGCCGATGACTACGACGCGGTCGAGTTTCATCGTTGCCTCTCGAGCTTCGCGGCGATGTCGAGCCGCAGACGCTTCTTGTCGATCTTGTTGACGTTGGTTCGGGGAAGCTCGTCCACCCATTCGAGACGTTCGGGCCACTTGAACTTGGCCACGCCGAGCCCCGTGAGGTGTTCCTGCACGTCGGCCATCGTCAATGGCACCCCGTCGGTGACGAGATACGCGCACGTCTTCTCGCCGAGTCGAGGGTCGGGCATCGCGACCACGGCCGCGGAACGAACGGCTGGGTGATCGAGCAGCAGCAGCTCCACCTCCTCGGCGTTGATCTTCTCGCCGCCGCGGTTGATGAGGTCCTTGATCCGCCCCTCGATCGTGACGTACCGCTCGCCTGCGACGACGGAGATCGACGCCAGATCGCCGGTCCGGTAGAAACCGTCGGAAGTGAAGGCAGTTCGATTGTGCTCGGGGGCACCGAAATACCCGGTGATCGTGTACGGACCACGGCAGCACAGTTCCCCGACTTCCCCGTCGGGCAGCTCGATCTCCGTACCGGGATCGAGGATGCGCACCTCGTCCTCCGCGCAGACCGGGGTGCCGACGGTGGCGATCCGGGCGTCGCGGGGAGCGGCGACCGGGGTGACGGTGAGCAACCCCTCGGACATTCCGAACAACTGACCCGCCCAATGATCTCGACCGTCGTCGACGCGGTCCATCAGTGCCGGTGACACTTTGGCACCGGACAGGATCACGTGCCGCAGACGCTCACGCACGCAATCGAACTCGGGACTCGACACGGCCTGGTAGTGACCGTGGCCGATCAACACCTCGGTGGCTTCCGCGCGTTCCATGAGGTCGAACGCCGATCGGACGTCGGCTGTCGCGAGTACGAGACACGCGCCGACCGAGTGCGAGGCGTGCAGACCGCAGGCAATCCCTGCGTTGTGGACGATGGGAATCAGATGGGCGACGCGGCTGTCCGATGTCCACTCGAGCCGCTGCGCGTACATGAGTGCGTTGTTCCAGTACTCGGCATGGATCCGCGGAATGACCTTCGGTACTCCCGTTGTCCCGCCGGACAATTGGAAGGCAACGACGTCCTCGGGATCGGTCTCGGCCTCGATGGCTTCGACGACTGCTCGGGCCTCGGTGGGGTCGATGCCCTGCCCGAGGTCCTCGAGGCGCAGCTCGCCACCCTCCGCTGCTCCGACGGTCACAACATGGCGAACGGTCTGGCTGCCCGCGGCATGCTCGTGGGCGAACGAGACCAGATCGAACGACGGCAGACCGGCCTCCACCACGTGCGCGACCGCACCCACCGCGGCACCGATGTGCGCGATCTCGTGCATCCGGTGCGCGGCCAGTGTGGCGACCGGAACGAGCCCGGCCTTGAGACAGCCGTACCACGCCAGCACCGTCTCCAGCCGGTTCGTCAGTTGGAACAGCACCGGATCGAGGCGCAGCAGACCCAGTCGAACCAATCCGGCGGCGATGGCGTCGGTACGACGGTCGAGTTCGGCGAAGGTCATCGACCCCTCGGCGCTGATGACGGCGAGCCGGTCCGGATACCGGACAGCGATGTCGCGGAACCGTCGGCTGGTCGGTAGCGAACTCCACGAACCGCTCTGCAGATAGTGCTGTGCTCGGTCCTGCGGGTATCGCACCAGCCTGCCGTCCCAGTCCGAGTGGGTCGCCTCGGTGGTCACCGTCATCGCTGAGCCACCGCGGGAAGCAATCGAGAGATCTCCAACGAATGATCGGGGTGGTCGGCCGGGACGATTCCCGAGTAGACGGCCGTCCAGCATCCGGGGCAGCACAGTTGGCGAAAGACGATGGGAGTGTCGACGTACTCGGCCGGATCCGAGGTCACCTGCGGTCCGGCCGCCGAGGACGGGCCCTCGTAGCGAGCCAGATCCAGTACACCGCTGTTCTTCTCGTCACCGAGCAGTCGCCCGCACTGTGCGCAGGCGATGACCCGAACGTCCCCGACGGTCACCTCGGACAGGTTGTCGTCGAGCCGCCTGGCCAGCGAAAGATCCATGATGGGGGCGTCGGAATGCTGGGTGGAACGCGTGCGCCGTTCGTCGATCATGTCCCGACGTCGTCGCGCAGTTGCTGCCTCGTCCACCTTTCCCCCGTCGATCACCACGCCGTAGACGATGTTCGCGCCCTCCGCGGTGACCTTGCCTTCGCGTAGGTCCACCACGACGGCCTCCGGATCGCGATGCAACGGATCTCCGTAACCGCCGCCGCCCTGCCAGTGCATGTACAGCACTTCACCCGGAGCGACGTAGCTTTCGGCGTAGCACGCGCCGAATTCCTTTCCGCCGCCCAGCTCTTCGAGGGCCCCGGGAATCTTTCCTGCTGCGAACTGCTCGATGACGTCGGTACTGCGTGCCAGGATTTCGAGTCCGGTGTTACCCGGGTATCCGCCGGCGAGACCGTTGTTCTGCGCCACGGCTTTACCCGCAGACGCAAGCACGAGGCCCATCGGGAGCGAGGTGCCGTACGGCGTGACAGCGAGCGATGCACTGACGCCACCTCGTTGACGACCGGGTCCACCGGAGTCGGGCTCTTCACGACGCCACAGCGTGAGCAGCGGGTAGAGGAACTCGGTCATTTCCGTATCGGGGATGCGCCCCATCGGAATACAGAAGAGTCCGCCGGTATCCATGCCGTCTGCGGTCGGGCGTGCGCCGTAACCGCCTGCCATCGGTTCCATCATGATGTTGAGGAACGGAACGGGTTGTTCTCCGCGTTCGTCGAGGCCTGCGATCACGGCGGTGTCCCAGGTGCCGCAACATGCAGCCTGCACGCTCTTGCCGAGGTCGACCGATCGGTCGAGCATCTGCGACAGACATTCGGCGATGAGGGTTCCGGTCAGCCACGCCGGCCCGATGGGACCACGGCTGACCGCCGCCGGGAAGCTCGCGTTGTTGATGGTGCCCTCTTCGGAGACCAGATCGAAGCATCGCATCAATCCGCCTGCGGACCAGGGAATGTCACCCGCGAGGATCGGAAGCAAGGCGAGCATGACGCCGCCGCGCATTCCTGCGTAGGTGCAGTTGATGACGCCCGTCTGCTTCTGGGTACCGGTGAAGTCGAACGTGAGATGGTCGGCGGTCTTGCTCATCGCGACGGTGATCTTGTGCACGTCGCGATCACCGGTGTGCGACTGGTCCTGGTAGCCGGTGGCCTTCCAGGTCCCGTCGGGCAGCGACGAGAGTTTGCTGCGCAGTCGGCCTTCGGCGTCGGTCATCATGCGCTTCATGACGGCCTTGACGGTGTCGGCACCGTACTGCTCGATGACGGCGAGCATGCGATTGCGTCCGACGGTGTTCGCACCGATCTTCGCCCGCAGGTCGAGCCCGACCAACATCGGAACTCGGGAGCGTCGCACCCAGAGATCGGCGATGTCGCGCTGGAGTTCGTAGTCGCGGACGACCTTGACCGGTGGAGTCGGAAGCGATTCGGAGAACACATCTTTCGCGGACGGGTCGAACGACCCGAGTCCGGAACCGCCGAGGTCGGGTTCGTGGCAGATCGCGCTGGTCCAGGCGAACAGCTTGCCCTCGTGGAAGATGGGTTGGTAGACGATGACGTCGCTCTGGTGCAGTCCCCCGCCGACCCATGGGTCGTTGCACAGGAACATGTCACCCGGCGCGATTCCGGGGTTGGCGGCGCGATGTTGCAGGGTCCAGTAGATCGCCAGGTCCACGGCTCCGACGAGCATGGTGTTGTAGAGGCCGACCTGAACCTCTTGCCCCAGTTCGTCACTGATCGCGAAGTCGAAATCGTTCGCGTCGGTGACGATGGGTGAGCCCGACATTCGTTTGAGTGCCTCGCCCATCTCGTCGGTGACCGACCAGAGTCGGTGCCGGATGACCTCGTAGGTCAACGGATCGAGGTCGTCGATCTGCTGCTGCGTGACGGTATGCACCGGCAGGGTCGGTGGGAGGGCGCGCGCGAGAGCGTCGGGATCGACGGGGCGGGACGAGAAGATCTCGGACCCGGGAATTGCTGATGTCATGGTGCGGTTCTCCTGTGGTCTCAGCCGGCGACGATGTTGAGGTTGCCGAGGCGGTCGACAGTTCCGGTGGTTCCGTGCGGGACGACGACGGTCGTCGTAGGGACTTCGACGATGGCGGGGCCGGCGAGGACGTGCCCGGCAGCGAGCTTGCTGTAGTCGTAGATATCGGTGTCGACGTAGCCGATTCGACCGTCCAGGTTGACTTTTCGGGAGCCGATGCGGGCGGCCGATGCGTCGGCGGAGTCGGCCGACTTCAATTCGGGCAGAGTCGGCGAGAACGGCAGCACGCCCGTCGCGCGAACGCGATAGGTGATCGCCTGAATGCCGGCTTCGCGGAATCCACTGTCCTTGCCGTACAGATCTGCGTACCGCTGCTCGAAGAGGTCCGAGGCATGGGCGACACTCGCCGAGTCCAGCGAGCCTCCTGGAACGGTCGTGGCCACCTCGGCCAGCTGCATCGTGTACCGCATGTCGATTTCGCGTTCGACCTCGACGGATGTGAAATTGAGACCCTGCCGACCGAGGGCATCACGCACCCGCTTCTCGAGGCTCTCGAAATTGGCCTCGGCGCGGGCCGGATCGAGGGGCATCGCGGCCGGGTCGGACAGCTCGGCCGCGAGCACGATGTTCGACGACGCAAGACCGTAGGCCGAGAACGCCGACGCCACCTGCCCGAGCGGAACGATGACCTCTTTGACGCCGACCTCGGCGGCATACGCGGCGCAATGCGACGGTCCGGCTCCGCCGAATGCGTAGAGGACGAAGTTGCGCGGATCGTGTCCGGCTTCGACGACGGTCTTGCGCAGGAGATCGCCGGTCTGCGCGTTCTGCACGGCGTAGATCGCAGCCGCCGCATCCTCGATCGACAGACCGAGCGGTTCCGCGATTCGGCGTCGAATGGCCTCGCGCGCAAGCTCTTTGTCGAGTGGTTTGCGACCGCCGAGCAATCCGCGTTCGGGGAGGATGCCGAGGACGAGGTTGGCATCGGCATTGGTGGGTTCGGTTCCGCCCTGCCCGTAACAGGCGGGACCGGGTACGGCTTGCGCGCTGTGCGGTCCGATCTGAAGATTGCCGCCTGCATCCACCCAGGCGATGGCGCCGCCGCCGGAGCCGATGGCGTGTACCTGGAGGGTGGGCACGTTGATCGGGTGGTGATTGATGATGGTGCTCGACGCGCGTACCGGTTCACCGTCGACGACCAAGCCGACGAGGAACGTGGTTCCGCCGACGTCGGTGGCGATGATGTTCTCGTGTCCCAGCTGCTTTCCGAGCGACACGGCACCGACCACGCCGCCGGTCAACACGGAACCGACTGTGCTGATGGCGTTCTTCGGGGCCTCGGCTGCGGCAACGGCACCGCCGTTGCTCTGCATCACCAGCAGTGGGCCGGCGAGGTCGAGGGCACGCAGCTTCTTCTCCAACGAACCGAGGTAGTCGCGCAGTCCCGGACCGATCTGAGTGCTCATGATCGTGGTCGCGTTGCGGGCGAACTCACGGATGCGCGGGCTCACCTCGGAGGACAGCGAGACGAACATGTCGGGCGCGATCTCGTGCACCAGTTCACGAATACGCTGCTCGTGCACCGGGTTACGGAACGACCAGAGCAGCGAGACCGCAATGCCGGAGACGCCGTCGTCGACGAGGCTTCGGATGGCGACGCGCGCGGACTCCTCGTCGAGGGCAACGACGACATTGCCGTCTCGATCGAGCCGTTCGGTGACCTCGAGTGCATGCCGCTTGGGAACCAGACCGTGGGACTTGCTCTGCCCCAACACGTTCTGCAGTTGCTCGGGCGAACCACCGAGGTAACGGCCCTCGACGTTCATGATGTAGATCGAATCCCGATGCCCCTTGGTGGTCAGAAACCCGACCGGCGGGACATTGCCCATCACCAGAGCATTGAGCGAGGACGTGGTGCCGTGCGCGATGTGGTGGGTGTTCGCGAGCATCTCCTGCACCGGGCATCCGAGCTGCTCGGCCAACGCTTCGAGAACGTCGATGACGCCCTGGGAATAGTCGGGTGGAGTCGAGGGCGCCTTGGCCGCGACCACGGTGCCGGAACTGTCGTCGAGTACTGCATCCGTGAACGTTCCGCCGACGTCCACTCCGATCACATAGGTCATGCCGGTGTGCTCCTTAGGTCCGAGTCGAAGACGTTCTGGCGTGTGAGAGCGAGGCACCCTCGAACACTGCTTACGTCTGCGTCGAGTATTCGACGTGACCGACGACATGTCAAGCACGAATGTGAGTGCTGTCACCTCCCTCGATTCCGTCCGACTCGATACTGCCGTTCACTTCCGCTGGTGGACACCACTTGACGAATCATCGCAAACGTCGAATACTCGTCATCAACGTCAATTACCGAAAGGCAGTGCATGAGCATTCACCGTGTGGGCTTGGTCGTTCCGAGCTCCAACGTCACCGTGGAAACGGAGATGCCGGCCCTGTTGGCGCGACATCGACACGCGCGGTTCTCGTTCCACTCCTCGCGGATGCGCATGCAGGCCGTGTCACCGGAGCAACTGCGAGCGATGAACGCCCAGCGAGAGCGGTGCATCCTCGAATTGGGTGATGCCGGGATCGACGCCGTTCTCTATGCCTGCCTCGTCGCCCTGATGGTCGCCGGGCCCGGGGAACACCAACGCGTCGAGGGGTTGGTGGCCGAGCAACTCGCCACGGGCGGATCCGATGCAGCCGTCCGGTCGAGCGCGGGAGCCCTCGTGGAAGGCCTGCGCGCTCTGGACGCGAGCAACATCGTTCTCGTGACGCCGTACATGCGACCACTCGCGGAGAAGGTGGTCGAGTACATCGAGGCCGAAGGTATTCGTGTACTCGATTGGCGTGCCCTCGAAATCTCCGACAACGCCGAAGTCGGCTGCATCCCTGGCGAACGAGTCATGGACGCGGCCAGATCTTTGGATCTCACCGGTGCCGACGCACTGGTGATCTCCGCGTGCGTACAGATGCCGTCCCTGCCTCTCGTCCAGGCTGCCGAGGACGAGTTCGGGATTCCCGTGCTCTCGGCCGCCACGGCAGGTGCCTACAGCCTGCTCCGTGCGCTCGACCTGTCCGTCGATCTACCGGATGCCGGCTCGTTGCTCCGCGCGGACGCCGTCGTCGCGTCGTAGATCGTCACTACGTAGAGAGGAAATCTCCATGTCCGACTTGCCACACAAGGTTCGGGGCGTCGACCACGTCGCCTATCCCACGTTCGATCCGGCAGCGACGGTCGAGTTCTACCGCGACGTGCTCGGGTTCCCCGTCGTCCATTCCATCTGCGCAGCGGGGTGGGGACCGGAGAAGCATCCGGACTTCATCCACTTCTTCTTCGACATCGGCAACGACGACCGACTCGCATTCTTCTACTATTTCGGTCTCGAACCGTTCGACGGTGGACCACAGGGTGATGCGTATTCACGCTTCGCAGAGGACGTACCGATCTTCTTCATCCGCTCGCGTCACCTGGCGATTCACGTCGACAGCGAAGAAGACCTGATGGAGTATCGACGACGGCTCGACGGCAGCGACTGGCCCGTGGAGATGCAGATCCAGCACGAGACGATCGAGTCCATCTACACCCACGATCCCAACGGCTACATGATCGAGCTCACCCGCGCGATGCGTCCTGTCACGCCGCAGGAGGACCTCGACGCGAATTTGACGATCGACGCCCTGATCGACGTCGTTCGCGGACCCGACCCGAGTATGGCGAACCTGTTGACCCGCAAGGCCGAGTTGATCGTCGAGCGTGCGGCCGACTGGTCGGCCGAGAACGAGGTGGGGGTGTCGTGACCACGCTGTACGTCCTCGACATTCCGGAGAACACGACGATCGCGTCGGTTGCGGACATCGATCCGGCAGTGCGCGTGGACCATGTCGGCCCGTACTTCCGCATAGTCTCGGACGGGGACATCGTGATCGATCGTCGGGCGACCGGATGCAGGCACGCAGTCTGGTACAGCAGTGTCTCGGGCCTGTCCGACTCTCGAATCACACAGTGGGACAAAGACGCTCTGCGCGTCGAGGGATCATGACTGCGGCCCGTCTCGGGGCCGGTCGCTACATCGACGCCGCCGAGGCACCGAGCAACACCGTCACCTCGACGCACGAGCTGACCACCGCAGACGGCGCCAAGGTCAGCGGAGTGTTGAGAACGGTTCCCGGTGCCGACGTCGTCGTGGCGTTGATGCACCCGAGACAGGATCTGACGCACCACGTACTGGTGCCCGAACTCCTCGCCCGCGGATACGCGGTGTGGACCCAGGGCACGCGTTCGGTGAACAACGACATCTCCCTGGTACACGAGCAGGCATTGCTCGACGCAGCCGCCGGGCAGGTATTCCTGCGTTCAGGGTCGTTCGATCACGTTGTGACGCTGGGACACTCCGGTGGCGGCACCCTGTTCGCGTTCTACCATGAGCAGGCCGGTCTTGCGCCGGAGCATCGACTGACGGCCACCCCGTCCGGTCGGCCGATCGATCTCGCGTCGGCGGAGATGCCGGTGCCGGACGGTGCGATCTTCATGGCTCCGCACCCCGGACAGGGTGCGCTGCTGCTGCGACTGATCGATCCGTCCGTCGTCGACGAATCCGACCCCATGTCCATCGACCCGTCGCTCGATCCCTTCGATGCAGCCAACGGATTCGTCGACGCACCGGAAAGTTCGTCGTATCCGGAGGACTTCGTTCATCGGTATCGCGCCGCGCAGCACGAGCGCGTCGCTCGGCTGGACGCGCTCGCGCGGTCACGGGTCGCCGAAGCATCCGAGGCCCGACGGCGTTTCAAGACAAGCGGTGATCCTGCCGACCGTCGAGATGCGTTGGCGCCGCGCATATTGACCGTTTATCGTACCGACGCGGACCTGAGATTCACCGATCTCTCGCTCAGTCCGAACGCTCGACCGTACGGTTCGTTGTTCGGCCGACGGCCGGATCTGACGAACTACGGGCTCGTCGGTTTCGCGCGCCTGTCCACGCCCGATGCGTGGTTGTCGACGTGGTCCGGTCTGAGCTCCAACGCCGACTTCGTTCGGTGCGCACCGTCGGTGACGGTCCCGTCGTTGTTCGTCGAACTGACCGGCGATCAGGCGTGTTTCCCGGAGGACGCGTCGAGGATGGTCGAGGCTCTGGGCTCGATCGACAAGTCTCGTGTGGCGATCGAGGGCACCCACTTCGGCGGCCCCATTCGCGACGGGGCGCCCACCGGCGCTTCTCTGGCCGCCGCCGATATCGGTGCCTGGTTGTCCGACCACTTCATCTGACCCTCTTGCGAGCGGAAACACATGTCACGTAACACTTTTTCTCCCGTGGTCGCACTCTGTCTGGCGGCGCTGACGCTGGAAGGGTACGACCTTCTGATGTACGGCACGGTGGTTCCGTCGCTCCTGGCGTACGAGCCGTGGGATCTGGATCCGGCGACCGTCGGGGTACTCGGATCCGTGGTGGGAGTCGGCATGCTCGCCGGGGCACTCGCCGCGGGCAGCATCGCGGATCGCTGGGGTAGGCGACGCGCCTTGATCGCCGCAGTCGCGTTGTTCTCGGCCGCGATGGGATGCTGTGCGATTGCACCCTCACCCGAGATCTTCGGAGCAGCGCGATTCGTCGTCGGCGTCGGAGCAGGAGTGTTGATGCCGACCGCTGCATCGATGCTGATCGAATTCTCCCGACTGGACACGAGAGCACGAACGGTCGCACTGGGATTCGTGGGCACCAGTGTCGGCGGTATCGCGGCGGGGATCCTGTCGCTGTGGCTCGTCCCGGCGTTCGGCTTCCGAGCGATGTTCGCAGCAGGGATGATCCCAGCGTTGTTGATTCTGCCGGCAATGCTCAGACATCTTCCCGAATCACCCGCGTTCCTCAACTCGCGAGGCAGGACGGATGCAGCACAGAGGATCTCGACCCATTACGGACTCGAGGAAGCATCGGAGAGTGCCGGTGGCGACCCGACATCGACGGATCGCGGAATCGGCGCGCTGTTCACCGCGAACCGTGCGCGAGTGACGTTGTCCTTCTGGGTGATGACCCTGCTGTGCCTGCTCGTGTTGTTCGGTGTCGCGACCTGGTTGCCCGCTGTCATGAGGTCGGCCGGATACCCACTCGGCGCCGCGCTGTCCTTCTTGCTGGTGCTCAATGTGGGCGGTGCAGTAGGCGCTCTCGGCGGTGCTCACCTGGCCGATCGTTACGGCATCAAACCGGTGACCACCCTCGGATTCGTCTGTGCAGCAGTATCGTTGGCCTTGATCGCGACCACTCCCCCGATCGGCATCGTGTACGTTCTGGTACTGATCGCAGGAATGGGTACGACCGGGACGCAGATCCTGCTGAACACCTTCATCGGTGGCTACTACCCCGTGGCCTGCCGGACAACAGGATTGGGAGTCGCACTCGCGGTGGGGCGACTCGGCGCGATCGTCGGCCCCACCTACGGTGGACTGTTCGTCGCCGCCGGTGCAGGTACCAGCACTCAGCTGTTGGCTTTCGCCCTGCCCGCAATCATCGGAGCCGCAGTTACGATTCTGATTCCGGCGGGCCGCCGTGACACTTCCGCAGCGGATGTCTTCTCCACCAGGTCGTCGGATCGGTCGCGTCCACGATCGTGAACTCCGGCAGCAACCCAACCGATTGCATCCGAGGACAACTCGGCCGGCCAGAGCATTCTGTTCTCGATCACCTGGACCTTCGAGCGCCTCGGTGCCGGCCGTGACCCGTGCCCAATTCGAGCCCTCTGCAGTGTGAACAGGGTCCGAAGGCCCTGTTTCCGGTCCATCCGACCACCGAGAATCGATGCATGACCAGCTCTGTCGACAATCGAAGGAATCTGACGGTCGTCGGTATCGACGGCTCTGTATCGTCGCGAAATGCTCTGGGATGGGCCGCAGCCGACGCGGTCGGTCGAAACACCACACTGCTCCTCGTCCGTGCAGGCGTGGATCGAGACATCGCACGAGCCGGAGCAGCGAATGCACACAGCGGTACCGCGTCGGGTGCTCGCGCTCGCGCACGGTCCGCGTTGGCCGCCGCGCGAGTTGTCGCAATGTACGTTCTGGGTGACGACGCAGACGTCGAGACAGTACTCGAACCCGGACCACCGGACGAGGTCCTGAGGATGTACGATGACCGTTCTCGCCAACCGCACGCCACTGATTCCGTCGTGGCCGGCGCTACCGGACTGGTCGGACCTGATGGCACGATTCGAGGCCATGCCGCCGTGGAGTGCGCTGGAAGGTCACATGATTCGGGTCGAAGAAACCCTGGAGGACGACCGATACGTGCTCCGGGCGGAGCTGCCCGGTATCGATCCGGAACGGGACGTGGACATCAGCGTGCACGACGGCAAGCTCTTCATCAAAGCCGAACGTGCAGAGCAGAAGACGGAGGGCACGCGATCGGAGTTCCGCTACGGCAGCTTCCACCGCACGATCGATCTACCGGCCGGAGCGAAGGACGACGCAATCGAAGCCACCTACGACAACGGGATTCTGACGGTCGATGTGACACTTGCCGGATCCGAGCCGGACACGCCTGTCCGCCACATCGAGGTCAGGAGCAACGGGGTCCAACCCAACGGGGTCGGAACCGACTGAGGGTGCCGTCGTCCGTCGGCCCGAACCGTGTAGTCGGCTGAATCGAGGCCTACAGGCGAGCACAGCGGCCCCTGAACATCGACACTCACCTACTCACTCGAAAGGACTCGAACAATGTCCACAACGACCAGTGCGTCCATGCACGCACATCCCGACATCGCTGCACTGCGCGATCGCTACGACGCGGTGTTCAACAGGCCCGTGGGACAAGTGACAGATGGGCTGCTACTGCTGGCCGGTCTGTACGCGGCGAGCTCGGCCTGGATTCTCGGCCTGGCGCCGCTGTCGAGTACAGCCGCCGACGGCCGTGCCGCGTTCGCCATGACCAACCTGATCACCGGTTCTGCGATCGCAGTCCTCGCGCTTGCACTCGGAGCCGCGTACGGACGAATCCACGGGGTGTCCTTCGTGGTGCCGCTCCTGGGGATCTGGCTGATCGTGTCCCCGTGGATCATCGCTGATCTCGAGCGCACGAACGGCATGATCTGGTCCAACGTACTGGTCGGAATCGTCGTGCTCGGGCTCGGCGCAGTTGCAACGGCCATGGGCACAGGACGCTTCACGGGTATGCATCGCAGCGGACGGTAGCCGTCCGCGCGGAACACGAGAACGCCGAGCCTGTCGGGTTCGGCGCTGTCGTGTATCGACCGTGTACCGACGCCACCGGAGGGCACCGGGCCGACCGATAGCAGCGAACGACGCTACCTCTTCCCGCGCGTGGAGGCACCGAATCGACATTCGTACCCATCGCGATCATCGGCTTCCTGCACGGGTGGTGTCGGCCGACGGGAGCGCGCGGGACCGATGACGCTCTCCCACCACGGCTTGAGCGGACTAGGGTCGCGCCAGACGACGTCCGGTACGGGATCGGCTCGCACAGAATCGAACGATCCAGAATTGTGCATCGGGCACCTCCGTCGAAAGATCGGGCGGCGAAGACTGGTGTATCCACAGGATGGTCCGGGCCGGCAGGAGGAAAAAGAGCACAAAGTCCCCATTCGCGGAGGTCCGGGCATGGACCGTCCCACCCGCTGCGGTGTCAGACCGGTCCGAGTCGCCCGCTCACTGTTGCCATCCCGAACCGACATCGGTCAGAACCAGCACACACTGTGCGGCCGCCAACAGTCCGAAAGCGACGATCAACAGCAGCGGCGCGCCCACGAACAGGCAGGTCACGAACAGTCCGGAGACCACGACCAACTTGACGAGCGAAGGCGGCGGTTCCATGGCATTCCCCAACGGTCGATTCTGCGTCTCACTGTGACAAACCACGATGGCATCCACACTGCGGTTTGTAGAGAGCACAAAGACCATTCATGGGCTCGACTCGCCCGCGGCACAACGCATAGACAAACCACGCCCCGAGACTCAGCGGTGAGGCTGCTGCTCGGGCTCAACGCGACGCGGCAACAGTCCCGGATCGGAGCCGTCGGGCCAGATACGGTCCCGTGATGCTGTCCGGGGACGACGCGACTTCGGCGGGCGTTCCGGTAGCAACGACAGTGCCCCCGTTGTCGCCGCCGCCGGGACCGAGATCGATGACCCAGTCGGCGGAGGCTATGGCATCCAGGTCGTGTTCCACCATCACCACGGTGTTGCCTGCATCGACAAGCAAGTGCAGCTGGCGCATGAGCAGGGCGACGTCGGCGGGATGGAGTCCTGCGGTCGGTTCGTCCAGTAGATAGAGGGCAGTACCGCGACGGGTGCGCTGCAATTCGGTCGCGATCTTGATGCGCTGCGCCTCGCCGCCGCTCAGCTCGGTGGCGGGTTGACCGAGTCGAAGGTAGCCGAGCCCGATGTCGTGCAACGTCTCCAGACTGCGGGACACTGCCGCGATATCGGCGAAGAACATCGCTGCCTCGTCCACCGACATGTGCAGTACGTCGGCAATTGTCTTGTTGCGCCAGGTTATTTCGAGAGTTTCCGGGTTGTACCGGTCACCGTGGCAGGTGGGGCAGGGGCCATAGGTGCCGGGGAGGAACAGCAACTCCACTTCGACGAAACCGTCGCCCTGGCACGTGGGGCATCGTCCGTCCGCGACGTTGAAGGAGAACCGTCCGGGTGCCCATCCGCGGGCCTTGGCCTCGTCGGTGGCGGCGAACAGTTTGCGGACGACGTCGAACATTCCGACGTAGGTGGCCAGTGTCGATCGGGGGGTTCGGCCGATAGGGCGTTGATCCACCCGGACCAGGCGGGTGAACGACTCGATTCCGGAGACCTCGGCCACGTCGACCTCGATCTGTGCGTCATCGTCGTCTGTCGCGGTCTCGAGTCGGTGGCGCGCCACCTCGAACAGGACCTGGCTGACCAGTGTCGACTTCCCGGAGCCCGACACACCCGTCACCGCCGTAAGGACCGCGCGAGGGAACTCCGCCGTCAACTCCCGCAGATTGTGCCGGGTGACCCCGGCCAGAGTGAGCCAGCCCTGGGTGGGGCGCGCCTGCCGCTGCACGGATTCCGCTCGACCGAAGAGGTGCCTGCTGGTGACCGACTCCTCGATCTCTTCCAAGCCTGCGACGGGGCCGCTGTACAGCACCCGTCCGCCGCCCTCACCGGCCGCAGGTCCGATATCGACCACCCAGTCGGCGCGCCGGACCACGTCCATGTCGTGTTCGACCACGAACAAGGTGTTTCCCGACGCCTTCAGCTGGTCCAGGACGTCGAGCAGCGGCTCGGCATCCGCGGGATGCAGTCCGGCGGACGGTTCGTCCAACACGTACACCACCCCGAACAGACCCGAACGGAGCTGAGTGGCAATTCGCAACCGCTGCGTCTCGCCGGGCGACAGAGTCGTCGAGCTACGCCCGAGCGCCAGATATCCCAAGCCCAAATCGAGCAACACGTCGATCCTGGCCAGCAGATCTGCGGTGATGCGTACCGCCACCTCCGTGGTCTCCCCCGACTGTTCGGCAATGGGGCGCAGTAATGCGGCAAGTTCTGTCAGCGAGAGCGCATTGATCTCGGCGATCGACCGGCCGGCAATGGTGACGGCCAACGCGTCGGCACGCAGTCCGCTGCCGGAGCACATCGGGCAGCGAACGGTCTCGGTGAATTGCAGAGCGCGTTCTCGCATGCGCTCGCTGTTCGAGTCGGTCAGAACGTGCATGACATGGCTGCGGGCGCTCCAGAACTTGCCTTCGTAACTGTGGTCGACTCGTCCCTCCTCCGGTTCGATCCACACCTTGGGGTGCTCGTCGGTGAACAGGAGCCACTCCCGGTCCTTCTTCTTCAGCGTGCGCCACGGCACGTCGATGTCGATCCCCATGCCGGCGACGATGCTGCGCAGGTTCGCCCCCTGCCAGGCACCCGGCCACGCCGCGATCGCGCCCTCCCGAATGCTCAGCGACGGGTCGGGAACCAGCAATTCCGTTGTCACATCGTGGAACTCGCCCAAACCGCCGCATCTCGGGCAGGCACCGGCGACGGTGTTGGGTGAGAACGCTTCCGCCGGGAGCATGGGCGCACCGTCGGGATAGGTACCGGCCCGGGAGTAGAGCATGCGCAGCAGGTTCGACATCGTGGTGATGGTGCCGACGCTGGAGCGCGAGCTCGGCGACCCCCGGCGTTGCTGCAGCGCAACGGCCGGGGGAAGGCCGGTGATGGACGCGACATGAGGTGCGCCCACTTGCTGAAGCAGGCGGCGGGCGTAGGGGGCAACCGACTCGAAATAGCGTCGTTGCGCTTCGGCGTACAGGGTGCTGAAGGCCAGTGACGACTTTCCTGACCCCGACACCCCCGTGAACGCGACGAAGGCATTGCGGGGTATGTCGACATCGACAGCTGCCAGGTTGTGCTCGGTAGCGCCGCGCACACGGACGTACCCGTCCCACGTTGAGTCCGTCACCGAACGAGCCTAGCTGGCGCGCTCGGCCCGAGAGCACAGAAGCGACGAGATGCCGTGCATCGGTGCCATCGTGCCTCGCCGTATGTCGAGGTATCTTTTCGGTAGGTCTGCTCGTCGCGCCGTATGCGACGAGTACGAAGACCGCACAGAGGGAGGCGGCATGGCCGAGGAATACAGCACACGGCCGCTGTTTCGCAACGGTGCCGGCAGTGCCGCGATGATCCTGGGCATCGTGGCCCTGGTCTGTGCGTTCGTACCTTTCATCGGCGACTTCGTCGCTGTCCCAACAGGTGTCGCCGCCGTCGTGTGCGGGTGGGTCGGGGTGAGCCGGGACGAGAAGGGCATGGCGACCAACGGCCGCGAGGCAATGATCGGCGCAGCTCTCGGCGGCGCGGCCATGTTCGTGGTGTTCGTGGCATACGCTGCCACCGTCGTGTGAACGGTGACGGAAGGCGAGTGGTGCCACGAAGAGATTCGTTGCTTGCCGGCCTGGCCACCGACCTCGTATCAGCATGCCGATCACGCCGGACCGAAGAGTCGAGGCACTGGAGCGTCCATCGACGAACCGCATCGACATTCGTCACCATCGATGTGAATTCGGTGCCCAGTGCCGCCGGACTCCACAACCGCGCAACGAATTTCGGATCAGACGGTCTCGGATCAGCTTTGCAAGAGACAATGCCGACGCCCCATCCCGAACTCGCGCCGTGATCGAGAAATCTTCCGGTTCGATCGCCGAGAATCCGGTTTCGGTCTTTTTAGCTGATTAACGGCAAGAAGACAGGCCGACTCCGAATATCATCGACCCAGAAGTAATACGTGTTGGGCTTATCAGGCTGCCGCGCAACCGAAACAAGCCATCGCACCTCTACGGCCTTGCTTTGCTCGACGAACTGTTTTTCGAATTGCTCCGCCCCGAGGTACGCGTCACGCCGTGATCGACACCGAGGGCCGAGGAGTAACTGTGACACAAATTCTTGCTGCGAGACAACGACATCGGGTCCCGGCCGAGCACCGTGTGCTCGGTCTCGACCGTCGGACTTTTCCACCGGCACTCTTCGTCGTCGCGATCTTCGTCGTCTTGACCGTGATCCTTCCCCGTGTCGACGCGGCCATCGGCTGGGAAGACCCGGTTCTCGCCGGTGAGCAACTCGCGCTGACGGACTCCATCGTCTTCACACCGACCACCGGCTGGGATGTCGAGGCCGGCTTTCGTGTCGACGACGAAAGCCGTCGTTCCGGGGACGCCACCGTCGCCGGGAAGGGCGTCACCTTCCAGGTCTCGTCGGACACGTTCGAGGGCACACCGGATGAATTGCTGGACCAAGTGGAGAAAGTCACCTCCCGCACCGACGACCCGACCTTCAGAGTCGACGGCGACAGGACCACTCTCACCACGACGTCAGGCGAGAGCGGTGTCGCACAGCCATACAGCAGCGTGACCGGGGACGGTGTGGTCGCGGCATTCGTCATCGCCGGCAGGGGGCTGAAGATCACCGCCTACGGGCCTCCCGCTCAGATGACCGCGGCCGTCGACAACATCCAGACCATGATCGCCAGCATCCGGACCGTCGACAGGAACAACTCATGAGCGAGACCGGCACCGACACCACACGCAGCTCCGAGGCCCGCCAACGGCAGGCCAGAGCAATGGAGATCTCCGGCTGGGGTGAGCGCTTCCACTTCGTGCAACCCCACAATCTGTGTTTCTGGGTGTTCGTCGTGCTGACCGGCATCGGCGCGTTCCAGGTGTGGGCGTACTTCGCACCCAAAACCGGGTTGTACGCCGACGCCTTTGCGATCTCGGCAGTGCTGTGCGGATTGTGCGGGCTGGCGTGGTTCGCTTGGTTCCGTCATATCGACCGATGGGAACGCCAACCGGGCCGACTCATCCTCGCCGCGCTCCTGTGGGGCGCAATTCCGGCCACCTTTGCATTCGCCCTCACCGCGAACAACGCAATGATCAGCATTTACAACAAGCTTCTCGGCCAAGTGTGGAGTGCCAACTGGGCAGCCGGAGCCACCGCACCGATCACCGAAGAGGCCGCGAAGCTGTGCGGATTCATACTCCTCATGAGCCTTGCCCCGCGGTTGATTCGGACCGCGAACGACGGTCTGATAGTCGGCGCGTTCATCGGGCTCGGATTCGCGATCTTCGAGGACTTCCTCTACGCCGCCAACTCCACAGCTCAGGCCTTCGGTACCGATCCGGTCGACCACGCCGTACAGATGTCGTTCACGCGCATAGCGGTCAGCTTCGTTTCCCACCCGCTGTTCAGCGCCCTCGTCTGCACCGGTGTCATCTACATCCTCGGCACGGCGGCCCAGCCACGCCGGATCGGCCGCGGTGTGGCATTCGTATTGGTCGGAATGTTTCTGCACTTCACCTGGGACGACGCCGGCGGTCTCGGCCGAGGCGGCATCCTCACCTTCCCCGTCATGCTCGGCTCCATCGTGCTCGGGTTCACGGTCTTGACGATCGCGTTCCGGCGAGCAGCACCCCGCGAGTACCAGTTCGTCCGCGACATCCTCGCCCCCGAGGTCGAAGCAGGAACCGTGACCGACGCCGAGGTCGACGGCATCCTGGACAAGAAAGCGCGCAAGGCGTTCATCAAGTCCGCGCCCCACCACAAGTCCCGTCGAGCACGCAAGCACCTACGTCGGGCGATTCTCGACCTCGCGCATGACTTGGCCCATGACAAGGGATCGGACACCGAGGCCGTGCGCCACTCTCGCTCGGAAGTCGAGCGGTTGCGCGTCAAGGCCGGCTGACCCACCGCCGACCGAAAGCACGGCCTGCAGGTCGTCACTGTGCCTCCAGGCCTGGAGGTCCGCCCCGACTTGCCCGCGCCCGGGCCATCCCAAGCAACACCAGTGCTGCCGCCGTCGCCATGAAGGCGAAGCCCGGTGGTTCCACGGCGCCCCAATTCAGATCGATGGTCGACGCTGTCCGCGCGCGTCACTGTCGTCTTTGCCTGCGAGAGCAAGGTGCACAACAGTTCTCGTGCTGCCGACGCTGTCGGGAAGGTTCTCCCGAACGCACACACCGTCGTCCTGACCGGCTGCAGTCACCACATGCTGCCGATGCTGTCGGCCGGGGAGCTCGGTGCCGTGCTTCTGAGCGCCCGGCACTGACACCTGTTGTCGGACTAATCCAATATTGCGTTCACCGACCGCCGCGCACTGTACGGTGACCGCGGGGATGGGTGCGGCTGGAGAAGAATGTCGGGGGATCATGACTGTGTTCGGTGTGCTCGATCGCGTATTGGCTCGACGACTGCCCCTGGAGCCTCCGGACGATCCGCATGCCGCGATCCTTCCGACACCGATCGACAACGACGCCTTCTTTCTCACCCCTCCCGGCATCGAGGACCTTGCACCCGGTGCGGTGATTCGGCAGCGCACGACCCGCGGTCTGGTGCCCCGGCCGCGAACCGCCCTGCATCAGTTCATGGTGCGATCGACCGACGCGCGGGGTCTCCCCGCCGGCGTCACCGCCTCGCTGCTGATCCCGAAGCGGCCGTGGACCGGGCGCGGACCGCGGCCGGTCGTCGCCCACAACGTGGCCATCGATTCCCTCGGAGCCAAGAGCACGCCGTCGTACCGGCTCGTGCACGGTGTCGGTGCCGACCTCCCGCCGGTGATGCCGCTCTGGCTCGCCCGCGGATACGCCGTCCTCGTCGCCGATCACCAGGGCCCGCGGATGTCGTACTCCGAAGGCACGATGGCCGGGCATGCCGTCCTGGACTCGATGCGCGGGATGACGGTCGTCGCCCCGGAGCTCGCCGACAGCCCAGTGGTGGCCTACGGCTACAGCGGCGGCGCGATCGCCACCACGTGGACCGCGCAACTGCACCCGAGGTACGCGCCGGACGTGAGGTTGGTCGGTGCCGTCGCCGGTGGAACACCCACCGACTTCTCGATGCTGCTGGACACCATGAACGGCACCGTCGCGGCCGGCCTGCTGGGTGCGGCGAGCATGGGTCTCGCACGTGAGCACCCCGAGATGGTCGAGTTGTTCGGCCCGAAGGCGCTGCTGTTGGCGTCCTGGGTGAAGGACATGTCCGTCCTCCCCCTGGCCCTGGGCGGGCTGGTACGCATGCGAATCGAGGACTTGGCGTCCGAGCCCGACCCGTTCGACTCCGACATCGCGCGGCGGGTGATCGCCGCGAACCGTCCGGGCGCCGACGCGCCGTCGGCGCCGGTCGCGTTCTTCCACGGTTCAGCGAGCAAGTGGATCGGCGATCGCTTCATCCCCGAGGCCGGCGTGACTGCCCTGATCGAGCAGTGGCGCAGCAAGGGTGCCAACGTGCACTACGAGCCCGTGGCAGGCGACCACTTCATCGGCGCCATGACCGGGCTACCATTCGTGTTACGTTGGACCGCAGAACAATTCGCCGCCAACGGTTCGGGTTAGCTCGCCGAAGCAACATAGCGCTGTGACCTACGGAAATATGGTGCCCCCAGTCGGACTCGAACCGACACTGTGCGGATTTCAAGTCCCTGGAAGTGGATTCACCTGAACTACACTGGACTCGATATTTGTTTATTTCCAACACTTTTCGTACATTGCCGTTCGGGCCAGTCCACCTCGAATCGTACCGACTTGTGACACTCTCGTGACACCGAACTGCCGCCGATCCTCCGACACCGGACAGTCCTGATCAGTGTCGGACAGCCACGGTATCGGGTGGACGGAGACTGTCCTGGTGCACCGATGCTCTGTGCGGACTCGTGACAACGAGACTTGTTCGTCGCGAAACAATATCGCCCTCGAGTCAGTCGAAAAGTGCAACGGCGAACCCCACTGCATCGGTCCAACGGCTTGTTGGACAAATGCTGCTCCAGGCGAGGCGTTAGCCATCCGGCGATGACGCTGACGGAGGCGAACAATTGCCGAGTTGCCAACACCAGACACGATGCCGCCGACAACATCGCGCGGAAACGGCAGTTACCGCATCGTAAATAGAACATGACACTGAGCAATCCATCAAGTCCGTAGCGAAATCATTCGCTGGGTTGCTGCGCTACTACCTCGACATTGGCGTTTGCGAACTGAGCCCGTAGTACGTCTTTGCGGATCTTTCCGGTCGGGTTACGCGGGATTTCATCGAGCACGACGTATCGCTTCGGGATCTTGTACCGGGCGAGGTTGACTCCGAGCGCGGCGGCAAGTGATTCGGGGTCGACGGTGGAACCGGCCGAGACCGTGATCGCCGCCAGCGCCGATTCACCCCACTTCTCGTCGGGCACACCGAACACGGCGCAGCCCTCGATCCCCGGCAGCTCGAGTATCGCTGCCTCGACTTCCGCTGGATAGATGTTCTCTCCTCCGGAAATGATCAGATCCTTGAGGCGATCGACGATCGTGACGAACCCTTCGTGGTCCGCGACGCCGATGTCACCGGTGCGGAGCCAGCCGTCGTCGAACACGTCCGCGGTCGAATCGGGCCGACCCCAGTACTCCTTCATCACGTTCGGGCCATGGATCTGAATCTCGCCTCGTTCACCGGGTGCCACCGTGCGCGAGGTGGCGTCGACGATTCGGACGTCGGTGAACGTGTGCGGTACGCCTGCCGTTCCCATCTTCCGTTCGGCATCGACCGAGGTGAGAATCGTTGCCCCAGGGCCACTTTCGGTGAGACCGTAGCCCTGACACATCTTGATACCACGCTCGGAATAAGCGCGCAGTGTCCGCGGCGGAACTGGTGCCGCCGCCACCACGATCCGTCGCAGAGCAGTCAGATCGGTGAGAGCCCACTGCTCGTGCGCGACGAGCGCATCGAGAATCGTGGGCACCCCGAACGTGTAGGTCACCGATTTCGATTCCAGGATGTTCAGGACTCGACCTGCGTCGAATCCCTCTTCGATGACCACGGACCCACCCTTGAAGAGAACCGGCAGAGCAACGAAATCCAGTGCGGCTGTGTGAAACAGCGGTGCACAGACCAGGGCGACTTCGTCACTGCACAGGTCCAGATCGAGTATCGGGTTGAGCACCGAGAACAAGATGTTCGAGTGTGTCATCACCACACCCTTGGGTCGGCCTGTGGTGCCGGAGGTGTACATGATGAAGCACAGATCGTCTCCCGTCACCGGCTCGTCGATGCGGGCCGACTCTGCGCCCTCGATGGCGGAGTCGTATTCGTCCCCGAGCACGATGCGAGTGACGCCTCGGGCTGCGACCGCCTCGGTTGCGACGTCGGTCAGCGCGTCGGAATGCAGGAGCACCGACAGCCCGGCGTCGTCGACCGCAAACGTCACCTCGGGTCCGGTCAGTCGAGCGTTGAGGGGGACGAAGATCGCTCCGAGTATCCCGCAGGAGAACAGAACCTCCAGATACGCAGGATGATTGGTAGACAGGAGCCCTACTCGATCACCCTTGCGCACACCGAGCCGACGAAGCACGTGCGCCAGTCGCGTGGTGCGGTCGTCGAGCTCGTGGTAGGTGAGGCGCTCACCGCGGAATTCGATCGCCGTGGCATGTGGAGATTGCCTGGTGCGACGCCTGATCCACGAACCGACTCCTTGATTGCGCATCTCGATCCAATCCTTCGGTGTGCGAGTTCTGTTGTACGGCAAATTCAGTCGAACATGCGGTACACGGCTTCGACGACAACGGCGGGGCGCTCACTGCCCTCCAGTTCGATCTTGGCCGCGACCGTCAACTGAGCTCCGCCCTTGGGGAGCTCCTCGAACGTCTTCAGGGTGGCGGACAGGCGCACGCGTCCACCGGCCGGCACGGGGTTGGTGAAGCGGACCTTGTTGAGGCCGTAGTTGATCTTGGTCGTCACGCTGTCGACGACGAGCACTTCTTCCCACATCGGGATGATCAACGACAAGGTGAGGTAGCCGTGAGCGATCGGCCCGCCGAAGGGGCTCTCGGCTTTCGCACGCTCCGGATCGATGTGAATCCACTGATGATCGTCGGTGGCATCGGCGAAGGTGTTGATTCGCTCCTGAGCAATCTCGATCCACGAACTGGTTCCCAGCTCGGTGCCTTCGAGCGGCTTCAGTTCCGCAAGGGTGGCGACACGGGTGACGGTAGCGGTGGTCATGAGTTCTCCTGGACTGTGATGTTCAGTGCGGCAATGGCATTGGTCTTGAGTACGAGCGGGCGAACCTCGTCCTTGATCTCGAGCTGTGCGAAGTCCTTCATCCAGCGGTCCGGCGTGAGTACCGGAAAGTCAGAACCGAAGAGCACCTTGTGCTTGAGCATCGAGTTGGCGGCACGGACGAGCTGCGGCGGAAAGTACTTCGGCGACCAGCCGGATAGGTCGACGAAAACGTTCGATTTGTGAGTGGCGATGGAGATCTGAGCATCGGCCCACGGCACGGAGGGGTGCGCCATGATGACGGTCAACTCGGGAAAGTCGGCCGCGACGTCGTCGAGGAGCATGGGGTCGGAGTAGCGCAGCTTGATCCCGTGTCCGCCGGGCAAGCCTGCACCGATTCCGGTCTGACCGGTGTGAAACAGCGCGGGCACACCGGCTTCGACGATGGCCTCGTAGATCGGATAGAACCGCCGATCGTTCGGCTCGAAGCCCTGCAAGCTCGGATGAAACTTGAACCCTTGCACGCCAAATTCGTCGACCAGACGATGGACGCGTCGGACGGCAGCCTTGCCTTGCCATGGGTCGACCGATCCGAACGGGATCAGCACGTCGTTGTGGCGGGCCGCACCTTCGGCGATGTCCTCGACGGAGTTCGGTGAATGACCCGATGCCGCACCGGCATCGACGGTGAACACCACTGCGGCCATGTTGCGTGCGCGGTAGTAGTCCGCGATCGCATCGATGTTCGGGGTGCGATCCTCACCGGACTTGAAGTACTTCTCGGACGCTGCCATCAACTCGTCGTCCAGTGAGCGATGGCCACACCCGTCGACTTCGACGTGAGTATGCACATCGAGTGCTTCGATGGCGTCGAAATCGACAGCGCACTGATACTTCGAGGTCATCGTGCCGGCTCGACCGGAAGGTTCTCGCCCACGGATTCGAGGTGGTCGGCGAAGGATTCGGTCCATGCGGCGGCGATGTTCTCGGCCGACCAGCCACCGTCGTGGTAGTTGGTGGCAATCATGTCCGGGTGGGTCCACAGTGCGAGACGATCTCCGCCGATGGCGAACGCCTGGCCGGTGATCTCTGCGCCGGCATCACTGGCGAGGAACGAAACGATCCCGGCTGCGTCGGCGGGCGACCCGAAGCCGAGTTCGCGGCGCGCGAACGGCGGCACCTCGTCACCGTTCTTCATCGCCTCGATGTACGGCTGCAGGAACGGGACGGTTTCCGTCATCGCAGTCGCGGCAACCGGACACACGGCGTTGACGGTGATGCCCGCGCGCTGCAGTTCCATCGCCCAGGTACGAACCATGCCGACGATGCCGGCTTTGGAACCCGAGTAGTTGGTCTGACCGAAATTGCCCCGCTGCCCTGCCGGGGAGCCGATGCAGACGATGCGACCACCGTCACCCTGGCCCTTGAACTGGACGACGGCTTCACGAACACACGTGAAAGTGCCACGCAGATGCACGTTCACGACAGCATCGAAGTCGTCGTCGGTCATCTTCCAGATGACCTTGTCGCGGAGGATGCCTGCATTGGTGACCATGACGTCCAGGCGTCCGAACGCCTCGACGGCACCGGCGACGAGCTTCTGCGCGGTCTCGGTGCTGCCGACCGGAGCGACTACGGCAATTGCCTTCCCGCCCGCACCGACGATCGAGTCGACAGCCGCGTCGGCGATCTCCTGGTCGACGTCGTTGATCACGACAGCCGCACCGTGACGAGCCAAGTCCTGTGCGTAGGCCAGGCCGAGCCCCTGCCCGCTTCCGGTGACCACAGCCACCTTGTTGTCCAAGTTCATGAAGTGTCTCCTTGCGTCGATTCCCACTGATGTCAGGTAAACATCAATGATTTATAAAGTCAATTATTGCAGTTTGTTAAGATCGCCGGCAGACCCCGAGGAGTGCCTGTGACCGACCTTCATCCGTTGTCCGAAGACATCGGCTTCCTGCTGACCCGCGTGAGCGCGCTCATGATGGATTCGGCCAACAAGGCATTGGCGTCGTTCGACATGCGGGTGCGGTCGTACTCGGTTCTCGTCCTGGCGTGCGAGCGGGACGGAGGGCTCGGCCAACGCCAGATCGCACAGAGGTTGGGACTCGATCCGAGCCAGATCGTCGCGTTGGTCGACGATCTCGAAGGCCGGGGCTACCTCTCGCGGCAGGTCGATCCGGATGATCGGCGCAACAAACGTGTCGAAGCCACCGACTTGGGGCGAGCTGTGTGCACGCAGGCGCAGCACGCCGTGAACCTCGGTCGAGCCGATGTGCTGGACGGGCTCCCGGCCGGCGTCGACGTCACCGCACTGCGTGGTGCGCTGCGGGCCGTGGTCGAGCAACCCCGAGAACAAACCCGAGAGCAAGCCCGGGAAAAACCCCGATAGCGACTGGTCGTGTGCCGAGGTCATCGAGATGCAGTCGAGAGGTCCAGGCACATCAGGTCACGTCCGACGATGATCTGCCCGTGGAAGTCCGCTGCCACGGCCTCGCACCACATCTCGTCCGTCACGCTGGTGTCGGCGGGTACCAGGTGCGTCAGAACCAACGTCTTCGCCCCGGCTCTGGTAGCGAGTTTCCCCACCTCGTGCACCGAGGTGTGGCTCTCGTGCAGATGCTGCAACATCGCGTCGGGATTACTGACAGTGAGCAGATGCTGCAGATGATCGGGATGGAAAACCTCGTGGACGAGAAAGTCGCAGTCGCGCGCCAACTCGACGAGCGCCTCGGACGGGGCCGTGTCTCCCGAGAACACGACGGATCGATCCGCGGTGTCGAACCGGTAGGCGAACGACGGAACCACCGGCGGATGCTCCACGACAGCTGCGGTCACCACGACCTTGTCGTCTTCGTAGACCACCCCTGAGCGAGAGATCTCGCGGGGTTCGACGAAATCGCTCAGGGGCGCCCGGCCCGAATGCTCACGTCGCCAGTGCAGATCTTCTGCGTGCAGCCCGAGAAACTTCTGGAAGGATTCCAGCATCGGTGGAGGTCCGACGACAGGCACAGTGTGGCGTAGGCGAGCCCATCCGGTGAGGAAGAACGTCCACAGGTCCGCATTGTGATCGGAATGATGATGGGTGAGAAATCCCGCCTCCACCGATGCGTGGTCGAGTCCGGCGAGGACGAGCTGTCTACCGACCCCGTTTCCGAAATCGACGATGTATGTCGAATCACCCACGGTCAGAGCTTGACTGGGCGCCGCGCGGTTCGCTTTCGGCATCGGACCGCCCGAGGTGCCGAGAAGTCGCAACTCGGTGGTCAACGGAATATCCCCTTCGTCAGCTCGATGGTTTTGGTGGTCTCGGCCCGGTACTGATCGAGGGGAATTTCCGCCATGGCCGACTCGATGGCGACATCGGCGGGAGGCAGACCGTCGGGAGCGCTGATATCGGGGTAGACCGAGTAGTTACCGGTATCGGACAGCGCTCGTTGGCCTTCGTCGGTCAGCATCCAGTTCAGTAGCAGTTTCGACGCGCTCGGCGCGGGGTCGTCCACGAGTAGGCAGTTGTAGTGCGTTTCGAGACGAGCGCCTCGCTCCGGTGCGACGAACGCGATCGGAAGGTTCTTCTCTTCGAGTCGCTTCATCGAGTTGTAACTCAGGATCGAGGCAATCGACTGTTGCCCGCCCGCCACCGATTGAATGCCCAACTGCGAGTTCGCAAGAATCGTCGGCTGGTTGGCGGCAAGTTCTCGGAGCCACGTCTCGTCGTATTCACCGCTGTAAAGCATTGCGGCGATCGAGACACTGGCGTCGTTCACGGTCGTGGGATCGGTGAGTGCCAGCTTTCCTTTCCATTCGGGGTTCGTGAGGTCCTGCCACGACGTCGGAACATCGGCGGCGTCGACGAGTTCGGGGTTGTAGGCGAATCCGAATACCCATCTGGTGATGCCGTTGAACGAATGGTTCGGTCCGACCAGGCTCGGGTCGAGGTCTTTCGCGGTGAACGGTTCGTAGGGATCGCACCGTCCGCTGTTGTTGGTCAACAGGGTGATGTTGGTGCCGCCGTTGACCATCGACGCGACGTGGTTGCCGCTCCCGAACTCCTGGTCCAGACGGGTGGAAAGGTCTGCGCCGTAGGTGTATTCGGGCAGTACCTGAATATCCGGGTAGCGACGCATGAATTCCGCGTATGCGGGTTTGTATCGGTCTTCTCCCGGCCCGTATGTCACCACCGAGGTCTCTCCGTTCGCGACAGCGGCGTCGTACAGGTCGTCGAGAGCGGCAATGGTGTCCTGGTCGCCCAGGTTTGCATCGGAGAGCGGGGCACCGTTCTCGGCCTGTGGCGCGCAGGAGGAGAGCGCAATCACGGTGACCGCAGCAATGCAGACGGCCCTGATGCCTACTGTGTCACGCAACGTTGGCTTGTACATTCGTGTCCTCCAAAACCTGTGCGTTGCGGGGGATTCGAAGGGAGACCGTTGCCCCTTCGGGGTACGCGGAGATACCGGAAGCCGCACTGTTGGTGCGTAGTTTCACGGTGTGGCCGGCGACCGCGAAGGTGATCTCGATCTGCTCTCCCAGATACACCGCCTTCGTGACTGTGGCGGCGACGACGTTGGCTCGTCCGAGCTCGTGGTCCGAGATGACTGTGTCGGTCGAACGGAAGGCCACCAGAACATCCGATGTGCGCGACGAGGCGGCGATGTCGTCCACCTCGATCGCCCCGACCCCGTCGATATCGACGATGCCCGAACCCGAGTCGGTCCGTGAACGGATACGGCCGCGCAGCATGTTCTCGAATCCCACGAAGTCCGCGACGAATGCGTTCTTCGGACTGGAGTAGATCTCGTGCGGGGTTCCCAGTTGCTGAATTCTGCCCTTGTCCATCACCGCAATTCGATCCGACAACGTCAGTGCTTCGGTCTGGTCGTGCGTGACGTAGATGGCCGTCGTGCCGAGTCGTTTCTGGAGGATGCCGATCTGGTCGCGCATTTCCCCCCGAAGCTTGGCGTCGAGGTTCGACAGAGGCTCGTCGAACAGGATCAGGCGCGGCTCGGCCACGAGAGCTCGAGCAAGCGCAACTCGCTGTTGTTGTCCACCCGAGAGCGCGGCGACGGATCGGTCGCCGAGCCCCGTCAGCGACACCTGCGCCAGAGCCTGCTCGGCCTTGTCCTTGGACTCGCTACGGTTGACGCCTCTGCGGCGCAACGGATATGCGACATTGGACAGCACCGACATGTGCGGCCACAGCGCGTAGGTCTGGAACACCATCCCTGCGCCACGCTTGTCCGGTTGCAGATCGAGCCCTGCGGAGGCATCGAAGACGGTGTCTCCGCCGATTCGCACGTCCCCACCATCGGGGCGTTCGAGGCCGGCGACACAACGCAACGTGGTGGTCTTCCCGCAGCCGCTCGGGCCGAGCAGCGTGAAGAATTCTCCGTCCTCGATATCGAGGTCCATCGTGTCCACGACGGTGTTGTCACCGTAAGTTTTGGTCATGGAACGTAGCGAGACCGAGGCCATGTCATTCATCTCCTGTTCGGGCGGCCGATGAGACCGGGACGAGTTCTTCGTGGATCGAGGTACTCGGACCGTGGCGGTCCGAGCGCGCGGTTGGTGGGTCCGACGGTGCCGAAGACTGTCGGCGAGCCCCGGTCATCGATGCAGACAGTCGTATTCCGAGGTAGATCACTGCGCCCAGGGTCAGCGCAGCCGCCAGGAACAAGCAGAACAATGCCGCGGCCATCGCTCCGTTGCCGTCCGAGTAGAAGCGGTAGACCAGCACCGACATGGTTCGGGTCTGCGGTGTGGACAACAGGACGGGGACCTCGAGATCGCCTGCGATGTGGATGGCGGTGATCAGCCAGCCGGCCAGGAAGCTGGGCACGACGAGGCGAAAGACGATGTCGATAGCCGAGCGAACGGCACCGGCACCGCTGATGCGTGCGGCTTCTTCCAGGTCGATGGACACCTGCGCCAGCGCCCCGTCGATGGTTCGGGCGGCCAGTGGGGTCGTGACGATCACGAGTCCGATCAGCAGAATCCACGAGGTGCCGAACAGTGGGCGCAACGGCGAGACGGCGAGAAATGCCCACGACAGTCCGAGGCCGAGGATGATTCCGTTGACCGCCCAGGGAAGCCACGTCGTCAGTTCGAGGGATCTGCGCACGAAGCGACTTGCATGGCGGCCGACGATGCCGAGGGTCAACGACAGCGTGACGGCGATCAGACCGCCGAACACCGACAGTTTGACGGTATTCCAGACCGCAGGCCCCACCGTCGGGTCCACCAGTAGGTCGCGGTAGTTGGTCAGTGAATAGCCCGCTTCGACTCCGAACAGTGGTTGCAGAGAACCGAGAACGAGTTGGATGGCAGGTAGGACGACGGCGATGGCTGCGAAGAACACGATCAGCCCGTCGGCGATCCAGCGACCCCGACCCAGGTCCCACTGCTCGGCCTTGCCGCCTTTGCCCCCGACGGTCACCCAGCTGCGCCGGTCCAGAATTCGCCACTTGAGCGCAATGAGTGCGAGTACCGCCGCGATGAGAACCAGGGCCAGCGACGCCGCTCCGGCGTAGTCCGGGGGGATCTCGTCGTTGAGCGAGGAATAGATCTGCGTCGAGAAGGTCCGAAATCCCGACGGTAGCCCGATGATCAAGGGCATCTCGAAGGCAACCACACCGATGACGAGGGCAACGATCAGAACACCCAGGATCGACGGCAACAGCAGCGGCAGCGTGATCAGGAAGAACGTCGTCGTCCTACTGGCTCCCGACATCTGGGACGCTTCCTCGATGCGCGAGTCGAGGCGGCGGAAGGAACCGAGCAACATGAAGTACGCGAGCCCGGAAACCTTGAGGGAGAGCACGAACCACACTCCAACACCTCCCCCGATGTCGACCAGCGAGTCCCCGAGTCCGACGAAGTCGAACATCTTGTTGACCAGGCCGGCCCGCGGCGTTCCCAGCAGTGCCCAACTGAGGGCGAAGAACAGTCCCGGCGTGGCCAGGACGATGAACATCAGCGGGGTGACCAGTCGAGAAAGGCGGGCGTTGGTTCGCACGTTGACCCAGCACATGGCGACTGCGATCGTGGTGGCGGTGATGCCGACACCGACTGCGAGAACGAGGGAGTTCGCCAGGTAGGAGTAGGTCGCGGTGTCGGTGAACGCCCCGGTGAATCCGCTCAGCGACCAGCCGCCCGGCTGCCCGGGTGGACTACTGCGAAACGCGCCGAGGATGACAGCGAGAAACGGCAGCGCGTACATGCCGACGACGATGAGGACCGGTACTGCGAGGCCGGCACCCCGTACGGAGAACGAGCGAGACATACGGCGTGGTGACATTGCCTCATCTTTCTGAGATGACAGCGATCGCGGTTGGCGATCGTCGGATCCGGGCACGGAAGTCCATGGATGTTTCTGACCAGCCCCTACCCGACGACAGTTCGGGGCGAGCCGACGGGCACCGCGTCCTGTGACGTGGCTACTGATCAGCATCATGGTGTGTCCCGCGTCTCACTGAGAGTATTCATTTTATTGACGACAGTCAACTAAAGAGCGAACATTGATGAAGATGCGTACCGATGTAACCGAAGAGGACGGAGATCGAGCTGTGCAATCGCACGTTCCGGAGCCACGATTGGAACTGTTGATGGAGACCGAGGTGACGCTGGGTCCAGTCCTGGACCTGGGTTCGACGCCGTACGGACACCGGCGGATCGTTCCCATTTCCGGAGGCCGCTTCTCCGGTCCTCGCCTCGATGGAGTGGTTCTACCCGGGGGTGCGGACTGGCAGATCATCCACCCGAAAGGATGGGTGCGAGTCGAGGCCAGGTACACCCTGCAGGTGAGCAACGGTGACCTTATTTCCGTTGTCAGCCAGGGTGTTCGGCATGGGCCGGCCGATGTCATGGCCGAGCTGCTCGCGGGAGGATCTCCGGATTCGGCCACGTACAGGTTTCGCACCGCGGTGACGCTGGAGACGTCGAGCTCGGACTACTACTGGCTCAACCACATCGTTGCCGTCGGATCCGCCGAACGAGCTCCGGTAGCGGTTCACCAGAACTTCTACGAGGTGCTGTGAGCGCGCCGGACAGCGAGCTCAACGCGTGTCGGTGACTGTCGGATCGGGAGTCGCCGGTGCGACTTCGTCGATGACTCGGGACGCCTCCTCGATAGAGGCATTCTCGTATTCGCCGGCCAGCTTCTTGAACAGATGCTCGGCGTCGATGGCGGGCCAATCCTCCGGGAGTAGTTCGGCAGGCAGGTGGGGATCCTGTCGGACGGTTTCGAGCCAGTCGGTGTGCAGGACGAGTTGGCGTGCCATCGGGCTGGGGAGTTCGAGGCCGGTCGACCGTTCTCGGCTCCACCGCTCGGAGAAATCGCGGTAACGACCTGCGATCGCCTCGATGTCGAATGCGCGCTCGGCCATGTCTTTCGAGCTGGTGGACCCGGCCGCCGAAGCGGCGAGGACGGTCACGTTTCGCTCGAGCCCGAGAGAGTCGACGATGGTGCCCACATCCTTGCGGCCCGGGGCAATCCACATGGCGTGTTGCAAAAGGCCGAAACCGGCCCATGACAGGCGAGATCTCAGGTCGTGTCGGTCGCTGCGCCGGTCGTCGGGTAGCGAGAAGCCGACGACGGTCCAGGTTCCGTCCCAATCACGGTTGACGGCACCGGTTTCCCAGATCCGTCGATTGCCGTCGATGAGTACCTCGGTAGCTCGCTCCGTCAGCTGGTAATAAGCTTTGCGGCCCATTCGGTGCTTACACAACAGGTTTCGGTCGACCATCCGAGTGAGTGTCGAGCGAACTGCTTTCTCGGAGACATCGACGGCACCCAGTACGTCGATGATGCTGCCGGAATACACCGCGGTGTGCCTACCGAGGACGTGGATGCCCAGGAAGTTCAGCATGAGCGATTGCGGTCTCAGTGCGATGCCCACCTCGGACGGTTCCCGCTCGCCGGGCACTGCTGAAACGGTCATGTTCGCCATCCCTCTTACGCGCGTCACAATTATGGGGTAGATTCGAGACATCATCGCTCGAAGAACTGTGGAGACGAAGTATGTCAGACGAAGAACGATCCGGACGGTGCACGGTGATCACGTTGGGTACCTGCGGGGGCCCCAAGCTGCGCGTGGACCGAACGGGAGTGTCGACGGCGATCGTCGTCGACGACGCGGTGTACATCGTCGACCTCGGTTACGGAGCAAGTCGGCAACTCATCGCTGCCGGATACGACTTCTCCCAGGTAAGAGGTATTTTCGTCACCCATCTCCACTCGGATCACATCAGCGATCTGGCGAACGTGCTGTTGTACGGGTGGTACCAAGGTCTTTCGGAATCAGCGAAGCCGGTGACCATGTTGGGGCCCGGATCGCGTGGCGCGTTGGCACCTGCACACGCGTTTGCCCAGGAACCGGCCATCGTCAATCCCGAAGATCCGACACCGGGATTCGCCGAGTCCTATCGCTATCTGCTGCAAGCACATTCGACGGACATCAACGATCGGATTCGGGACAACCTGCGTCCCCACCCCGACGAGGTTCTCACCGCGAGAAACATCGAGATCCCGTTCCAGGTAGGCTTCGATCCCGATACGAACAACGCTCCTGAGATGGAGCCTTTCGAGATCTATGCCGACGAGCATGTGCGGGTGTTCGCAACGCTCGTCGAACATTCGCCGATGTCACCGGCATTCGCGTTCCGATTCGAGACCGCGTCGGGCAGCGTCGTGGTGTCCGGTGACACCGGCCCGTGCGCCAATCTCGAACGCTTGGCAGCGGGGGTCGACGTGCTCGTCCACGAGGTGATCGACGAGCAGTGGGCAGAACGCAACTACGCGGACAAGCCCGAGGCGGAACGCCAGGCGATGATGTTGCACCACCTTTCGGCGCACACGTCGATCGAGGAGGTGGGCAAGATCGCGCAGCGGGCGTCGGTGGGAACCCTTGTCCTCAACCACTTCGTACCGGGTCATCTTGTGCCCGGACGCTGGCACGAGGCCGGCCTGCACTTCGACGGCACACTGATCGTCGCCCAAGATCTGGACAGGATCGACGTCGACGCCGGCCGTTCGGCTCGCGTGTGACCGAGGAATGGTCGCGACAAACCGGCGCTCCGGCAAGGACCGCTCTGGCACGCCGATTGTTACCCGGCGGGAGCGAGCCCGATCCCCGCTTCACCCTGGCGAACGAGCGAACGCTCCTTGCCTGGATGCGTACGTCGTTGGCCCTGATCGGAGGCGGTATCGCGGTCGAAGCATTCACCACCGCCTCCCTGTCGCCGTTCGTACGAATCACGGCCTCGGTCGTGCTACTGACTCTGGGAATCACCATCAGCCTCGGTGCCCTCGCGCGCTGGCTCGCGACCGAACGAAATCTGCGGCATGGACGACCTCTGCGGATGCCGATGGTGGCAAGCCTACTCGGACTGGGCATCGCCGTTGTCGGCATTCTGTTCGTCGGTGCAGCGTTCTTCTGAAATGCCCCCTCTCCACAGCGATCCGGGGCTCCAACCCGAACGAACGTCCCTGAGCTGGCACCGCACACAGGCCTCGTTGATCATCGTCAGTGTCCTGTTCGTGCGGTGGTACCCGACATGGGGCGCCTTCGCATTCGCGCCCGTCGCCCTCGCATGCACGACGACCTTGGCAATCTCGGCGACACAGCGTCGGCGGTACGAACGAAGCTGCGCATCGATCGCCGCGGCACCCCTCGGCCCGGACATCGGTGGCGCAATAGCGATCGCCGCGTCGTGCGCAGCAATCGGAGCGGCCGGAACCGCTGTCCTTCTCGTCACTGCGTGACCGCCCTCGTAACGCGCCGATACTCCGGCGCTGGGCAGCATACTCGGTGCTCGCGCACCTGAAAGTGCCTTTTGTACGCCTCCGCTCGCGCACGCATCATGGTGTTACGAACTGCCAGTGAGTAACGGAGTCGAGAGCGAGGTAGTGGGATGAACGCACAGAACGCACAGGTGGTGATCGAGGTATGGACCGATCTGGGCTGCCCGTGGTGCTACATCGGTAAGCACCGTCTGCAGACTGCGATCGACCAGCGGCCGGACGCGGAACGGTTCGAGGTGCGGGTGCGGTCCTTCGAGCTGAATCCCGATGCGCCACACGAGCCGGAGACCATCGAGAGTGCTTTCGTTCGCAGCCATGGCGGCGACGCGTCGGTAGTCCTCGACGCCGAACGACGTATCCAACAGCTCGCCCAGAGCGAGGGATTGAAATTCTCGCTGGATCGGCTGAACGCCAACACTTTCGACTTCCACCGCGTTGTTCATCACGCCGCCGAGAAGGGCCTCGGCGCTCAGTTCTTCTCCGCAGTGCAAGACTCGTTCTTCGCGGGCGAGATCAACCCGTTCGACCGCGACCAACTGGTGCAGGTCGCCGAGTCGATCGGCCTGGACGGCGAGCGGGTCCGAGACGTCCTCGCCGGCGACAACTACGCCGAGCAGACTCGCGTCGATCGCCGCGAAGGACTCGCGCTGGGATCGACGGGCGTCCCGTTCGTGGTCTTCGACCGCCAGGTCGCGACCGCAGGCGCACAGTCGGTCGAGGCGTACAGCCGGATTCTCGACCAGGTCGCAGGCGGGGTCGCCCGGGTCTCGACAGCCGACGCTCATGGCTGACCCGATGCGCCCGCTCGAGGTCGTCACCGGCGACCCGGCCGGGATGTGCGACCTCGACACCGGCGTCTGCGTTCTGCCCGACAGCTCCGCGGAATCGGAATCGGCGGTCAGCGAACCGCAGTAGCCGCAGCCCTGCCCACGCCGGTTGCCTCGTGCAGCTTACGGTGGGCCGCCACGACGCTGTGATTCCGGGCCGCCCAGCCGGCGAGTGCCCGCACCGCCTCCTGCAGCGACCGCCCGAGGTCGGTGAGCTCGTAGACCACCCGCGGCGGAACCTCGGGGTACGCGGTACGGGTGACGAGCCCGTCTCGTTCGAGTTCCTTGACGGTCACCGTCAGCATCCGCTGCGAAATTCCGGGGATGCTGGCTTGGAGGTCCGAGTACCTCAACGGCCCCGCACCCAGGGTGCTGATCACCAGCACCGTCCACTTGTCGCCGATCCGGTCCAGTACCTCGCGGATGAACGCGCTGTCTTCCGGCCACGACGTGCACGGCCCCGAAAGTGTCCGCTGAGCCACCGCGATCTCCCAACTCCACATACCGAATCAATGGTTACCGCATCAACGGTAACCGTAAAACCACACCGAAAGATACCCACAGATGAGCACACTTCTCGTACTGGGCGGCAGCGGCCGCACCGGCACCCACGTACTCGCCCACGCCGTTGCCCGCGGCCACCAGGTCCGCGCTCTCGTGCGCAACCCCGACGCAGTCCAGGCTCCCGCCGGAGTGACGTTGATCAGCGGCACCCCGACCGACATCGACGACATCCGCCGGGCCGCCGACGGAACCGAGGCCGTGATCAGCGTGCTGAACAACTCGAGGGCGTCGGACAATCCGTGGGCCAAGTCGGTCAGTCCCCCGAATTTCATGACCGACGCGGCCCGCGCCACCTTGACCGTGATGGGCGAGAAGGCAATCACCCGGCTCGTCGCGACCTCGAGCCAAGGCGTCGCCGAGGACTGGAAGCGAATCAGCCCGATCATGCGCGGCCTGATCGGCATCTCCAACATCAAGGCCGGGTTCGAGGACCACAACGGAGTCGACGCGCTGGTGCACGCCTCCGACGTCGACTGGACCCTGGTCCGTGCCGTCGCCCTCACCGACAAGCCGGCCACCGGACCACTGCGCGCTGCCGAACGCGGCACCGACAAGCCCTCCCGGTTCGTCAACCGCGACGACCTCGCTGCCTTCCTCGTCGACACCGTCGAACAGAACCTCTGGGTCCATCGAACCCCACTGGTGTGGAACGCGCGCCAATAGAGCGCGCGTAATTGGACCGCGGTTCGTCAGCGCGACCGACGCGAAGGCCGGTCGATGGCAAGGGTGGCGAGAGCAGAAACGACGCCCGCACCGTTGATGACGGCCCAGGTCACGTTGCCGGGCTTGCCCGACTGTGCAGCGGCGACAGCATGATTGACGCCGAACAGAGCCGACAGAACGGCAAGTCCGCGCAGCTGCGCCCGCACCGGGTCGCCATCACCGGCGACGATCGCACCGGCCGCGACCAGAGTGCCGAGGTTCCAGATCGCGATCTCCCGCTGCCAACCCGGGTTGCTACCCCAGGCAGTGGTCGTGGCGAACTTCTCGGGGAAGACACCCTGCACGACCAGCGCGGCGGAGGTGCCGGCGAGCCAGGTAAGGGTGGCGGACCGGACGGTGGGTCGATACATGGCGGCCTCCTCGGGTATCAACCAGGAGACAGTACACCGCAGTGAGCAGCGGGCGGCAGTGGATGTTCAGACCCACTCGTCTTCGTGTGTGGACGACCGCTCGAGCGCATCACCGAGACTGGCTGCGACAGCCTTATCGTCGCAGCCGGTGCCGGTCAGTCGCACTTCGGCAACGAGCACTTCGCCGAATACGCACCCGGAATGAAAACCAACGACGACGCCCACGAACTCCGCGGCCGCATCCTCGGCGCATTCGACCAAGCCGAACTCGCAACCGATCCGGCAGAGATCGAGAAGCTGCTCACTTTCGTTGTCATCGGAGCGGGACCGACCGGGGTCGAGATGGCAGGGCAGATCGCCGAACTCACACACAAGACTCTCGACGGCACCTACCGTCACATCGATAGCCGAAGCGCTCGCATCATCCTGCTCGACGCCGCCCCGAAAGTGTTGCCGCCGATCTCTGATTCCCTCGGCCATGCCGCTGCGAAGCGCCTGAACAAGATGGGCGTCGACATCCAACTCGGCGCGATGGTCACCGATCTCGACGCCGACGGCCTGTCCGTCAAGGATGGGGACGGCACCAATCGACGCATCTTCTCTCGCGCCAAGGTGTGGTCCGCGGGAGTTGCAGCCAGCCCCCTCGGCAGGCAACTCACCGATCAGTCAGGAGCCGAAGTTGACCGCGCTGGGCGCGTACTGGTGAATAAAGACCTGTCGCTCCCGGACCACCCCGAGGTATTCGTCGTCGGCGATATGATGAGCCTCGACAAGCTCCCCGGCGTCGCACAGGTTGCTATAGGGGCGAGCGCTACGCCGCTCGCGCCATCTCCGCAGGCCTCGAAGCCGTTCGCGAAGGCCGAGATACGCCCGCGCGCATAGACTTCAAGTACTTCGACAAAGGTTCCATGGCGACGGTCTCGCGGTTCAATGCCGTCGCGCAGTGCACTGGACCCCGTGGGTTGGACTGTTAATGCAAGTCTAGGCCGCGAGGGCCTCAGCTCGGTATCGCACCGGGCTCAGGCCGTCGAGGCGTAGCGAGATCCGGTCGTTGTTGAACCAGTCGATGTAGTCCTCGATCGCGGTCTGCAAGGTGCCCAGGTCGAGATATCGGATGTGATGAAACATCTCTTCTTTGAGGTGACCGAAGAAGTTCTCGATGATCGCATTGTCGTAACAGTTCGCTTTACGCGACATCGACTGGATCGCCCCCGCATCGGCCAGCAATCGCCGCCACGAGGAATGCTGATAGTGAAAACCCTGATCCGAGTGCACAATTGGACACTCCTGTTCACCGAGGGTGTCCAGCGCCGCCCGCAGGGAACGGTTGGTGAACTCCGTCGTCGGGGACCGACCGATCGAATACGAAATGATCTGACGATCGAACAAGTCCATCACCGGAGACAGATACAACTTCGCCTCCCCGACCCGGAACTCGGTGACGTCGGTGACCCACTTCCGATTCGGTGCCTCCGCCGTGAACCGGCGGTCGAGGATGTTCGAGGCGACCGCCCCGACCTACCCCGGGCGTACCAGTCAGAATTCGCACGCCCAACCGACGTCCACCCTTTCCCTTCCGATCGCAAGCCAGTTCTCCGCTCACGGGCGCTCATCCTTGTCGAAACACCCGCCCGAATAGCCGTCACGCGTGGACCGCACAAACGAAGAGGGGCATCGAGCTCCGCTCACCCGACCTGGTGATTGACATCACAGAGCAGGGCGGCTATCTTTCAAACTGACATCAGTTCAGTTTGGCGAACGTGGCGTTTGGCTCGAATTCGTACGCCGAGTCTGCGAGCGGATGTCGACCGACTTCACGTCACCGGCGGCTCACCGAGTCCGCGGAAAGTTATCGACGTGCCCGAAAGGAACGCAGGCATGAACAAGTTCAGGACGACGATGGTTGCCGTGGCAGCAGCGGCGGCGATGGTGGGCCTTACCGCATGTGGGGGGTCGTCTTCCTCCGCGTCCGCTCCGGTCGAGGGCGACTGGGATGCTGTGGTCGCAGCTGCGAAGGAAGAGGGCAGTGTGATGCTCTACTCGAGCCAGAAGCCCGCCAATCTCGACGCACTGACAGCGGCTTTCGAGGCGAAGTACCCGGGAATCGACATGGAATACGTCCGTGGCACCGACTCCGAGATCAACCCCAGGGTCGAGACGGAGAATCGAACGGGAAGCGGTATCGCCGACGTGCATATGACCACCGATGCCTCCTGGATCGAGAACGCGGCAGAGTCCGGCAAGTTCTCCACCGAACTCGTCGGGCCCGATCTGGACGCACCCGCCTTCGATCCGGCAGCCAGTGTGATCAACGATCGGTTCTTTCTCACCAGCGCAGCGGTATTCGGCCTCGGGTGGAACACCGCAGCGGTGCCGGACGGCGTCAGCACGCCCCAAGATCTGATCGATCCGAAATTCCAGGGCAAGATCGGCATCGTGAACCCCACCGGATTCGCGTCGTACGTGGATCTGTACAAGTACTACGCCAAGAACTTCGGTGAGGACTACTGGAACAAGATCGCCGAACTCTCGCCGCGGGTCTACCCCAGCGCACTCGCAGTGGCGCAAGCCCTCACCTCCGGTGAAGTAACGGTCAGTCCCATGGTGCAGCCGCTCGTCACCGAGGTTGCCGCAGGCGCACCGGTCGATTGGGCTCTGCCCGACAAGCCGTGGGGAACACCCTGGTACTCGGAAGTTCTGAGCGCCTCACAGCATCCCAACGCAGCGCAGGTGCTCGCGAACTTCATGGTGACGGCCGAGGGACAGCAGGCCTTGAACGGCGGTTATGCAGCCGTACTGCCCGACGTCGAGGGTGCGGTCGCGCGAGCTCAGGACATCGCATCTCCGGATATCGCCGAACTGACTCCCGAGAAGGTCGAGCAATATTCTCAGGAATGGCAAACCCTGTTCCAGGGCTGACCCACGGCAATCCCCGGTGAAAACCGGACCGCCGCATCTGCGAGCGGACTACGAAATGATATGTGACAGAGCCGAACACCACGGTCGACGCACAGCGACCGCCGGTGCACGCACACCGATGCTCCGAAAGTGAGTATGCAATGACCTCTCGATTCGCGGTCTCCGGACTGACGAAGACCTACGGTGCCAACGTCGTCGTCGACAGTCTCGACCTCGAGATCGAGCAGGGTGAATTCTTGGTCCTGCTCGGACCGAGCGGCTGCGGCAAGACCACGACCTTGCGGTGCCTTGCCGGTCTGGAGACACCGCAGGGCGGTTCGATCTCGTTCGCGGGTCGGACAGTGTTCGACGCGGCCTCGAAAGTGCTCGTGCCTGCGCACAAGCGAAACATCGGCATGGTGTTCCAATCCTACGCACTGTGGCCCCACATGACGGTCGCCGAGAACATTCGGTACCCGCTGACCGTTCGCAAGCTCAAGAAGGCTATTGCCGACGGAGCGGTCGAGACGGCCGCGAATATGGTCGACTGCGGCGCTCTGCTCGATCGGTACCCATCACAGCTCAGCGGCGGCCAGCAGCAACGTGTCGCGGTGGCGAGAGGGTTGGTGGCCCAACCGGATCTGGTGTTGTTCGACGAGCCGCTGAGCAACCTCGATGCGCGTTTGCGAGATCAGGTTCGATCTCAGATCCACCAGCTGCACCAACAGCTCGGTTTCACCGCCGTGTTCGTCACGCACGACCAGTCCGAGGCCTTCGCTCTCGGCGACCGCCTCGCGATCATGAAGGCCGGAAAAATCGAACAGTACGACGAGCCCGAGCACGTGTTCGAGAACCCGGCATCGGAGTACGTCGCGGCGTTCATCGGGATGGGTAATCGACTCGAACTCCGCCGCGGCCACGACGGATGGGTCACCAGCGGCTCCGACGTCATCGACCTTCGGACCGCCACAGTGCGTGAGCGCGCCGACGAGGGCACCCGCGCCGTCGCCAGGTTCCGACCCGACGACGTGCTGTTGCACGACACCGCAGACCAGGTGCCACCCGGAAACGTAGCCCTGCACGCGGAGCTCGTGACGTACGAGTACGGAGGTCGGTACTTCGACGTCGCAGTCAGAACCGGTGACGAGCAATTGACACTCCGTGCCGTGGCCGCCGACCACAGTGCAGCACTGAGGCGTAGCAGCCCGGGAAGACCCGTCGTCGTCAGCTTCGCGCCGTCGTGTCTGAGGGTGTACGCGCTTCCCGACGCCTCGTCGGCCACCAGCTCCGAGCTCGTCGGATCCGCTGGAAAGAACTCGTGATGGCAACTCTCGTCGATGTCGAGCGTCCCGAGTCCACCGAGCCGGCCGACAGAAGATCACTGACCATCCCGTCGAGCTGGCGCGCACGAATCGGCTACGCCGCCGTCCTTGCCGTTCTGGCCTATCTGGTCGTGCTTCCCATGGTGAAACTGCAGATGCTCGCCTTCGAGGACGGCGCTGCCGGATACGGAAGTCAGTACGGCCGCTTCGACATCGGTGTCACGCTCCGAACCACGGTGGCATTGGCACTCGGTTCGTTGGTCATCGCCATGGTGTTGGGAACGCTGCTCGCCTTCGCAGCGAGCAGGCTTCCCGCCAAGCTCGGTTGGCTCCGCGTCATTCCGATCCTGCCGATCGTGATGCCGGCGGTGGCCAGCGTGGTCGGTTGGGCGTTCCTGCTCTCCCCCGGTCCCGGCTATCTGAACGTGCTCCTTCGCCTGTTGCCGTGGTGGAGCGGGTCGGACAGTGGACCGATCGACGTCTATACCGTCCCGTGGATCATCGTCCTCACCGGCTTCGGTCTGACGTCGTTCGTGTACCTGTTCGTCAGTTCCGGCATGCAGAACATCAGCTCCGAGCATCTCGAAGCGGCTCAGGTCAGCGGATCGTCCACGGTGGGAATCTTTTTCAAGATCGTTCTCCCGCTGCTTCGACCGTCTCTCATCTACGGCGGCGGCATCGCGCTGCTCCTCGGTCTCGGCCAGTTCACCGGCCCCCTGCTGCTGGGCGCGAACACCGGCGTCAAGGTGCTGACCACCGAGATGTATCGCCGGGTGTCGGAGTCCCCGTCGGACTTCGCCGCGGCAGCGGCCGCCGGGTCTCCGCTGGTGATCTTCGGCTTGGTGCTGGTGCTGGCGCAGAAGGCGCTGCTGGGCAACCAAACTCGCTTCGTCACGCACGGCGGCAAGGCATTCGCCCCCTCCACGGGTAAGGCCACGTGGGCCACGGTCACGATCGTCGTGTTCGCACTCTTCGCCTTGGTCATCCCGCTGGTGGGTCTGATCATCGTCTCGTTGACGCCGTACTGGTCGGGATCGTTGTCGCTGAGTCTGTTGACGCTGGACAACTTTCGGGCACTGATGGACACGACGGCCGTGGTCGAGTCGGTCCTCACCAGTGTGGTCACCTCGCTCGGCGCAGTGGCCATCTGCATCCCGCTGGGATACCTCATGGCAAACCTTCTCGTGCGGGGACGCCGGTTCAGAATTCTCGCGCTGATCGCAGACCTCATGACTGCACTGCCACTGGGCATCCCGGCCGTGATCTTCGGCGTCGGATTCCTGCTCACGTACACCGAGCCGCCGCTGATCCTCTACGGAACCAGGACGGTGATCATCCTCGTGTACATCGTGCTGATGTTGCCGTTCTCCACGAGGATGCAGATGACGGCCATGCTGTCGCTCGGCAACACGTACACCGAAGCGTCGGCCACCAGTGGTGCATCGCCGATCGTCACCAATCTCCGAATCATGTTGCCGCTGATGCGTCCCACGATCCTCAGCGCCGTCGCGCTCATGTTCATTCTGTTGACCCACGAGTTCGCCGCGTCACTTCTGGTGCGCGCGTCGACCACCCAGGTGATGGGCACGTTGCTGTTCGACATGTGGCAGAACGGCTCCTACCCACTCGTTGCGGCGATGGCACTGCTGATGACTGCCGTGACCACCATCGGTGTCGCCGCGGCGATGCTCGTCGGCGGCCGTAACGTGTTGAGCAAGCTGTGACGGGCATGCCGTCCCGGCTCCAGGACAAGGTCGTTCTGGTCACCGGGGCTACCGGAGGAATCGGTACCGCGATCGTCGAGCGGCTGGCTTCGGAGGGTGCCTCGCTGGTGGTGACCGACGTCGACGGTGCCGCATGTGCAGCACTCGTCGCCGAACAGACCGACAGTGACCGGCATCTACCGATCGGTCTGGATATCACCCGAGAGGGCCAGTGGCACAACGCCGTCGAGACCATCGACGCGCGATTCGGCCGACTGGACGCGGTGGTCAACAACGGTGCGATCGGCAGTCTCGGAACGGTGGTCGACGAAGATCTAGACCGCTACAACCGCGTGGTCGAAGTCAGTCAGACCGGTACGTGGCTCGGAATGAAGCACGCAGGGGCGTATGTCGAGCGATCGGGCGGAGGATCGGTCGTCAACATCTGTTCCATCCTCGGCAGCGTCGGCGGTCTCGGCAACAGCTTCGCTTACGCTGCAGCAAAGGGTGCCGTGCGCACCATGACCAAGAATGCGGCCCTGCACTGGGCCACCAAAGGGGTCCGCGTCAACTCCATCCACCCCGGCTTCATCGGTACCACGCAGCTGCTCGAACGCTACGAGGGATCCGAACGGCACAGGGCCATGATCGCGCACACTCCGATGGGTCGACTGGGAACCGGGGCCGAAGTGGCTGCTGCGGTTGCGTTTCTGGCCGGCGACGACTCCACGTTCGTCACCGGGACAGAGCTGTACGTCGACGGCGGATGGACCTGCGACTGACCGCTCGGGTAGGGCTGTCGGGGCGGATGCTTCAGCAGGTGGTGAAGAAGTCCACCCCGTTGGAGGTCCGCGCCGACAGTCGGCCGCGCTGGACCAGAACATCGAGGTGCGCAAGCGTCTCACAGGTCGCCACCATCTGATTGAAGCTGTCCATGGTGGCGAACGATCGTTCGTGCCGAGTCCACGTCAGGCCGGCTGCCACGTCCGACCCGGTTGCGCGACCGGCAGATTCGACAACGCTCTCGGTAGCGGTGAGACGGCGATCGTGGTGTTCGAGCAGCTGCCGGCAGCGCTCGTGCACACCCGCACCCGGATGGCCGTGTGACGGCAACATCGTCCGGTCCGGCCCGTCGAGCATCGCGGTCAGAGACGTCAGATACTTGTCCAACGGCAGGTCCCACTCACCGAGCTCGAACCCGATCGACGGCGTGATGGTGGGCAGAACGTGGTCGCCGGTATAACACACATTCCGGTCGGAATCGTGAAACACCATGTGCCCCTTGGTATGCCCGGGTGTGTGCGCAGCGAGAACCGCATGACCGGCAATATCGAGCGGTCCGGGCTGCAGCCAGGTGTCCGGCAGCTCCCAGTCCGAGGCGTCGAAGGGCTCGGCCTTCCCGCTCTCCCACGCGATGCGGGCGATGTCGGGTGCGCCCGCGCGCTCGAGTTCACGAATCGAGCTGACCGGAACGTTGCTGCGCAATCGACCGATGGCGTCGATGCCCGGAGCCTCTGCGGCACCGAGATGCACCCGGGTGCCGTATCGACGCCGCAATTCAACGGCGAACGTGTAGTGATCACGATGCACATGAGTGACGTACACGTCGTGGATCTCGGACGGTCGACGCCCGATCAGGCGTAATGCATCCACGAGCTCGACATGGGTGGACGCGCGGTGCCAACCGCCGTCGATCAGCGCGAGTCCCGTATCGGTCTCGAGCACATAGACATTGATTGCGCGCAGACCGTCCTGAGGCATCTGCAGAGGAACGCGATGAACACCGTCTGCCACTTCGAAGCAACCCGGGTCGGCCCACGACGACGTCATCCCGCGTCGCTCGCGAGGGGCACCATCGTTTTCTCGTCGCCGTACCACATCATCCGTCGGCCGCCCATGGTTCCGACGTGGTCGACCGCGGCCTTCCACTCGTCACTGGTCAGCGCGGCCTCGAGTGCGTCGCGGGACTCGAAGCTGAGCACCGACAGGCCGTCCCACCCTTCGGACCTGCCACCGAACGCTTCGAGCAGTTCGGTGTGCTGCCAGCGGATCAACCCGGGCAGGGGGTAGGTGACGTCGGCATGCTCGCCGCGCCACCACATGATGAACTGATCGTGAGTCCACTCGGCAGGACGGGCGGCTACGAGGACCAGGTTGTACATTTTTCTCCTAAGTGAATTCTGTTCAGTTACGCCGGCCGTCGAGAATCGGCAGCGCCGACGACATGCGGACTACTTTCGTACGACCCTGATGGCTGCGTCCGTGACCAGTGCAGTGATGTCGTCGATGCTCAAAGGACCGTCCGGCCGGTACCAACGCCATACGCTGACCACCAGGGCGAGCACCAGACGCGCAGACATCGTCGGATTCGATTCCGCGAACTGGCCCGCCTCGATCCCCCGCCCGATCAACGCGGTCCAGTTCTTCTCGATCCGTTGCACGAGTTCACGGCATTCGACTCGCTCGGCCTCTTCTTTGGCAGACTGACGTTCGGTCGCCAGCAGGTCCATGTGATTGTGGAGAATGCGCCGGGCCAATGCGTCCTGAGGTGATGCCGCCAAGGACGCGGCAATCGCGGCGCGAAGTGCGTCCTCGGCGTGCGTCACGCCGTCGGTGGCCGCAACGAAACGGGCGGCGGAGTCCGCGAGTTCTATGCGCATGATGGTCAACAAGCAGTGCGCTTTGGACTCGAAGTAGTGGTAGAGCGCGGTCTGACCGATACCGACCTCGTCGGCGATCGACGCCCACTTGGTGTGCTCGTATCCCACCTTGCCGAAGTGGTCGATCGCCGCCGACAGAATGCGCGTTCGCTTGGACCGCGGACTCTCGCGTCGGACGTCGGTTCCTACGGTCATGGTTGCCCCTACTGATAGCACGTGTTCCGGCCTCGTTCGAGTTTACATTTTCCGATGTGAATTCGAGTCAGTTGCGGCCGCGAGCTGCTTGGCCAGTGCCGTCGCATCGGGCCGGGACAGTTTTCCGACGCGATTCTGCGGTAGATCGTCGACGGTGAACACGTATTCCGGCCACTTCGACTTGGGAAAGTCGTCCTCGGCCAACTGCGCGGTGACGTCCTCGAGTTCGAGCTCCTCACCACCGGTGACCACGAGCGCTGCTGCGCGCTCCCCCAGCAGGTCGTCCGGTACCGGCACGACACAGACCTGCACGACAGACTGCAGCGAGGCGATCGCCGATTCGACCTCGTTGATGTCGATGTTGCGGCCACCGCGAATGATGATCTGTTTCTGCCGACCCATGACGCGAATCGAGCCGTCCGACGCGACCTCCACCAGATCACCGGTCGGAAGAAAACCGTCGGGCGTCAGCTCGGGCGGGACCGGAGTGCCGGCACGGGCGTACCCGACGAACAGCGACGGTCCCTTGACCTGGGCGGCACCGATATCGTCCGCGGGGAGCGGACGGCCGTCCGAGTCGACGGCTCGCACAGTGGTGCCGGGAAACGGCCGACCGTCGCGTCCGAGGCGGATCGACACCGGGTCGTCGAGAGCGGGTGTCGTGTGGCCCAAGCACTCGGACATGCCGAACACTCGGAGGAACGTGGTGTGCAACCACTGTTCGGCCTTGGCGAGCGCGCGCTCGTTCATCGGTCCGCCGCCGACCGTCATGGCGCGCATCGTGTTCAGTGCGCCTTCGGAGTTCGGTGCGACCGAGAGCTGTAGCGCCATGGTCGGTACCAGCATCGTCCAGGCAATCCGGTGTTCCTTCGCTGCCCGCAGGGCCGCCTCCGGGGACCACTTCCCGATGGCGACCATCGGACCTCCCAGTAGCGCAGGCAGATACATTCCGAAGCAGAATGCGGCGACCGACGACAGCGGTACGAAGGCACCGATCGCCTCGCCCGGGCGGAGGCCGACGGCATCGATGGTGGATCGAGACGCATACCTGATCGCGTCCTCGGATTGCACCACGCACTTGGGTCGACCGGTCGAGCCCGAGGTCATCGCGATCGCATCACCTCCGTTCCATCGCGCGACTGAGGCGAACGCACCACCCGACGCCCGCACGCGGTACGAACCGAAGGCGGGCTTGTCCACGGGAAATTGCTCGTCGGACACACCCCAATGACGAAGGGCCTCGGGCGTTCCCACGACGACGTCCGGTCGAATGTCCTCGAGTGCCAGCGCGAACTCCGACTCCGTGGCGTGCGGGCTGACCACCGCGACCACACCGCCGGCGAGACCGACACCGAGGGCAGCCGCAACGGCACCCCAAGTGTTGTCGGCCTGAATCACCACGGTCGGCGGGCTGGGGTCGATACCGCCGAACACGTCGGCGAGGGATGTCGCCGCCTCGACCACGGTCCGGATCGTGTGACTGCCGTCTTCGTCGACGACTGCGACGGTATCGGGGGTCTGTTCGGCGCGGACGAGCATCTCGCGGGCAAGCCGTTTCACTGGTCTGACTCTTTCCTGGTTCGTGATGCGCTCATGTCGAGGACTGCACGGCCGGTGACGGATCCGCCCCGCAACCGGTCGTATGCAGAGATGGCCTCGGTGAAGGGGATGGTGGTGATTTCGGCGCGCAGCACGCCGTCCTGCGCAAGTTCCACGACGGCTTCGAGATCGGCACGGGTACCCCAGAACGGGGCATCCACCGTCCATCCTGCGGCCAGACCGACATCCTTCCCGGTCGTCAGTCGGCCGCCGGCACTGCCCACCACCACGACAGAACCCCCGGACCGCAGCATGGCGGCCGCCGGGGCGGTCGTGGTCGGCGCGCCGACGAAGTCGAGGACGAGATCTGCACCGTCCAGTGCCTTGAGCCGTTGCGTCGCAGCGGAAACGGAGTCGTAGAACTCGTGCGCTCCCGAGGACTCGGCCAGTGCAGCGGCGTCGGCCTTGGAGTCGATTGCGATGATGTGAGGCACGCCCATGGTGCGCAGGATCTGCAGGGCAAGGTGGCCGAGGCCGCCGACTCCGATCACGACCACGTTGCTTCGCTCGTCGATCACGGCGGAGTTGGTGCGAATGGCGTGATACGCGGTCAGTGCCGCGTCCGCCAGAGGCGCGGCACCGAGAGGATCGAGATCACCGATCGGAACGAGTACGCGTTCGGACGGCACCAGCATCAGCTGTGCGATGCCGCCCGGATACCCCAGACCGTTTCCGATGGGGGCCAGCCGACCGTCGGGACGCCGAGCGAGGCTGCGACAGTAGTTCTCTCTGCCGCGCAGACAGTTCGGGCACGTTCCGCAGCTCCAGATTCCGTGAACGACCACGGCGCGGCCGATCCAGGAGGGGTCTGCCGACGGTCCCGCCGAGGCAACGGTTCCGGCCACTTCGTGCCCCAGCGTCAGTGGCAAGTCGTAGTCGAAAGTCTCTGCGCTCGAGTTCATCACGTGCAGATCGGATCCGCACAGTCCGGCTGCGTCCACCTGGATCAGAAGTTCGTGCCCGGTCGGCACCGGGTCCGGCACCTCCCGGAACTCCGGTGCGCTCCCCCACTGAAGGACCTGCACGGCCAACATCAGCGAGCAGTCCATCCGCCGTCGACCACCAGGGTCTGACCGGTCATGTAGGAGCTGGCATCGGAGGCCAGAAACAGCACGGCACCGTCGATCTCGCCGTCGACGCCGCCGCGTCCGAGCATGGTGTTCCGCCGCACCCACCCTGCGGACTTGTCGTTGGTGAACAGGCCATCGGTCATCTCGGTATCGAACCACCCCGGCACCACGGCGTTGACGCGAATGCCTCGTCGACCCCACTGACCGGCCAGTTCACGAGTGAGGCCGAGCGTGCCTGCCTTCGACGCCGCGTAGCTGGCACCGCCGATCGGCGCAGTGGACACCAGCCCGATCACCGAGGAGATGTTGATGATCGACGCTGTTGCCTCACTCGGCATCTTGCCGACCGCATACGTGGCCAGATGGAACCCGGCGATCAGGTTGACGTCGAGGATGGACTGGAAACCGTCCAGTGTCTCGTCCTCGGCGTTGGGCGGGCCGGGTTTGCCCGCGTTGTTGATCATGACGTCGAGCCGGCCGTGTTCGTCGAAGCAACGATCGACGAGAGCTCGCCGGTCGCTGTCGTCGGTGACGTCGCACCGCACGGGCACGATGGCCGGGATCTCGGCCGACAACGCTTCGAGCCGGTCGAGCCGTCTCGCGGCGGCGTACACCGTGGCACCGGCCGCGGCGAGCGACCGGGCGAAACCGAGGCCGAGCCCCGACGAGGCACCGGTGACCACTGCGACGCGACCGGTCAGCGAGAACATGTCCTGGGTCATGTGTCCACTTCCAAACTGATTGTCGGACAATACGAGTGATCGGTCAGTACACGGCGGTACGGCCGCCGTCGACCGGGATGATCGCGCCAGTCGTGTACCCGGCGTCGTCCGAGGCGAGATGAGTGATCAAGCCGGCGAGCTCGTCGGGCCGCCCCAGCCGTCCGGCCGGGAGCCGGTCGACGATCTTGCCGATGAACTCCTCGTCCCAGTTCTCGGACATGTCGGTGGCGAAACCGCCGGGCATCACACAGTTGACACGCACCGTGGGCGCGTACTCCTGGGCGAACGCGCGGGTCAGCGCATTGAGCCCGTTCTTGGCTGCCGCATACATCGCCTCGGGTGGGCTGGGTCGCTCGGCACCGATGCTCGAAATATTGATGATCGACCCACCTCCGGCAGCCGCCATCCGGTCCCCGGCCACGGCCATCAACCGGAACGGTCCCTTGAGATTGACCTCGATCGTCTTGTCCCACAGTCTCTCTGTGACCGACACGAGATTCTCCGCCAGCGGGGCGATCCCGGCGTTGTTGACGACGATGTCCAGGCTCCCGAAACGGGAAATGATGTCGTCGACGGCCGGTTCGATGCTCTCCCAGTGCCCGACGTGCAACGCGTACGGATGCGCACTGCCCGGGCCTGCGTCACCCAAGCTCGAGACAGCGCTCTCGCAGGCCTCGAGCTTGCGGCTCGACACGATGACCGTCGCGCCCGCGTCCTTCAGTCCACGTGCAATCGCCAGACCGAGCCCACGGCTCGCCCCTGTCACCAGGGCGACCTTGCCGTCCAATTTCGGCGTACTCATGCGTACCTCTTCACTTCGAGTCGGGCGATGGTCCGCAGATGGACCTCGTTGGGGCCGTCGGCAATCTGCAGAGCTCGGGTGATGGCATAGAGCCGAGCGAGAATGGTGTCGTTGCTGACTCCGGCCGCGCCGTAGGTCTGCACCGCTCGGTCGACGACCTTGTGGGCCACCTCCATCGCAGCCACCTTGATGGCCGCCACTTCCGAACGAGCCGAGGCATTTCCGGCGGTATCCATCAACCAGGCCGACTTCAACACCAACAACCGGATCTGGTCGATCTCCATGCGGCTGCGGGCAATCCACTCACGTACCACACCTCGATCGGACAACGGTCCGCCGAATGCCTGCCGAACGAGCGAGCGCCGACACATCATTTCCAGAGCGCGCTCGGCCATGCCGATCGCCCGCATGGCGTAGTGCATGCGGCCGGGCCCGAGCCGTCCCTGGGCGATGGCGAATCCGTCGCCCTCCTCTCCCAGCATGTTGGCGGCGGGCACGCGCACGTCGGTGAACTGAACTTCGCCGTGGCCCAGCCGATCCTGGAACCCGAACATGGGCAGGTCGCGCACCACTTCTACGCCGGGGGCGTCGGCCGGAACGAGAATCATGCTCTGCCGGCGGTAGGTGGAACTGTCCGGATCCGACTTCCCCATGAAGATCATGAGCTTGCAGTCGGGATCGAGAACGCCCGAGGTGTACCACTTTCGGCCGTTGACGACGTACTCGTCCCCGTCACGCGTGATGGTCGAGGTGATGTTGGTGGCGTCCGAGCTGGCGACATCGGGTTCGGTCATGGCGAACGCAGAGCGAATGGTACAGTCCAACAACGGCTTCAGCCACTGTTCCTTCTGCTCCTCCGTGCCGTACATGGCCAGGATTTCCATGTTTCCGGTGTCGGGCGCCGAGCAGTTGATTGCCTCGTTGCCGATGATGGAACGGCCGACGATCTCGGCGAGCGGCGCGTACTCGAGATTGGTCAGGCCCGCACCGAGGTCGTCGTGGGTCATGAACAGGTTCCACAACCCCAGCTCGCGGGCGCGGGTCTGCAGATCCCGCATGATTTGCGGTTGCTCGTGCGGATTGTCGTTCGCGGCGATCTGAGCGTCGTAGACACTCTCGGCCGGATAGACGTGGTCGTTCATGAATGTCTCGAGCGTGGCCGACAATTCGGCCGTCCGCTGTGAGTAGGAAAAGTCCACTTCCGTGTGCTCCTGTCGAGTGATGGTGCGTCAGCGCGCGAGCAATGCGGTGCCGGTGTCGATCAACCTGCGGATGGTCGCGGGCAGCTTTTCCTGATCCGGGTCGATGTGGCGCCCCTCGCGGTGCCGACGCAGGTTGTGGCCCATGATCGCTGCCATCTTGAGCCGTCCCAGGGCGTCGAACCATGTCATGTCCGGCAGCGCCGGACCGCTCCCGGTGTAGCAGGCGATCAGTTCGTCGGTACTGGGCAGACCGGGCACGTCGCGGCCGACACCGGGAAAGTTGGTACCGTCGGCGAAGACGAGAAACCATCCCAATTCGACGCGTGGATCACCTGCGCTCCAGATCTCCCAGTCGATCAGAGCCGCCGGCTCGAGACCGTCGGAGATGATGTTTCCCAACCGGTAGTCCCCGTGGACGAGTGTGGGTGTGATCGCCGCCGGAATGTCTCTGCGAAGCAGTCGAACCAACTCGTCGGCACCCTCCACGAGTTCCACCGGAACCGCGGCGAGCGTCTTGGACCACCGGTCCAATTCATCCGCAGGCGAGAGGATGTCGCCCGTATCGGGAATGTCGGCGAGCGGCACGGCATGCAACGCCGGCAGCACTTCTGCGGCTCGCCGCATCCGCGCGGCCGCGATACTCGGTTCCACCTCGGGGTCGTCGAGCACCGGTTCGAGCGACTCTCCGACGACGAGCTCCATCGCGAACCACGCCGGTTCCTGCTCGTCGACCGCCACGATTGCCGGTACCGGCACATCGGTGTCGGCGAGCGCGCGCAGAATCGAGGCCTGCCGGAGCATGTCGTGCCGCCCGACCGACCGTTGTCCCTCCGGGACCGCCTTGACGACGAAGTCGCCGTCGGACGTGCTCACTCGATAGGTCAATCCGGAATGTCCACCGAGGAGCGGTTCGAATGTGCTGACGGTGACGCCGAGCTCGGCGTCCAGCGCGGCGGACACGCGTGCGCGCAGGGAGGATTCGGTCATGGTCGCGGCTCTCTCGGCAGACCGAGCACACGCTCGGCGATGATGTTGTGCTGAATCTCGTCGGTACCGCCCGCAATTCGATACCCCGGGGCTCCGAGCAGGTGCTCGGACCAGGCGAAGGTGCCCCAGCGATCCGAGTCGGACGTCAGATGACGACCGAGCAGCAGACGCGCGACCTCGGAAGTTCTGGCCATCGTGTCGGTGGCAAGAAGCTTTCCGAGCGAGGCCTCCGGCCCCGGGTCGTTGCCTGCGATGACAGCACCGGCCACTCTCATGTTGCCGATCCGCTGGACGAAACTACGCGTCACCAGATCGGCAACCGCGTCGCGCTCGATCTCGGTCAGCTCACGGCCGAGGTTCTGAGCAAGGGCCACAGCGCGATCCGCATTCGCGAGCCCGAGATTTCCACCGTCCAGGCGTTCGGCCGCCAACACAGTCAGGGCAACCTGCCAGCCCTTGCCGACCGGACCCAGCCGATAGTCGTCACTGAGGTGTACCCCGTCGAGATACACCTCGTTGAACGAGCTTCCGCCCGTCATCTGACGAATGGGACGCACATCGACCCCGGGCGCGTCCATCGGAACCAGGAACATCGTCAATCCGGCGTGCTTGGCGACGGTGGAGTCGGTCCGGCACAGCGCAACTCCGTAGTCGGCGACACGGGCACCCGATGTCCACACCTTGTGACCGTCGATCGTCCACGACCCGTCCTCCGCCTGGGTTGCTCGCGTCCGGACCGCGGCCAGGTCGGAACCGGCTTCGGTCTCGGAGAACAACTGGCAGGCAATGATGTCAGCTCGGAGCATTGCCCGGACGTACTGGGTACGCTGCTGTTCGGTTCCCCACTGCGCGATGGTGGGTGCCACCAATTGTTGGGTGACAGAGAACATCTCGGTCCTCTTGGGAACGTCGAACGTGTCCTCGACGCGCCGGAAGGCGAGCACGTACGACAGCGGTAGGTCGCGGCCACCGTACTCGACCGGGGAATTCAACGCGCCCCATCCCGCATCGAACTTCGCCTGCTCGTAGGCGGCAATCCGGTCGGTGTGCGCCTGCTCTTCCTCCGCGGTCCAGTTCTCGAAGACGGCGACCGTATCCGGCCCGTCGCCCCACACCGAGTCGGTACGTGGCGCTGCAACGGTTTTCAACCATGCGGTCGCCTGCTCGCCGAACTCGTCGATGTCCGGAAACGTTCGTTGTGTCACTGCATTGCCTCTGGTTCGTCTCGGGTCAGACAGTCAGCACGGTGCAGGCACTGATGCCCGGTGCGCCGTACACGTGGGTGAAACCGACTCGCGGAGTACCGGGGACCTGGCGTTCGCCGGCTTCGCCACGTAGCTGGGTCACTATCTCGTGCACCTGGCGCAGACCGGAGGCTCCGATGGGTTCTCCGTTCGCGATGCAACCGCCGTCGGTGTTGATCGGCAGGCGTCCACCGATGTCGGTTTCCCCGGCCGCGATCATGGCTTCTTGCTCGCCGGGCTCGCAGAACCCGCATTCGGCCATGTGCATGATTTCGGCACCGCTCTCGGTGTCCTGAAGCTGCGCGACGTCGACGTCACCCGGAGCGATGCCGGCCTGCTCGAAGGCCGCACGTGCCGCGTCGGCGCTGACACTGGTGGGTTCGCCGGCCCCCTGGACGGAGGGGCTGAAGACCTCGAAGGATCCGAATCGGCGGGTTCGGTGGGTGATGGCGGCAATCTTCACGGGCCGACCGGTGGCTCGCGCGACGTAGTCCTCGCCGGCCACGACGATGGCAGCCGCTCCCTCACCCGGTGAGCAGAACATGTACCGCGTGAGTGGATCGTTGACCATGTCGGCTTCGGCGATGGTCGTGGCATCCATGGCCTCGCGTCGCCAGGCGTTGGGGTTGAGAACTCCGTTGCGATATGCCTTTTCGGCGACCAGGGCCAGCGTCCGACTCGAGATGTCGTGCTGACGCATGTAGCGGGAGATCTTGGCACCGAAGAACTGGGTGGTGACCATCAGACCGGCCTCGCCGTAGCCGTCGGGGAGTCCCCACTCCGCCGGTCGTGGGTCGAACGCGCCACGCGGATGCTTGTCGAATCCGACTGCGAGAGCGACGTCCGCGGAGCCCGAGCGCACGGCGTTGACCGCCGAGAACAACGCGCTTCCGCCTGTTGCGCAACCGTTCTTGACGTTGGTGAACGGGATGCCGGTGAAACCCAGTTCGGCGACGAGAGTGTCGGCCAGACCCGAGCCGTCACTGCCACCGAACGCGACCTGCACGTCCGGCCAGGCCACTCCTGCATCCATCAGTGCGTTGCCGATCGCGGTGACGGCCATCTGCCTGCCGGACACTCCTGGCTGGCGGCCGAACTTCGACAGGCCGGCACCGATGATCGAAACATTTTGTGTCACTGTGTGATTCCTGTCGATTCCGGTTGCGTGCCGAGTGTGTCGACAGCAAATCGGGGCACCGGCGCGGTGGACGTCAGACGCACCGGTGCCCCATCCAGTTCGTCGAAGCTCTCACAGTCGATGATCGCTTCGATCTTGATGCCCTCGGGCAGTTCCACGTAGCCGACTGCGAAGGGAACGAACCCGCCGGCCGGTGGCACGTAGGGAGGAGACTTGGGCGCGAAACGCTGAATCGTGTAGGCCCACAGGGTTCCTCGCGTACTCAGCGTGATGTTCTCCGCAGTCGGTGTGGCGCACCTGCTGCACATCGCACTCGCGGGGAAAGCCACGGTACTGCACACAGTGCACCTGCTGCCCTCGAGTGCGACGGCCGTTGCCTGCTCCATTGATGCTGCCTTTCGGGCTGTTCGGTCAGAACGCGGACGTGGAGCGGATCAGCGCCCGACCCACTTGGGCTCACGCTTCTCGAGGAATGCGGTGACGCCCTCCTTGCCGTCCTCGGACTGGAGCGCATTGCCGACTGCGAGATGCTCCATGACCATGAGCGACTGGATGTCCGCATCCAGACCGCGGTCGATGCACATCTTGGTCAGCTTCATCATGAACGGGCTCTTGTCAGTGAGGTTCCCGATGAACTCGTCGACGGTCTTGTCGAGGTCCGCGGCCGGCGCGGACGCATTGATCAGGTCGAAGTCCACCGCTTCCTGGCCACTGAGGAGCTTGCCCGTGAGCATCAGTTCCTTCGTCTTGCGGATGCCGATCATGCGGGGCAGGCGGTAGATGGGGCCGGCACCACCGAACAATGCACGGCGGATGTGGAAGTCGCCGATTCTTGCGTCGTCGGCCGCGATAGCGAAGTCGCACGAAATCATCAGTTCGAAGCCACCGGCGGTGACGTAACCCTCGAGCACCGCAACGGAGGGAGTGTTCATGGAGTACAGACGATCGCACACCTTCGCCGACAGGACGGCGACGTCCATGGCGGTGGTGGTGCCGATGAAGTCCGACAGCAATTCGTCGAGGTCGAAGCCCGAGCAGAAGGTGTTGTTGACTCCGCGGAGCACGAGAACCTTGAGGTTCGGATCGTTGTCCACCTCGACGATGATTTCGTCCAGGCGATGCAGCAGCTCCACCGTGACAGCGTTCTTCTTGTGCGGGCGGTTGAGCCAGACGCGAGCGACGTCGCCGTCCTTCTCCAACAGAATGTGGTCGGTGTCGATCATGAGACAGCCTTTCGAGAGTGCAAGTTGAACTGGATTCACTTCAGTATTGATCATCGAGGCGATGGCGTCAATAGCCGATCCCCGGCGACCGCGGCCATCGGTCTAGACGGCAAGCAAATCGGCGATCCGCGCCCGATGAGACCGCGAATCACCCTGCAGTGCCTCGTTTCCCAGAACTCGACGGAAGTAGCTGTGCGCCGAGTGCTCCCACGTGAAACCCACTCCCCCGTGCAGCTGCACGGCCTCGTGGGCCGCGTGCACCGCGGCGTCACTGCACACCGCACCCGCGACGGCAATCGCCAGCCGGGCCTCCTCGGGATCCTCGTCGTACACCGCTGCGGCATATCGGGCGGCCGATCTGGCCCGCTCGAGCTCGATCAGCATGTCGGCCAGGCGGTGTTTGATCGCCTGAAACGAACCGATGGGGCGGCCGAACTGATGACGCGCCTTGACGTGGTCGAGCGTCATCTGCAGCAGGGCATCGGCGATACCGGTGTTCTCGCACGCGAGCGCCAGAGTCGACACGTCCTGTATTCGTGCGATCGCCTCGGCTGCGCGAGCGGTCGGAACCAGAAGCGTCGCCGCGGCTCCATCGAACGAGATGTCCGCCTGACGCCTGGTGGAGTCGACAACACGCCGATCACGCACTGCAGACGCGCTTGTCGCCGACACTGCGAAGAGTGCAGCCCCTTCTGGACAGCGGGCGCTGACAACGATGAGATCGGCACCACCACCTCCGACCACGAAGCGTGCCTGTCCGCTCAGAACCCAACCGTCGCCGATTCGGTGAGCGTCGAGGTCGTCGGACTCGGCGGTCAGCGCGCTCACCGCAGCGACCGTGGTGCCGTCGAGAAGTTCCTCGAACACGTCCGAATTGCCCGCCTCCATCACGGCGCGAACACCCACGGCTGCATGCTGATAGACGGGTTCGACGGCGAGAGCGCGACCGCACTCCTCGAGGATGATGCCCAGCTCCACCATTCCGTAGCCGAGTCCGCCCGACTCCTCGGGAACGGCGAGGGCAGTCACCGACATGTCGGTGACCAGTCGTTTCCACAGATCGACCGAGTAGCCGGGAGTGGAGTCCGCTGCGGAACGCACCTGTTCGATCGTCGAGTACCTGCCCAGAACCCCACGGATGGTCTCGCGAATCTCGGCCTGTTCACTGCCGGGCGTCAGCGCCGATGGTTCCGAACGAGGCCAGGGGACTTGCGCGTCGCGGTGTGATGATGTCATGTCGCTCCACTCGAGTTGAATTCAGTTCTTTCTCGAACCATAACGTCTGAAACCCTCGACAAACAGGGTTTGCCTGAACTAAGTTCAATTCATGTCACTGGAGATAGTGGAGTACTACGCCACCCTGGACGCCGGCCACCTGGACGAGGCGGTGGCAATGTTGTCGGCGGACGTCGAATTCTCGATGATCCTGCCGGGCGGGGCGAATCGAAAGACCGGGCGGGCCGCCATGCTCGAATACCTGGCCGGCCGGCCTCCCGTCGATCGCAAGCATCGAGTTCTTCGATCGGCCGTCGACCACGACCTGCAATTCGTGCACGGTGCGGTGACCGAGGGAGATCGAACGACGGGCTTCTTCGTCGGAGTCATGCGAGTTCGTCCGGACGGCCTCATCGACCGGTACCAGGTCTCTTTCGATGCCGAATTCACCCTCCTCGATACCGATGAAGGAGATCGACGATGACGTCGAACATGCACCCGACGCCCACCTTGCTCCGCTGGTTCGAGTACATGGATTCCGAGGATCCGGACCGGGTCCTCACCATGATTTCAGCGGACTTTCGTATGTCGGTCCAATTCTCCAAGGGACTCGGCGAGGCAGCCGAGTTCGTCGGCGACCGAGACGGTCTAGTCGCATACCTGCAGCAACGTGAGAAGAGCACCCTGGTCCATCATCTCGATCGCGGCGCATCCGTCGACGGCACCGAGATGGTGCTGGGACGGACCACCCGCGACGGAGCCTTCGAGGCGTCGTTCAACGCCTCGGCCCAACTCGACGACAACGGGCACGTCCGACGGTTGCTCATCGCCCGCACGCCGGAACTGGCGTTCGACTGAAGAGCCGCACGGCTCGCGCCACAGAGAAGAAAAGAGCGAGATGTCAGAGCACGCACTGATTTTCGAGGCCATTCGCACGCCGAGAGGTAAGGGCCGCAACGGATCGCTGCACGGAGTGAAGCCGGTGAACCTCGTCGCGGGGCTGATCACCGAACTCCGCGCCCGATTCCCCGATATGGATCCGTCCGACATCGACGACGTCATCCTCGGCGTCGTCTCTCCGATCGGAGAACAGGGAGCGGTCATCTCCCGCGCCGCCGCGCTGGTGGCAGGCCTACCGGAATCGGTGCCCGGCACCCAGATCAATCGATTCTGCGCGTCGGGCCTCGAAGCGACGAATCTGGCGGCACAGAAGGTCGCCTCCGGGTGGGACGACCTGGTGATCGCTGGCGGCGTCGAGTCCATGTCCCGAGTGCCGATGGGCAGCGATGGCGGTGCCCTGTTCACCGACCCGGCCACCGCCTACGACCTTTACATCGTTCCGCAGGGAATCGGTGCCGATCTGATCGCGACGGTCGAGGGATTCTCCCGTCACGATGTCGACACGTACGCGGTGGAGTCCCAGCGACGCGCCGAGGCAGCGTGGAATGCAGGCTATTTCAAGAAGTCCGTCGTTCCTGTCGAGGACTTCAACGGCGTCACTCTGCTCGATCACGACGAGCACCGCCGCCCGGGCACCACGACGGACAGCCTGGGCAGATTGAAGCCCGCCTTTGCCGCGCTGGGGAAGGCAGCAGGATTCGACGACGTGGCTCTGCAGAAGTACGTCGATGTCGAACGCATCGATCATGTGCACACCGGTGGGAATTCGTCGGGCATCGTCGACGGTGCTGCGCTGGTTCTCATCGGAAGTGCCGCGGCCGGTTCGCGCGCGGGCCTGGTTCCACGCGGCCGCATCGTGGCCACGGCCCAGGTCGGCAGTGAACCGACCATCATGCTCACCGGTCCGACCCCGGCCACAGTGGCGGTATTGAAGCGAGCGGGCCTGACCGTCGACGACATCGACGTGTTCGAGCTGAACGAGGCCTTCGCCTCGGTGGTGCTCAAATGGATGAAGGACCTCGACATCCCGCACGAGAAGACCAATGTCAACGGCGGAGCGATCGCGATGGGCCACCCGCTCGGTGCCACCGGCGCGATGTTGGTGGGCACCGTGCTGGACGAGTTGGAACGAACCGGTGGCCGATACGGCCTGATCACCCTGTGCATCGGTGGCGGAATGGGCGTTGCCACCGTCATCGAACGCCTCTGAACCGCCCATCGTCGACACACGAGAATACGAGAGAACATGAGCGAGAACATGATCGGGTGGGAACGCGACGCCGATGGCATCGTCGTCCTCACGATGGACGACGCAGGCAAGCGCGCGAACACCATGAACGACGCGTACATCGCATCGATGGCAGGCGCGGTGGAGCGACTCGAGGCCGAAAAGGACGACATCACGGGTGTGGTCATCACGTCGGCCAAGAAATCGTTCTTCGCCGGCGGCGATCTGGGCGACATGACGGCCGACCCGGGCGATGTCGACGAGCGGGACGTCGCCCGCGCCTTGACCGACCGAATCGACGGCATCAAGAGCGTTCTGCGACGGCTCGAAACTCTCGGGCGCCCCGTGGTGGCCGCGATCAACGGCGCAGCCCTAGGGGGTGGCTTCGAGATTGCGCTGCACACCCACCACCGCATCGCGGTGGATCAGCCGGGCACCAGAATAGGTCTTCCCGAAGCAACGCTCGGCTTGCTACCCGGCGGTGGCGGCATCGTCAGAACGGTCCGATTGATGGGACTCGATGCCGCCCTCTCGAAGGTGTTGACGAAGGGTCAGCAGCACTCGGTGGCGGACGCGACGAGGCTCGGTCTGATCGATGCCACCGTCGGCCGTCTCGACGAGTTGGTCCCGGCCGCGAAGGCGTGGATCGTCGACAATCCGTCGGCGGTGCAGCCGTGGGACGTCAAGGGTTTCACCATTCCCGGTGGTGCGCCGACCGATCCGGCCGTTGCCCAGAATCTTCTCGTGGCAACGGCATTGCTACGCAAGCAGCTCAAGGGCGCGCCCTCCCCCGCCCCGAGGGCGATCCTCGCCGCCGCGACCGAGTGCGCGTCGGTGGATGTGGACACGGCGGATCGTATAGAGACCCGCTACTTCGTCTCATTGATGACCGGTCGCGTCGCGCAGAACATGATTCGCGCGTTCTTCTTCGACATGCAGACCATCCAACGCGGTACCTCACGCCCGGCAGGCCACGACAAGTTCACCACCCGCACCGTGGCAATCATCGGTGCCGGAATGATGGGTGCCGCAATCGCATACGTCTGCGCCCGGGCCGGTGTCGAGGTCGTGCTCAGGGATGTCGACCAGGTCGCCGCCGATCGCGGAAAGAACTACGCGGAGAAGTTGGAGGCGAAGGCCCTCGAGCGGGGGTCGACGACCGCCGAGAAATCCGCGGCGCTGCTCGGCAGAATCCGGCCGACCGCGGACGCCGCCGACTGCGCCGCCGCAGATCTGGTCATCGAAGCCGCATTCGAGTCGGTAGATGTCAAGACACAGATCTTCCGCGAGCTCGACGGTATCGTTCCCGCGGATGTCGTCCTGGGCTCCAACACCTCCCAGCTCCCCATCTCCATTCTGGCCGACGGTGTGAGTCGACCCGAGAATTTCATCGGGATCCACTTCTTCTCACCAGCCGACAAAATGCCACTGGTCGAAATCATTCGCGGCAAGCGCACATCGGACTCGACGCTCGCGAAGGTCATCGATTTCGTCTTCCAGATCGGTAAGACCCCCATCGTCGCCAACGACAGCCGCGGGTTCTTCACCTCGCGAGTGATCGGCGCATTCCTGGACGAAGCGATGGCCGCGGTCGGTGAAGGCATCAATCCCGTCTTCGTCGAACAGGCCGGCGCACAGGCGGGCTATCCGGTCCCGCCGCTGCAGTTGATGGATCAGGTGACTCTCACGCTCTCGCAGAAGATCCGCAAGGAGAACGAACGCGCGGCGGCCGGCGAGGGCAAGCCACCTCGAACCCATGGCTCCGACGCGGTGATGAACAAGATGGTCGACGAACTCGGTCGTTCCGGGCGAACCGGGGGCGGCGGCTTCTACAGCTACGACGACTCGGGCGTGCGAAGTGGGATCTGGCCGGGCGTACGCACCGCCTTCGATTCCGGTTCCAGCCGGATCCCCCTCCTGGACATGCAGGAACGGATGCTGTTCGCCGAAGCGATCGAGGCCGTCAAATGTCTGGACGAAGGAGTCTTGACCACCGTCGCCGATGCGAACATCGGGTCGCTGCTGGGAATCGGCTTCCCTTCCTGGACCGGGGGCGTCATCCAGTACATCGACCAATACGACGGTGGGCTACCGGGTTTCGTCGATCGTGCCCGAGAGCTGGCGTCGAAGTACGGAGCCCATTTCGAACCGCCCCAGTCCCTGGTCGACAAAGCGACGCGCGGCCAGCGCGTCTACTCACTCGCATCCTGAACGAAAAGAGTGTGCCATGAGCACAATACGTCGATCGCTGCTATCCGCCGGAATCGTCGCGGTGACACTCGTCGCCGCGGCCTGCGGGCAGTCGTCGCAGGAAGCCGGTTCCGCACCGGTGCAGGGAACGTGGGACGACGTCGTGGCCGCGGCCGACGACGAAGGGAGCGTGCACCTGTACTCCACCCAACACCCTGAGAACCTCGCGGCGCTCGAGGCTGCCTTCGAGTCGAAATACCCCGGCATCGATCTCGAATTCACCCGCGGTAGCGATGTCGAGCTGAACCCGCGAGTAGAAACTGAAGCCCGCACAAACCGCGGAACAGCCGACGTACACATGCTCTCCGACCCGGCGTGGATCACCACCGCGTCCGAATCGGGCAACTATTCGACCGAGATCGTCGGCCCTGCGTTCGACGACCCGGCTTACGATCGGACCAGCAGTGTCCTCGGCGACGAGTTCTTCCTCACCAGCGCAGCGGTATTCGCACTCGGATGGAACACCGACGCCCTCCCTGCCGGGCTCTCGTCTCCGCAGGATCTGTTGGACCCGGCGCTGAAAGGCCGCATGGGTGTCGTGAATCCGGCAGGGTTTGCAGCAGTCGTCGACGAGTATCGCTTCTTCGACGAAAAATGGGCCGGTGGCGGCTTTCTGGACAAGCTTGCCGCTCAGGAACCTCGGGTGTATCCGGGCGCGTTGGCCGTGGCTCAGGCACTGAGCTCGGGCGAGATCGCCGCGTCACCGATGGTCCAGCCACTCGTCCGGGAAATGGAATCGGGAGCACCGGTGGAGTGGACGCTTCCCGATCCGGCGTGGGGCACCCCGTGGTATTCCCACGTGTTGTCCTCGGCTCCGCATCCCAACGCCGCCCAAGTGTTGGCCGACTTCATGGTCACCCCCGACGGACAGCGGGCTCTGTCGAAAGGCTACGGCAGCGCTCTGCCCGACATCGAGAACTCTGTCGCGTCGGCTCAGGACATTCCACTGCCCGATACGGATTCGCTGACGCCCGAGAAGGTCTCGCAGTTTCAACAGGAGTGGGAAAGCAAGTTCACCTGAGCGGTGCTCGGCCCCTCACAATCGTCGACCCGCCTCGAAGGAGCCCGACCTCGACCATGATCAGCCGAGCGCTCTGCCTCGCCGCCCACCCCAGCGAGAAACTCACGACCGAGCATCTGGAGCTGACGGACATCCCGCTCGCCCCACTGCTCGATGGCGAAGTGCTGGTACGAAATACCTGGCTCTCGATCGATCCGTCGATTCGTCTGCGATTGGGTGAATCGGCACCGTCCGGATATCTCCCACCCCTCCGGATTGGAGATGCGCTGGTGGGATTGGCACTCGGCATCGTCGTCGAGTCACGGCACGAGGACTTTCGGCCCGGAGATCTGGTGTCGCACATGCACGGCTACCGCGACTTCGCAGTGGTCTCCGCCGCGGCCGGCGGGCTGGGCGGCGCGGGCACCCTCACCAGAATCGACGCCCACGACTGGCCCCAACAGTGGTATCTCGGCCCGCTGGGTAGTTCTGGCCTCACGGCCTATGTCGGCCTCTTCGAGGTCATGGGCATCCGACCGTCCGATACCGTCTGGATCTCGGCAGCCGCAGGAGCAGTCGGGAGCATCGCCACCCAGCTCGCAGTCCACCACGGGTGCACGGTGATCGCGTCCGCAGGCAGCCGACGCAAGGCCGATCACCTGGTCGATGCCCTCGGAGCCTCCAGCTCGTTCGATTACCACGACGGCGACGTGGGCAGCCTGCTCGCACAGGCCGCCCCGGACGGGATCGACGCATACTTCGACAACGTCGGCGGTTCTCACTTCATCGCCGCCCTCGACGCACTCAACCCCGAAGGACGCGTCGTGATGTGCGGGGCAATTTCCACCTACGAGACCTCGAACACGCTGCCGTCGAATCTGTTTCAGATCACGGCGAAAAGCTTGTCGGTCCGAGGATTTCGAGCCGGCTCGTTCGGCCATCTCTACGACAGAGTGCGATCCACTGTCGGAAGCCGCCTGGCAAACGGGACCTTGATCCACGAGGAATCGATCTACGACGGCCTCGAGCACGCCTCCACCGCACTAGTCGATCTACTGAACGGGCGAACGACCGGAAAGACGCTCTGCCGACTGTGAACCCAGACGCACCGGTTCAGAGCAGTCCGCCATTCGACCGCACGACGCGCGGCGGCGTCCAGTTCTCGCTCAGGGCATCCTCGGCCGGTTGATAGATCCTCAGGACCAGAAAGAACGGATGTTGGGGTGCCGGAAGCCAGGCGTGATCGGGACTGTCGGTCGTGGACGGCGATGCGCTCACTGTGATGGTCGACGGTCCCGATGCTCCGTCGCCTCCATTGACCGCCGATCCCACCGAATGCTTCTTCCCGGGTGCGTCGTACAACCAGCCGGTCTGCGCGTCGTAGAGTGTGATGCTCCAAAAAGCCTGTGCCGGTGGTAAAGCGAAAAACTCGATGCGGTAATCGTCTCCGCCTTCGCACGACAGTGGGCGTCCTTCGTGGTCGACGTAGGTGTTGTACGAGCAGTTCTCCTCGACAACGTTGGCACCGAGACCGACGTAGTTCATGACCGCACGTGCAAAGAAGTTGTGCCCGTGGGCACCCTTGCCGAGCACCCGCGTCCAGCCGGATTCGGTGCGACGTCCCAGCAGTGATCGAGACCGGGACAACATGGTCATCGCTGTATCGAAACCTTGTTCCATGCCTTCACGTGTTGCCTCGTCGAGGTCGTTCACAGAGAAGGTGCCCGTACCCACACCGAGATGACGGAATTGGTGCACGTGGGATATGTCGGTGAACGGCACTCCGTTGAGAGCCAGCGACGCATCGAGGGCAGTGAGGAACGCTGACGAGGAGGTCTCGACCGCACGAGGATCGACCACCGGCCACGTCCGCGCCGACGGGGCAGGTGCGTCGATCGTGACCGCGTCCTGCAGACCGTGCACGGCCGGCAAGTCCGCCACACCGAACGTTTGAATCCGCATCAACAGCCACATGATCGGTGTCGCAACCCGGAACACCTCCACGCCGTCCGCGACCGTGCCGGTCCAGTCCGCACACGCGAGAAGCAGCTCACGTGGCTGCTCGGGGTGCGTACGCCTGCTGACGTTGCTGGCGTTGCTGTAGGCATCCAGAAAGTTCAACGTGTAGTACCTACTGCCGAAATCGGGCAGGACGATGGCAATCGGACCGTCCGAAAGGTCCAGCCAGGCATTGGAATACAGCGTGTCGACGTTGGGAACCCGAAAGGCCTCGAAATCCGCACCGGCAATCGTTCGCTCGTGAACCAGCGTGTCGAGCGCCCACGGGTCGTCGCTTCCGGGCGGTGCACACGCGGAGCACATGGCGGCGTATTGGTACACCGACGGCAAGCCGTAGATCACGGCCTGCAGCACCGACGAACGCGCCCATTCCTGTCGGTCCACCGCGTCCGACGGGACTATGTCCGCCGTATCGATTGCAGTGAGCTGATCGGCCGAGTTCGCGTCGTACGTACGCATCGGTGGACAGTCCTTTCTCGCCGAACGATCACACCACCCTCAGGAAGTGATTGACATCACGTACCCTACCTGGTGAACTGAGGTCAGTTCAACTAGGAGGACGACGTCATGCGATATTCGCTTCGGTCAAAACACGTCATCACCGCGATGCTTCTCGCTGTGTCGACTGCCGCACTCAGCGCCTGCGGCTCGTCTGCGGGTGAGACTGCGTCGGTGGATGGGAGCTGGGAAGAAGTGGTGGCGGCAGCCGAGCAAGAAGGCTCGGTGACTCTGTACTCGAGCCAGAACACCACCATCCTCGACAGCGTCAAAGCCGCGTGGAATGCGAAGTACCCGAACATCACTCTCGAGTACGTCCGCGGCACGGACGCAGACCTGAACCCTCGCGTCGAGGTGGAGAACAAGACGAAGAAGGGTATCGCCGACGTCCACGTCGTCACCGATACCGCGTGGATCGCGTCCGCCGCGGATTCCGGGAGTTACTCACAGGAGCTACGCGGCCCGAGTTTCGACAACCCCGAGTACGACCGGGACTCCAGCATCAAGAACAACCGCTTGTTCCTGAACGTCGCGGCCACCTTCGGCATGGGCTGGAACACCGATGCGGTTGCGAACGGCCTGGCCGATCCCCGAGATGTTCTGGCCCCCGAATACAAAGGGCGAGTAGGCGTTGTCAGCCCCGTGGGCATCGCATCGTACGTCGATCTCTACGACTTCTACCGCAAGAATTTCGGCGACGACTACCAGGAACGGCTCGCCGCGCAGGAGCCGAGGATCTATCCCAGCGCCCTCGGAATCGCGCAGGCGTTGACGTCGGGAGAAATAGTCGTAGCACCGATGGTGCAGCCACTGGTTCAAGAGGTGGCGGCCGGTGCGCCGGTGAATTGGGCTCTGCCGAACCCATCGTGGGGAACCCCCTTCTACGGGCATGTCACCGCGGTTGCTCCTCATCCCAATGCGGCTCAGGTCCTCGCGGACTTTCTCGTCAGAACGGAGGGACAAACTGCGCAGGCCATCGGAGTAGCGACGGCACTGCCCGGCATTGCGGGGGCCACCGCCGACGCGCACGATGTCCACGCTCCCGACCCCGAGAAATTGACCAAGCAGTACGTCGACCAACAGTCCGCGGAGTGGGAACAGCAGTTCCTGGGGTAGCGCACTCTGCAGCTACTCGAGATCGAGGGCAGGCCGTGACGGGATCGCACCGTCACGGCCTGCGCTTTTCCACGTCACCATGAAACAGCGGTCCAGATGACGAAGGTCAGGGCGATCAGTCCGAGGGTCGGGATCAACGCTGCAATGACATGGGCACGCAACGGAAACGCGAGCGGCACCGTCGATTCGGTCCCGTCCGTCCGTCCGCACCTCGTTCGCGAGATCCACCCCGAGACCAGCAGCCCCGCCGCACAGAAGCTGACGAGGACGGCCAGCGCAACCAACGCCGGCTGGCGGGTGTGCGCGCTCAGGCGGATACCGATCACCGCGCACACCGCAACCGCCGACTCCGTTCGCGCCCAGGCCAACTCGGTTCGCTCGACCTGCAATCCCCCGTCGCCCAATTGGCCGCCCGGCCGCCCGGCCGGTTGCTCCCGTCGGCGTCGCCGCATCGTCACAGGACGGACCACAGAACCAGAACGCCGACCGCTGCGAGGACCGACGCCAACGGCAGAGCGATACGAGGAGACGGAAGCGCTTCGGAATTGCGCATACTCTTCTCGGTTCGTGCCCAGCCCCACCACGCATGCAGCGGAACCCCGATCGACGCCACGATCAGCATCACCGAGGCCACCACACTCGGAGCGGAGCCGCCACCGATGCCGAACACCTGGAGGGCCACCCCTGCCGCCATCAACGCCAGCGACGTTCGAATCCACGCCAGATAGGTTCGCTCGTTCGCCAGACTGAAGCGTGGATCAGGCTCGCTCCCAACGGAATAGACCGACCGAGGAAATCTGCCACGCCTGCCGTCTTTCACTTCGACCTCTCGAACTGCGCTGCAGCCGGAGCCTCGCTGCGTCCGGACCTTCTCGAATCACGACTTTCGATACTGTTTCCAGACTACAGTCAAGGTGAATTCAGTTCATCTCAAGGGGCAACATGACGAACCAGAACACGCCGACACACCCCGATCTGCGCGACGATGCGCGCGCACTCCAGGCCTGGGGGTTCCCCGTGGTCTTTGCCCAACGCCTGAGGCTGCGCTTCACTTCTCCGTCGGATCCCTACGTTCAGCGAACATCCACGTCCGCCGGAGCCCCGCTGAATCACCTGGGCCACCAACGCGAATTGGCCGATCCCACGCTGACGGCGGGCGTCGCCCCGAATGTCGACACCCTCTACTCGCTGGCGTTCGTCGACCTGGACTCGGGCACCTTCGAGCTCCGGCTGCCGGACTTCGCCGACCGCTACTACAGCGTGCAGATCGGTGAGGCGGACTCGTCCACGAACACGGCCCTCGGGCAAAGGACGCATGGATCTCGCATCCCTACGATCACCTTGTTCCGGCGGACACCCGGGTCCGCGGATACGGCTGCGGACGGATGGATTGCCTGTCGATCGAGATTCGTCATGATCGCCATCCGGATTCTCGTTGATCCATCTCGTGAAGGGGACTTGCACAGGGTCCACGAGTTGCAGAACCTCATCGTTCTGACCGGCCCGTCCTCACCGACGGCTGAACGTGCAGACCTTGTTCTGAGCACCGTCGAACGTTCCGACGAACAGCGGCGACCCGTCGCATTTCTCGCCGCCCTCGATCACGCGATCGGTGGCCTTGCCGATTCGGACGTACCGAGCTGGGTGAGACATACCTACCGCCGTCTCGTCGATGCACTCGAAGACACAGTCGACCGTGACGCAACCGAGCAAAACATCGCCGACGGGCTACTGGCAGGTCTCGAAGACATTGCCGCGCAGGTGAAATCGATGGGTCGACTCGTCAACGGCTGGGCCATCAACGACGCTGGTGCGGAGTTCGGCTCAGATCATCTTCTACGAGCCGCCGTCGCATACTCCCAGATCTACATCAACCCGGCGGCCGAGGCGTCCTACCCCGTGTGCGAACAGGACGAGGATGGCCGTCCACTCAACGGCGCGAACAACTACGCCATCACGTTTCGGGCCGGTCACTTTCCTCCGGCGAAGTATTTCTGGTCGGTGACCGTGTACCACGCGAAGGGACTTCTTTACGCAAACGAACTCGACCGGTATGCCATCACCGACCGCACACCAGACCTGAAACACAACGAGGACGGGTCACTGACCGTGGTGATTCGAACGACCCGTCCCGCACCGGGAACGACTGTCAATTGGCTTCCCTGCCCGCCCGGTGACTTCCGACTCATGCTCAGGCTCTACGGACCCCGGCCGGGCAGCTGGTCTCCCCCGCCGGTGATTCGACTCGAGTGATCGGTGCCTGGTTCGACGTTGTTGTCGAGCAATCTGAGCAGTTCGCCCCGCCCCGCCACGCAGTGCCCGCCGGAAGGACGTTGCGGTGAATAGCGTGTCGAGCTCGGCCGCGAAGAAAACTCAGTGTCTCGTTGGCGCGCTGAGATTCTCGAAGTCAGCGGAATTCGGTGGCGCGGGCAGTGCAAAGTCCACGGCCGCTCGGGCATGCAAACGCGTGGATGGGAAAGTGGGTACGACGAGGTCATCCGGTTGTATCAACAGTTCGACTTCGGTGCATCCGAGGACGATGCCTTCACATCCCGCGTCGATGAGGTTGTCGACCACCGCGAGGTAGATTTCACGCGATTGCTCCGTGACGATGTTGTGACACAACTCGTCGTAGATGATGCTGCTGACCGCCTCGCGGCCCGCAGCGTCCGGAGTCACCAAGTGCACTCCGCGTGCGGAGAAGCGTTCGCGATAGAAGGCCTCTTCCATCGTGAACGCAGTGGCCAACAGGCCCACCTTCGAAAGACCATGCTCTGCCACAGCCTCGGCCGTAGTGTCGCCGATGTGCAGAAAGGGCACGTGGAGCGACCTCTCGATCTGCGGAGCGACGTAGTGCATCGTGTTGGTGCACAACACGATCGCATCGGCCCCTGCAGTTTCGAGTCGGCGCGCTGCTGAGACCAATCTGGCACCGATCTCGTCCCACTCACCCTCGAGCTTGAGTGCTTCGATCTCACCGAAGTCAACGGATTCCAGAACGATGTGCGCAGAGTGCAAGCCCTGGAGTCTGTCGGCGGTCATCTCGTTGATGAGCCGGTAGTACTCGGCGGTGCTGACCCAGCTCATTCCGCCGATGAGCCCCAAAGTCCGCATTCGATCGCCTCCTCATGTCCTCACTCTTGCGATACCGGTCGCGAACAACGATGGCACTATGTCTGGCAGCGACGAATCTCGGCCCCGTTCGATTCTCTACCTAGCAAGTACGACCGTTCTGAAGAACGTCGTCGGAACCGATTCGTCGTTCACGTACCGATATATCCGGTCGCTTCTGAGCCTCGCAGACTCCCCGGTCCCGACGGTCGCAACTTCGCCGTCGGCCATCAGCGTCAACACCCCCGAGACTACGTGGAACAACTCGAACGACCCCTGGGAATCCGGCATACTATCTCGAGCGCTGCAGTCACGAACGCTGGGCACAGCGGCTGGCCGACATCCCGCTGTCGCGCCCGGCGCGTTCGGTAATCGAAGCGTTCGTGTCCGAGGCCCTTCCCACAGACGAAAAAAGCCGGGTATTTCATCAACCGAGCATGTCCTACGCCGTCTTGGTAATGACGAGCCCTCAGATCGCGGAGCAACCGTCCATCAGCGGTGTCGACAGGCTCGAGAGCGAGCTCATCGGGGTGCTCGAGGGCACACTCGCTGCGAACGAGATTGCACCCGATCTCGTTCGCAGCGAGTGCGTGAGGTTGGCGGCCCTGGTCAATGGCCTCGGGACAGGCATCCTCATCGGCCACTACACGGACGAACATGCCGCTGATGTTGTGGCCAATCACCTCGAACCGGCTGTTCGCGTCGAGCTGACCGTGCATTCGGTCGAGGAACCCGACCGGTGAGGTTCACGCCATGACGTGAATAGCGAAAACTTCTTCGGCCCAAGCGAATCCGGCCATCTTCTTGCCTGCAGTGAGATGGGTGCAGCGCCGTGGCAGACGCAGGCGACGATGCCCCATGCTCTTAGAGCTTACGTGTGACGCCCCGCAAGCCCTCACTGTCGAGGAAGTCCTCCATAAGGGCGTAGCGGCCGATTCGAGTTGATGCGCGATCACCGGCAACGGGTGGTGCGCCCCCATCGGACGCGTTGGCCTGCGCGCTGGCTGTGCCGCTCAACGACGAGGTGACGGCATTGCGCCAGTGCGACAAACCGATCGGTGTCCGGGTCACCGTCGACCCGGACGGGGCATCGGGGATGGTCCGCGGGAACGTCTCCTTTTTGCGTTGACCTACCGCCTCCGCTGCAGGGTGACCGCCGGGGATCGGTAAGGCTCGGGAAGAATGTCGGGGGATCATGACTGTGTTCGGTGTGCTCGATCGCGTGCTGGCTCGACGACTGCCCCTGGAGCCTCCGGACGATCCGCATGCCGCGATCCTTCCGACGCCGATCGGCAACGACGCCTTCTTTCTCACCCCTCCCGGCATCGAGGACCTTGCACCCGGTGCGGTGATCCGGCAGCGCACGACCCGCGGTCTGGTGCCCCGGCCGCGAACCGCCCTGCATCAGTTCATGGTGCGATCGACCGACGCGCGGGGTCTCCCCGCCGGCGTCACCGCCTCGCTGCTGATCCCGAAGCGGCCGTGGACCGGGCGCGGACCGCGGCCCGTCGTCGCCCACAACGTGGCCATCGATTCCCTCGGAGCCAAGAGCACGCCGTCGGTCCGGCTCGTGCACGGTGTCGGTGCCGACCTCCCGCCGGTGATGCCGCTCTGGCTCGCCCGCGGATACGCCGTCCTCGTCGCCGATCACCAGGGCCCGCGGATGTCGTACTCCGAAGGCACGATGGCCGGGCATGCCGTCCTGGACTCGCTACGCGGGATGACGGTCGTCGCCCCGGAGCTCGCCGACAGCCCAGTGGTGGCCTACGGCTACAGCGGCGGCGCGATCGCCACCACGTGGACCGCGCAACTGCACCCGAGGTACGCGCCGGACGTGAGGTTGGCGGGTGCCGTCGCCGGTGGAACACCCACCGACTTCTCGATGCTGCTGGACACCATGAACGGCACCGTCGCGGCCGGCCTGCTGGGCGCGGCGAGCATGGGTCTCGCACGTGAGCACCCCGAGATGGTCGAGTTGTTCGGCCCGAAGGCGCTGCTGTTGGCGTCCTGGGTCAAGGACATGTCCGTCCTCCCCCTGGCCCTGGGCGGACTGGCACGCATGCGAATCGAGGACTTGGCGTCCGAGCCCGACCCGTTCGACTCCGACATCGCGCGGCGGGTGATCGCCGCAAACCGTCCGGGCGCGGACGCACCGTCGGCGCCGGTCGCGTTCTTCCACGGTTCAGCGAGCAAGTGGATCGGCGATCGCTACATCCCCGAGGCCGGCGTGACTGCCCTGATCGAGCAGTGGCGCAGCAAGGGTGCCGACGTACACTACGAGCCCGTGGCAGGCGACCACTTCATCGGCGCCATGACCGGGCTACCATTCGTGTTGCGTTGGACCGCAGAACAATTCGCCGCCAACGGTTCGGGTTAACTCACCGAAGCAACATAGCGCTGCGACTAGGAAAATATGGTGCCCCCAGTCGGACTCGAACCGACACTGTCCGGATTTCAAGTCCCTAGAAGTGGATCCACCCAGACTTCAGTGGACTCGATATTTGTTTGTTCACAACGCTTTACGTGCATGACCGTCCAGCCCAGACCAGGTCCGAACGTACCGACTTGTGACACTCTCGTGACACTGAGGTTCCCGCCCATCGACGGATCGGCCTGGACGACAAGGGACTTTCGTAACTCGAACCGGGTGTGCGACTCCCGGGGACCGCGCGGATCATCATGTCGGATCAAGATCTAGCCGATCAGCAGCGGCGCTTGGCCACGGGAACCGATCGGGCCAAAAAGGACGATTACCGCACTGTCAGCAGATTTTGACGGTGTGCCGCTTCGAGCAATCGCTTTATCACCGGCACCCTCCGCATGCCCGAATGCGCGGCCTGACAACTAATCAGTCCACAATAATCACGCCGAGGTTTGACGTTGCTCGTGCTCTCGGTCCTCCAGTGCATCGATGGCGGCCGCCGTCAGGCTCTTCACGATGTGCTGACGCATGAGATCTGCAGCCCCCTGCGAGTCCTGTGCGACAACGAGTTCGAGTATTCGGAAGTGTTCCTGGTGGTCGACGGTGCGCGGTTCCGCACCGGGCGGCAGCTCGAGACCGATCCGTCGATAGCGGTCGGATTTGTCCCACAGGTCATCGAGCAGACGGATCAGGACGTCATTGTGCGACGCCAGGTACAGCGCGCGGTGAAAATCTCGGTGCGCACGCAACGCGTCCTCGCCCCACTTCTGCGTGACCGGCAGTAGCCTTCCCGCGGCCGCACGCATGTCGGCGATGTCTTTGTCCGTTCGCCGATCGGCAGCCAACTCGACAGCTGTTGGATCCAGCGACAGCCGAACCTCGAACAGCTGACGCGCTTCCGCTGCGCTCATGGGTGCGATTCGCACGTTCTTGTGATTGTCGAGCTCGATGAGCCCCTCACTGCTGAGCCTTCGTACTGCTTCGCGGATCGGGGTGATGCTCATGTGCAGCCGGTCGGCGAGCTCGTATTGCGCCAGTTTCGATCCTGCGTCGAGCGTGCCCATCAGGATCATGGCGCGCAGCTCGGCGTAGGCGACTTCACCTTTGCTGGAGAAGACATTGGTAGGTGAGGTCACTGCTGGACCTGCCTCTCCGCTGTGAGTACAGCCCGTCTCGGCCGCTCTTCGATCAGGATCTCGATCACTCGATGCTACACCCGCGGCCCCGAGCTCTTATAAGATGCCCGACACAACTTCTGAAATCTTATAAGAAATTGTTGTGTTCGCCATCACTCTGCGCTACCGCCACTTACACCTTATAAGATATGAGAAAGGCGCAGAATGAAGATCATCTCCGTACACGAAGGCATCGTCCCGATCAGCTCCTCGATCCGAAACGCGTGGATCGACTTCTCCAAGATGGACTGCTCGATCGTGGCAATCGTCAGCGACGTGATGCGCGACGGCGAACCGGTAGTCGGGTACGGATTCAACTCGAACGGGCGCTACAGCGCCGGCGAGATCCTCCGCCGCCGTGTCATCCCCCGCCTGCTCGACGCTGCGCCCGATGCCCTGCTCGACGCCGAAGGCGAACTGGACCCCACCCGCGCGTGGGACTTCATGATGAGCAACGAAAAGCCCGGAGGACACGGAGAACGTTCCGTCGCAGTCGGTGTCGTCGACATGGCCCTGTTCGATCTGGCTTCCAAGATTGCCGAAAAGCCGCTCTACCGGTGGCTCTCGGACAAGCACGGTGACGGACCGCCCGACGACTCGGTGTTCGTCTACGCCGCCGGTGGCTACTACGCGCCCGGCAAGACCCTCGCCGACTTGCAGGACGAGATGCGCGGGTTCCTCGACCAGGGCTACAACGTGGTGAAGATGAAAATCGGCGGTGCCGATCTCGCCGAGGACCTCGAACGCATCGAAGCCGTACTCGACGTCCTCGGCGGCGACGGGCAGCGCCTCGCGGTCGACGTGAACGGAAAGTTCGATCTGGCCACCGCTCTCGAATACGGCGCAGCCATCGAGCAGTACAACCTGTTCTGGTACGAGGAAGTCGGCGATCCCCTCGACTACCGACTCAATGCCGTTCTGTCCGAGAACTATTCCGGACGCATCGCCACGGGCGAGAACCTGTTCTCGCTGCAGGACGCACGCAACCTCGTCCGCTACGCCGGAATGCGACCCGACCGCGACATCATCCAGGTCGACCCAGCACTGAGCTACGGACTCACCGAATACCTGCGAATCCAGAAGATGCTCAAAGACCACGGCTGGTCGTCACGCCAGTGCATTCCGCACGGCGGACACCAGTTCTCGCTGCACATCGCAGCTGCGCTCAAACTCGGCGGCAACGAGTCCTACCCCGGCGAGTTCCAACCCACGGGCGGATTCGCCGACGGGGCAGTGGTCGAGAACAGCCGCGTCGGACTCACCGAAACCCCCGGCATCGGATTCGAGGGCAAAGCCGCCTTCTACAAGGTCCTACGCGAACTGCACTGACCCCCTGCCAGACCGCTCCGACCCCAGCTTCACGTGACGACAGAGCTACGCCGACACACCAGCCGCTGCGCGGCGTAGCTCTGTCAGTGCTGCGCGAAAAACATTCGTAGACAGCAGTTCCGAAACGGTCTTGCACGAGCGGGACCACACTCCCCCACCCTTGCTGCTGTGCAAAGGAGCACCCCATGGCGACCACCCACCTCGACACCCCGAACCACCCGCCCCAGAACACCCCCGAACGGTCGCGCTTCGCTCGGTTGATACGAGAACTGTGGTTTCAAGTCATCATCGGAGCGGTCGCCGGTATCGCCGTCGGCATCTTCCTACCCGACGTCGGATCGGCACTGAGCCCGCTCAACGATTGGTTCATCGCACTGGTGAAGATGATCGTCGTCCCCGTCGTCTTCTGCGTGGTCTCGCTCAGTATCGCCTCGATGGACAACCTCCGCAAAGCCGGCCGGATCGGCGTCAAAGCAATTGGCTACTTTCTGTTCCTGTCGCTGATCTCCATGCTGTTCGGGCTCCTCGTTGCCAATATCTTTCGCCCCGGCGACGGAATGAACATCGACCCCTCGGCACTCGATTCCTCCTCGTTGCCGGTCGACGAGAACTCGTCGGTCTCCGGTATCGAATTCGTCAACAACCTCATCCCCGAATCACTCTTCGGCGCACTCACGGGCCACACGATTCTCGCGGCCTTGCTGGTGTCCATCATCTTCGGTGCAGCACTCAACGTGTCGGGTGAAGCCGGGGCACCGATCACCAAAGGAATCAACGCACTCTCGACCGTCGTGTTGAAAATTGTCTCCTGGGTCATGAGACTGGCCCCGATCGGAACCTTCGGCGCACTCGCTGCAGTCGTCGCAAACTACGGCGCATCGACGCTGCAACAGCTCGGCTACCTGATCTTGTTGTTCACCGCCACGTGCGTGGTGTACGTCATCGTCATCCTCGGCGGGATCGCCCGCGCCTGCGGACTGCGACTCTGGCCGCTGATGAAGTTCCTCAAAGCCGAACTGCTCGTGGCGCTCTCGACCTGCTCGAGCGAAGCAATCCTCCCGCAACTGATCAAAAAGCTCGAGCACCTCGGAGTCGGGAACCCGGTCGTCGGCATCGTCATCCCGTCCGGCTTCTCCTTCAACCTCGACGGCTCTGCCGTCTACCTCACCATGGCATCGCTGTTCCTCGCCCAAGCATGCGGTATCGACCTCAGTTGGCAGCAACAGCTGATCATGGTCGGAATCATGATGCTCACCAGCAAGGGCACAGCCGGCATCGCAGGCGGGGCATTCATCGTCCTCGCCAGCACCATCACCGCCGTCGGACACATCCCCCTAGCAGCACTGGCGCTGATCGTCGGTATCGATCGAATCCTCAACGAGGGCCGCGTCTTCATCAACGTTCTCGGAAATGCCATGGCCACCATCGTGATCGGAAAATGGGAGAACGACTTCGACACCGATCGCGCACAGTCGGTTCTCAATGGCGAGATCGACTACGACCCCAATTACGACCCGGACCGGACCGGCGACTCCACGGTCGCCGAGACGTCGACCGACAAGACCAACGCCCGAGTCTGACATCGGTCGGTCCACCCGCCGGCATTCGACGCTCGAGGTCGAATGCCGGCGGCATTTGGCTGTATGTCCCATATCGTTGCACCACAACAGATCTCCGCACACGCCACGGAAGGACCGCGCCAGTGGGAACGATCCTCATCACCACCGACTACCTCGTGCCCGGCGACGAGGTAGACGAGCTTTTCCATGCAGCCGGCCATCGAACAGTGCACAGCCCTGCAACCGGTCGACGCGCAGACGGTGAAATGGCCGACCACCTGCTCAGGTGCGACGCAGCGCTGATCGCCAGCGAACCCGTCACCGCAGACATGATGCGGCCAGCCCGATCCCTGCGCGTCATCGCACGCAGCGGTGTCGGATACGACTCAATCGATGTCGACGCCGCGACTGCGCTCGGCGTCGTCGTGTGCAACACCCCCGGTGCCAACAAGAACGCCGTGGCCGAGATGACGGTCACCCTCCTATTGATGTGCGCCCGGAGGATCGTCGAAACCGTCGACGGCGTCAGGACAGGTCACTGGCCCCGACACGATACCCGCGAACTACACGGTGCCACCCTGGGAATCATCGGCCTCGGACCCAGCGGGCGGGCGGTAGCCGAGCTGGGCCGCGCCTTCGGTATGACCGTTCTGGTCTCGACCGGCCATCCTGCTTCCGACCTCGACGTGAGCTATGTCGATAACGACGAGTTGTTCTCTCGATCCGACTTCGTCACCCTGCACGCGCGTGCGCAACCCCATGGCACTCCGATAGTCGACCGCGCGGCGCTCACCGCCATGAAGCCCTCCGCCTACTTGGTGAACACAGCACGTGGTTCCCTTGTGGACGAACCCGCACTTGTCGACGCGCTGAGGCGCGGTGACATAGCCGGTGCCGGACTCGATGTATTCGCCCGCGAGCCAATCGATACGGACAACCCGCTCCTGAGGATGCCCAACGTCGTGTCGTTGTCCCACATGGCCGGGCAGACCCGTCAAGCACGTAACGAAGCGAGCCTGGCCGCCGCCCGCGACATCGTTGCAGTTCTGGACGGCCGGCACCCACGCGGCGCGGTGAACGATCCCCAGGACACCCGCGGCATAAGCCGCGACTGATCGACACGACGACACCGAGTGCAGAGAGGAACCGTCATCCGCAATTCTTTCGAACCCATTGTTCTGCCATTACCGATCACCGACGAATGGGAATGGCAACTCGACGCCGAATGCCGCAACGAACAAGCGGCCGTGTTCTTTCCACCCACCAATACGCGGGGGGCCGCGCTCGAACTCCTCGAAATCCAAGCCAAGCGCATCTGCAGCCGATGTCCTGTGCGCCGACGATGCCTCGACTACGCAATCGCAAGCGGCGAGCCCTACGGCGTATGGGGCGGGTTGTCGGCATCCGAACGTCACCGAGTGCGCGTGAACGAACCGGGGACAGACACCGATGACCACGCCGCGGTCGCTCAGCGCCCCCAACCCCCTAGACGCGCACTCGGTGCGCCTCGTCGGCCCTACCTCAAACCCACACGAATCCGCCCAGACACGACTGCGTCTCGCCGAGCCTGACAGCCGCCAATGGCCCCGCACACGATGTGTGCGGGGCCATTGGCTCGGGATCGTGCAGGCAGTGGGTCTACCCGGACGTCACGACGTTTCGAATGAACCCGACGCCATCGATACTGACTTCGACTGTCTGGCCCTCGGTCAGGTACTCGCGCGGTGTTCTGTTGTGGCCGTTGCCGGCTGGCGTTCCGGTGAGAATGACATCGCCGACCTCGAGAGTCATGAACGTCGAGATCAGTGAGATCAGTTTCGGCACCGAGAAAATCATCTGGTCGATGCATCCGTCCTGAACCAGTACACCGTCGATTGTCGTCCGGATCCGCGCATCAACTGGAAGGCTTTCGTAAGGCACGACGGACGGTCCCAGCGGGGTTGTCGAATCCCACGCCTTACCCTGCAACCACTGTGTGCTCATGCTCTGAAAGTCCCGCACGGTAACATCGTTGGCGACCGTGCACCTCAGAACGTAATCGAGAGCATTCTTTTCGGGAATGCGCCGGCCGCGGCGACCGATCACAATTGCCAACTCGCCTTCGGCGTCGACCGCGACCGACTCCGAGGGCATCTCGATCGGATCGAATGCCCCCACCAAACACGACACGAATTTTGTGAAGAAGACCGGATACTCGGGAGCTGCGGCACCGACGGGAAGGGCATCGTAATAGTTCATGCCCACGCCGATGATTCTCGATCTGTCGGTAACCGGGGGAAGCAACCTGACATCGGCTGCGGGAACAGATCGGCCGTGTTCGGGGTGCGTCGAACCGGGACGCAGGTCGCCGACCGAACCTGTATCGAGGGGGAAAATCGTCGAGTCTCGACGCCACCCGACCGATATTTCACCGTGGTGTTCGTAACGAACGTAGGCCATTTCTCAGGTGCTCATCTGTTGCGTCGGGGTCACCGAGCCGGTCGTCAGCCGGATCAACTCTCTGGTGATGTTGTCGCCGAGGGTGTTCGTGCTGGCCGATCCGCCCATGTCCGGAGTCAAAGAGTGCCCACCGTCGGCGAGCACGCTTTCGATTGCGCTCATCACCGCTGCCGCCGCCTCGGTCTCCCCCAAATGATCAAGCATCATCGACGCACTCCAGATCTGCCCTATGGGATTTGCGATTCCCTTTCCTGCAATGTCGGGGGCCGATCCGTGGACTGGTTCGAACAGACTCGGGAACGTCCGCTCGGGGTTGATGTTGCCGCTCGGGGCGATCCCGATGGTGCCGGTGCAGGCCGGACCCAGATCGGAGAGAATGTCACCGAACAGGTTGCTTCCGACGACCACGTCGAACCAGTCCGGGTGCATGACGAAATTGGCCGCCAGAATATCGATGTGATACTTGTCGACGCGCACGTCCTGGTATCCAGCAGCCATCGCTTCGACCCGCTCGTCCCAGTACGGCATGGAGATGGAAATTCCGTTGCTCTTCGTCGCCGACGTCAGGTGCTTCTTGGGGCGGGTCTGTGCAAGATCGAAGGCGTACTTGAGGATTCGGTCGACCCCCGTGCGGGTCATCACCGTCTCCTGGGTGACGATCTCGCGATCGGTGCCGTCGAAAATCTTGCCGCCGATAGACGAGTACTCTCCCTCGGTGTTCTCACGTACGACATAGAAGTCGATGTCACCGGGCTCTCGGCCGGCGAGCGGGCTCGGCACTCCGGGTAGGAGTTTGACCGGCCGCAAGCTCACGTACTGGTCGAAGTGACGGCGGAACTGGAGCAGGCTTCCCCACAGCGACACATGGTCGGGAACGACTTCTGGCCACCCGACGGCACCGAAGAAGATCGAGTCGAAAGACACGAGCGTGTCGAACCAGTCGTCAGGGAGCATCTGGCCGGTCCGCAAAAAGTAGTCGGCGCTCGCGAAGTCGAAATGCTCGAAATCGAGCGAGAAGTCGAACGCCGACGCGGCAGCCCGAAGGACCTTCAGCCCTTCCGGGACTACCTCTGTGCCGATACCGTCACCGGGAATGACGGCAATGCGATGTGTTGCGCCCATAGGGGGATCTCCATTCGTGAGAAAGCTCGATCAGACTGACTGAATGCCCAGTGCACGTGCATGTTCGATCAGGGCCCGTGCTCGCCCGAGACGGGGCGGATCGCTTCCGTCGCGTATCACCGACCCGCGGGACTCGAATTCGGCGAGGAACTCCGAAGCCCAGATCAGATCCGCGCAGGCGGGGCTCATGGACGTGTTCGACCGCGAGCGCTCCGAGCTCACCCGTGACTGCACACCGCTGTGCTGCCGCATCGTCGTGACCTTCTTCCTGTCGCGGTCGGATCGACGAGGTCCGGCCTCACCCGGTCCTGCGCTCCGCTCATCTGAGTCACCGTGTCGAACGCAGTCTTGCATCTTATAAGAATGTAGGCAAGGCGTAGTGCGGTCGAAGCTCGACTCCGCTATTCGTTGTTACCCTCGGGCCCCTCCAGGAGCGCGGCGGTCGCCGAGGCCTGGTGACCACTCAGGGCTACCGCGCCCCATCCCGCGGCCGCTTGCTGGATTGCACTACCTGAATAGCCGTTGGTCGGGCCACTCGATCATGCCGAGCCGAGCGTGCCGAAGGTGCCTCGTGCTCTCAGTCGATGGAAGCGTGATGTCGTGGACGATCCGGCCTGCGTCTGGATCAGTACATCCGCGTCCGCGTGCGCACTCCGCCACTCAGCGACAATTCGTTCGGTTGCACCTTGGGCGTAAATGTCCACTGTGTCGAACACCATGACGCCGACCTCGACCGCATGGTCCAAGATCGCGGTCGTGCCTGCGGCGTCCAGGCCGATATCGGAAGCAACCGTTCCGGCATCGCCGCCGAAGTTGCCCGTTCCCAACAACACTGGGAGAAATCGCCGTCTGAGCGCGGACGTGGTCATGGCTGTGTCTCTTTCGGGCCGAAAGTCGGCGGTGTCATCGGTGTTGATTCGTGCCGGTCGGCAGGTTCGAAGGCGGCGGCCGTGGCGCGGCTGCGGGACCGACGTCGTGCACGGTTCGCGGGGTCGAGTCGTTCCCGCATGAAATCGGAAGCTTTCGGTCCGGATACGAACTGCGCCTTGCTCTCTGCCAGGGTGCGCCCTGTCCGACGGTCCACGAATACCGGGTCGATGGTCTCCCCTGCCTCGTCCACTAACACCACCGCACGGTCGTCGTGGTCGACGTGCTTGTTGCCCCAGGCGTAGAGCGCGACGATGACCGAGGTGAGCTCTCGGGCTCTGGCGGTCGGTACATACTCGAAGCGAGGCGGACGATTGCTGTATGACCGACGTTCCAACAATCCGGCGTCGACCAAGGATTTGAGCCTGCGTGTCAACATGTTCGGTGCGATACCGAGATTGCGCTCGAATTCGTCGAAGCGGCTGAACCCATCGAGTGCATCACGCAGGATCAGCAGTGTCCACCATTCACCGACCTGTTCGAGCGCGCCGGCAATTGGGCAACCCATGCTGTCGAAACTGCTGCTCGGCACGTATCACCTCGGGGGTATGACGAGCAGAGAACTCGTTCCGGTAGCCACGACGTCACCGTTCTTGTCGACTATGGATCCTTCCGCGAAGATGACCCGGGAACCTCGTTTGACCACGGTTCCAGTGGCGATCAACGGCTCACTCGAATCGAAGATTCCTCGAAGGTAGCTGACGTTCAGATCTATCGATGTGTACCCGGTTCCGGCAGGCAGCGTGGTATGCGCCGCGCATGCGATCACCGTATCGAGCAGAGTGCACGCGAGACCACCGTGCACAGTGCCGATCGGGTTGTAGTGCGCCTCGGACGGAGTGCACTCGAATACCACCTTGCCGTCCTCGACCTCGATGGGATCGAACTGCATCAGCACCGCGATCGGTGGTGGCGGCAACTCGCCCGCCGCCAGAGCCCTCATCACCTCGAGGCCACTCATCTGCGATGCCTCTCGCAACACCGATTTCGGAGTAACCCAGGTGAAAGTCTGTGAACGCTGGTCCTGTCCGATTGTCATGTCCGTCCTTCAGCAGTGGCGACGCGCCGGTGAGCAACTATCAATATGATAGTTAGTATTCCACTGCGATCCAGCGGTGCACAACGACGTCCAGGACTTCGACACCGAGTTTTCGATAAATCAGATTTCCTCGGATCCGATGCGATCGAGCTCGAGATCACGGGACTTCCACCACTGCAACGCAATGCTCGCAGCTTGCGCGGCGTACACGCGATCTTCCCCGAAACCGACCATGTGGGTAACGGCCATCGGAGCCAGTACAGCGACGACAGCATCTCCGTGATCATCGAAATGTCCGGCCGCTTCCAGGGATACGAACCCATGAACCAGGCTCCACAGTTGGGCCGCTATCAGTTCGCCGTCCTCCTCATCGATTCGACCGGAGGACGCAAGATCCTGGCATGCACGCGCCAGCACCTCGTATGCATCCGAGAACGGCTACGGTGACCACCGCCGAAGCCGGCTCACTCCCACTCGTCGCTCTCACCGCCTGGCAGGCTCTCGTCGAGAACGGCAACGTTCAACCAGGCCAGAAAGTCCTCATCCACGCCGGCTCCGGCGGAGTCGGCACCATCGCGATTCAGCTGGCCAAGCACCTCGGGGCGACCGTTGCCACGACCGCCAGCGCGTCGAACGCCGACTTCCTGCGCGACCTCGGCGCAGACCTCGTGATCGACTACCGCACCCAGGATTTCGAAACCCTCCTCACCGACTTCGACCTCGTCATCGACAGTCTCAGCGGTGACAACCTCGAGAAGTCCCTACGCGTCCTGAAGCCCGGCGGCAAGGCCATCGGCATCACCGGCCCTCCCGATCCCGATTTCGCCCGCAACGCCGGCCTCAATCCCGTTCTACGACTGGCCATCACAGCGTTGAGCCGGAAGATCCGCAGACAGGCCCGGAAGCTTGGCGTGGACTACCAATTCATGTTCATGCACTCCGACGGCGGACAGCTCCGCCGTATCGCAGCACTGGTCGACGACGGCACCATCCGCCCCGTCGTCGGAGCCACCTACCCCTTCGAGGAGACGCAGGAGGCCCTGCAGTCACTCGGCCGGGGCGGCGTCCGCGGCAAAACCGTCGTCACCCTCCCCCACAACCAGAAAGCCAACGACCAATGAGCAACGACAACACCTCGATCATCAGGTCCTACGCGAACGCTCCTGTCCGTTCGGTCACCGCCGGCGGCACCACCTACTCGTACCGAGAACTCGGACCGACGGGCGGCATCCCCGTAGTGTTCTTCGTCCATCTCGCCGCGAACCTCGACAACTGGGATCCGCGCATCGTCGATCCCATCGCTCAGAATCGACACGTCATCACCTTCGACAACACCGGCGTCGGTGCATCCTCGGGCAGGGTCCCCGGCACCATCGAAGAAGCCGCTGCCGACGCCTACACCTTCATACGTGCACTCGGGTTCGACACCGTCGACGTCTTCTCCTTCTCACTCGGCGGAATGATCGCACAGGATCTCACCGTCGAACATCCCGAGCTCGTCCGCAAACTCGTCCTCACCGGAACCGGACCCCGAGGCGGAAAGAACATCGACAAGGTCGCCGGCGTCACCTGCTGGGACATCCTGCGCGCAACACTCACCCGATCGGACCCGAAAGAGTTCTTGTTCTTCAACCGCAACGCAACCGGCAAGCGCGCGGGCAAGGCTTTCGTCGAACGCTTGAAAGAGCGCACCCACAACCGCGACAAGGACGTCAGCATCTCGGCGTTTCGCACGCAACTGTCCGCGATCAAGAAATACGGTCGGTCGGCACCGTCCGATCTGTCCAAGATCACCCAACCGACGTTGATTGCCAACGGAGACAACGACCGTATGGTGCCCAGCGTCCTGCCCGAAGGCATGCACCGACGCATCGCCGGCAGCGAACTCGTCATCTACCCCGACTCCGGACACGGCGGCATCTTTCAGTTCCACGAGCAGTTCGCACCCCGTGTGGTCGAATTCCTCAATCGCTGACCGTTTCTCACGCACCGAAGTCTTGCCGCGTCACCATCCCGTCCCTCCGCACTGCACAGAAAGTCCTGCCTGAATCCAGTACCGAATGTGCGAGAAGGCTTGGTTCGAGGTTGCGGTCTGCATGGCACACAGTGAAGTGGAAGGTGTCTGCGTTCGACTCGATCGCGGAGCCCAACGCGGCATGCCCTCACTCGCCAGTGCACGTGCGCGCCGTGCAGACCGGTCGCACCTCTCACGCGCCTTGTTGACCCTGTCGCCGTCGGTCCATGTCCTCCACGATGAACACGACATCGAAAGTCTGGGTGAGCGAAGACGACGGGAGATCGAGGTGCTGATGGCGCTGCGATGGGTGCGGGCGATGATCCCGGTGTCGCGCTCCCGCGAGCCGGCGCTCGTCTTGGATTCGATCGACGCGACATTTCGGGTTCTGCCGGGTGCCTCGACATGCTGATGCACACGACGAATGGGCGGTACCTGTCGATTCTCGACGCCGCCCGCATCTCGTACCTGACGCGGACGGATCTGTGGCGGTGGTGTGGCATCAAGATGACCTGTAAGCCGCGCTGCACGTAGATATCCAGTCGATACCGGATGCGCCGATACCGTCTCCAATCCCACAAAGCAACAATTGAATTCATGGACACGGCAGTGTCCCGCGAGCTCTGCATGCCGCCTGCTGCAGTTCCGCACCCTCAGCCGGTAGACGCGCGTACGCTCACACGATGTCGGCGAACGAACACGATCAAGGGCCACGAGCAGGACCACCTGAAATTGCCGAGGCGGTCTCGGTCCTGCTGATCGCCGACCCCGGCAAACCCACTGCTCTCGCTCACAAGCTCGCAAAAAACCTACCGGAACGCCTGCGACACCGAGACCGCAACGAGCGCCGATGGACTGTGTCCGTGCGCAGCGAGCCGTACCTCTCCGATGAGCAGGCCGACTTCTCAGACGCCATCGACGCAGTCGAACCGTCCTCGGAGAACGACGATGTCGTCGTCTACCTCACTGATCTACCGCGGCGCGACGACACCGTGCCGGTGGTCGCCGACGTCAGCGCCGCACATCTGTTCGCGCTCGTCTCCATCGCCGCCGTCGGCGGGATTCGCATCGAGGACCGGGTGCGTGCCGTCGCCGAACTCGCGATCGCGTTCGTCCTCGGTGAACCGACACTCGCGCCGGCCGGTGCGCAGCGGCGATTTCCCTCCCAGCAGATCGACAGCGGTACGCGATATTTCGCTCCCCGGGGTCTGCGACGGCTGCGGTTGCTGTCGGGGATGGTGCGTGCGAACCGGCCGTGGCGACTGGTCACCGGGCTGTCGAAAGTTCTCGTCGGCGCATTCGCCACCGGTGCGTTCGCCTTGGCGACGAACACGATCTGGCAGTTCGCCGACACGATGGGCCCGTGGCGCATGAGCGCAGCAACGTTGCTGTCGATCACGGCCATGGTTCTGTGGCTGGTCCTCGATCACCAGTTGTGGGAGCGGCCCACGTCGCCGGACGCGCGCGAGCGGTCCGTGCTGTACAACACCGCCACCGTCGTCACCCTGGTCATCGGTGTCCTCGTTCTCCACGTCGCCTTGTTCGGGTTGCTTCTGCTCACCGCATCCATTGCGTTGCCCCCTCCGCTGCTGTCCAGCACGCTCGGACATGCGGTCAGCTTCTCCGACTACCTCACGCTCGCCTGGCTGCTGGCATCGATCGCCACCCTCGGCGGTGCACTCGGTTCAGGACTCGAGGACGACACCGCCGTCACCGACGCCGCCTACGGGATCCGGCAACGACAACGCCTCGACAAGCAGACACAGAAACGCTCGACCAAGGCGCAATGACAGTCCATCGGCGACCATGGCTGTACTGCAGGTAACGCCCCACGCGATACACAAGAATCACCTAGCCCGTGGCCGCATTCACAGCGAGAACGGCAGTTGTCGCAGCGTCAATCTAGGTTGACCGAATCATTGTCCGCACTGTCGGCCGGCGAGAGCACCTGGTCGACGGCGTACCGACCGCGATGCGGTCCCCGCCCGGGCCAATCAGTTCGACGCGAGTCGATCCGAGGTCAGCGCGTCCGCCTTGGTGCCCTCGCGCAGGCGCGCGATCTCGGCCCGTGAATGAACGACTCTGTCACTGTCGAGACCTTTGCTGACCGCGAGATCCGCACAGAGATCGAGTGCGGCGCGAACGAGGTGACGTCGCTTCTTCTTGTCTGCTCGATCGGTGCCTGCTTTCACGTACTGACGCTGTTGCCGCCAGCCTCCCGCTGCGGTCACTTCGTCATCGGTGAGAACTCCTGCGTCGACTTCCGGACCGAGAACATCGCGTACGAAGTGCGCCTCCCGCGGATGGGCCCAGACGAAAGCGATCCACAACGCAGTGACAGCGAAGAGGAAATCTCCCACCATGAGCACAACGACGACGACAGCAGTGCCGCCGGCGAGCGCCGTCATCGAATCCCACACAGCGTGAACGACGATCGGAGCAACGATCAGAGCTATGCCGCGCCCGATTCGCCTCGGTTGAGCTGGACTGCCCAGTAGATAGATGACCCCTGCACAGAACAGTGCAGTGAACAGCGGGTGCGAGACGATGTCCGAGAAGGTGCGAGTTGCGATGGACCCGACGAGGCCGTCGGTTTGATGCGAGCCGAATCCCTGTGTCGCGCCCGAGATCGAGTACAACAGATCCTCGCTGGTCTGAAATCCCAGGCCGATGAATGCACCGAGCAGCAGCCCATCGGTCGGTGTGCGAACCAACCTAGGCGCGAGCGCGATCAGGACAACGATCCCGACGCCCTTGGCGGTTTCCTCGACGAACGGTGCCGACAGACCGGCATGCCAGTCCTGCGCCCATACCTGACCGAACCACTTGGCATACAACGAGCCAAGCGCGTCGTTGGCCTGCACCGCGATGGCGAACGTTGCTGCTGTTGCCCCCCAAACGAATCCGGTGAGCACAAGCTTGACGGGTTGACGTTCGTACCGATCGACGTGACGAAACCACCAACCCCAGATCACCGCGCTGATCACACCGATGATGCTGGCGATGAGCAGCGCACGACCGAAGTATCCGGAGAGCGGCGAGAGCATCTGCCATGCCTTGACGACACCCGTTCCGCACAGCCACACAAACATCCAGAACACGATGTTGCGTGGCTGGAAGAGATCGAACCTTTCGCCCCACGCGGTCTTCTCCAGTGCCGCCGCACGTACATCGACGAGGTCGGTGCTCATCACGCCTGCCCTGGACGGCCGACCCCGTGGTTCGACTACCCGACGATCCCCGTTCGCTGTTGATCGTCATCGCCTCCACACACGGTGATACGAGCACGCAAGCTTCTCAAGTCTCGGCAACACGCCATCAGGTCGATGCCTTGCCACGGGGATTCGTTCTCGTGTCGTCGGCGAAGCCGATTGCCCGATCGGAGTTCGGCAGCTGCTGTTGAGGCCACGATGCCCGGGGGAATACGACGAGTTCTGATACGGAGGGTTACCAGTGGCCGCTAGAAAGCGTTGTTCGACAAGGGAGTTCGATTTGATCCGGTCGCTCGAGCGCCTCCGTTCACGCGGGGGGCGTCGACGCCGAGGTGTGCCACTCACTCTGGGCTCAGCCGTCCGGCCGAGCTGTTGACTGCCGTCCTAAACTGACTGTACATTCGTACAATACGTTCGTACAGGGAAGGAGCAAGTCATGGGCAATCACACTGCGTCACTAGCCGTCGGAGCAGTCATGATCGTGGGAGGTTTAGTGCTGTTCTTCGCTTTCCGTGACGTAGAGACACCCATCGTTGGGCTTCGTCAGGCCGGTGTCGTGATCGCGGCGCTCGGCGCAATCGAGGTCGCCGTGACCGGTTGGTCGCGGCTCGGATCCAGACGACGACAGCACGGCAGATGAAGGAAGCTCGACTTCTCGACGGTGTGCTGACAGTGCTGGCCGAACAGGGCATCGGAGCCTTGAGCGTTCGTAGTGTCGCCGCCGCGGCGGGAGTGTCGCCCGCGCAGGTGCAGTACTACTACCGGACGAAGAACGAATTGGTGCGCGCCGGCTTCGACTATGCAGGAGAGCAGTTCCTTGCGGACGTGGAGGCCGCGGGGCCGGGCACGCTGACGGACTTCGTGAAGCAGTGGCTCCCCCTCGACGATCGGCGCGAACGCCGTGCGCTTGTTTGGCTTGCTTATGCAGCCATCTCGGCTGTCGACCCTCAATTGGCTGCAGCCTCGGCGAAGCTCGACTGCGAGATTCGCCAATGGTTCGTCGGCCAGAAATTCTCCGAACTTCAAGCCGCGCAGATCTTCGCGCTGATCGATGGGCTCACCGTGCAGTGCCTGATGCTGCCTCGATCGGAACGGCACGTGCTCGTCGAGCGGACGCTCGAGCCCTACATAGCTTCCCTCGAATCGAACTCGTGAAGAGATGCCGGTGGCTGGTGAAGAGGTACCGGCTGGTTCTGAAAATAGTTCAGCCTGACCGGCCTCGCGGTTCGGAAGGTCCACTCATCCAGGAGTCGGTCATCCGACTCCATGTGCTCGATCGGTCCGCATGATCGATAACCACACGGTAGATCCGGGCAGTCGGGCCTCAGTTACCGCGCCGTCAAGGAACCTTGACGGAAATTTGCGTCGACACTACCCCCGCCCTGCCCAAGGAGCACGTACGTCGCCGATGCGTCCATAGGCCACCATCTCACTCCAGAATGCACACAGGCCGGACGCCCATTGATCGGCCGTGAGTGGAAAGACAGGCGGGTGATACCCATACCGCGCGCCCCACGTTTGGTCAGTCGGCAGTACGCGCAGTTCAGGTTCGGTCGGGATGGGTACGTGGGCGTCGTAGAGAGCAGGGCTGCCGGTGAGCTGGTACACCAACGTTGCAGTCCCGCCTTCGAGGTCGAGCGAGATCGGCACGAAGCGGGTGTCCACCACACCGCGGATACGGAGCCTGTTCGCGAGAGCAGTGAACGTATCGAGGGTGCCGGGGTAGGCGCTGTGGCTGTCGACACGGACTCGCCATCTACCGTCGGGAGTTGTCCTCGGGTCAAGATAACGGGCGGTAGCAGCATACGGACCGACTTCCGAGAGATGTTGTTGCAGAAACGCATTGCCCGCACTGGACGCGAGTTTGCGCACGCCGTTCTCGGCCGGGCCGTCGATCCGAGACCAGTCGAAGTTATCGGGCGCGAGCATCGGCGCGGCGGTGCGGTCGAGGATCACCCCGAACCGGAACCAAGCCGCCGGAGCAGTCGGTTCTCGGTGGTCACTGTATTCGTAGGCGTAGTCGGCCCACCACTCACCGAGCGCGGCACGGACCCACCCCTCTGCTTCGGTCACAGGGATAGCTGCATCCGGAGGACCGATCGTCCGCAGTGGAGGTTCCGTCGGCGGTAGTCGTCGACCGACAACGCGCACCCGTACGAAGACCGGTCCGGTCTCGGGCGGGAAGGTGCCGAGATCGTCGGTGTACGGATGAAAACTGCACGCGACGACGACGCGGATCGTCTCGTCCCGTGATGCGGGTCCCTGGAGCCGCTCGTGCGGGCCCAGGCGGTCATCGGAACGGCCTCGAGAGGTCACCAGAAGTTGGATGTGATTGTGCAGTCTCGTGATCACGGCGGGATGACTGCGACTCACGAATTGCGCAACCATGCGAACATCTTCGATCTCAGTCATGGCGTCGACCTCCGGCGCGGCGGTGCTATCGGTGGACGACCTCACGTGTCGGTCTGTGTACGACCTGACGTGTCGGTGTCCGGCAGGTTCATGATGCCGGTGCCTCCACTGGTGTGACAAGCCCT
>NZ_NOYB01000018.1:0-171876 GCF_002258235.1 Rhodococcus sp. 06-470-2 | reverse complement strand
TGCTCACGGGTGTCGATCCGCGACGCGATCCGCATGGCCTCGCACGCCCACCACTACCTGACCATCTTCGACGACCACGGCCGAGCCCTGTACCTCGGCAGATCCAAACGCATCGCCTCCGCCGACCAACGCATCGTGCTCATCGCCCGCGACCGCGGCTGCAGCTTCCCCTCCTGCACCCGCCCCGCAACGTGGTGCCAAGCCCACCACGTCACCGACTGGATCGATGGCGGCAACACCGACATCGACTCCCTCACCTTCGGCTGCGACATGCACCACGCACTCGTCGGCACCGGACCAGGCGAGTGGGCGACCACCAAAACCGGAGCCCGACATCGCTATCCGGGTCGCACCCTGTGGCATCCACCGGCGGGGATGGACCCCAAGCGGCGCGGACTCATCAACCACGCACACCACCCCGAAGAGGTCCTCTACCCACCCGACAACCACAACGACACCGGCGACGAAGAACCACGACAACCCGCCTGACGACCCATATCACCGTCAGGGCACAGCCCTGCCGTCGAAGCGGCCCGAATCAGCGGGCCGGTTGACGCTGTCGATGGCGAATCAGAACAGCTGTTCCGAGCCCCACCAGTATCACCAGCAGTGGAGCTGCGATGGTGAGGGAAGCGTCGATGGCCAGAAACACAACGAGCAGCAGCGCTGCTGCCAGGAAATACACTGCTGCGAAACGTGGAGTCCACAGGACGGAGTCCATGCCCACCTCCTTGCGCGTACGAACTACGTGTCGTTACCGAAGGTAACTGAAAGGAGCCGGGCGAACTAGAGGCCAAGGCCCCGCAGTCGGTCGATCTCACGACGATCGCGCTTGGTGGGCCTGCCTGCCCCGCGATCACGCCTCGGTACCGAGGCCAGAACTTCTTTCGGCGGCGGCGGCGGACTGCGATCGATCAAGCACTCGGGAACGACCGCTGCGCCTACTCGTTTGGTGATGGCCCGCACCACGACGACGATCTTCTCGACTCCGTCGGCCCGCAGTCTGATCTCGTCGTCCGGGCCGATGCGATGCCCGGGTTTGGCGGGAGTTCCGTTGACGCGGACGTGCCCGCCGCGGCAGGCAGCAGCCGCCGCAGACCGCGTCTTGAACAACCGAACCGCCCAGATCCAACTGTCGAGGCGGACGCTCTGAACTTCCATCTTCGAAAAAATTCCTCACATTGCGAGGCTCGACTACATGTCCAGGCCGAGGTCGAGCACAGTCACCGAGTGTGTCAGACCGCCAACCGCAAGGAAGTCGACCCCCGTACGCGCGTAGTCCCGTGCCACGTCGACGGTCAGGCCACCCGAGGATTCCAGCTTCGTCTGCGGCGCGAACGTGTCTCGGCGCTGCACCGCCATCTGTGTCTGCCAGAGCGGAAAGTTGTCCAGCAGAACCAGTTCGACGTTCTCCGCCAGTACCTGGTCGAGTTGCTCGAGGCTGTCGACCTCGACCTCGCATGCGATGTCGGGAGCCGCGGCCCGCACTGCGTTCAACGCAGCGACGACCGAACCGGCTGCCGCCACGTGATTGTCCTTGATGAGCGCGGCATCTCCCAGACCCATCCGGTGATTGACGCCCCCGCCGGCGCGAACGGCGTACTTCTGCAGTGAACGCAGTCCCGGCAACGTCTTTCGGCTGTCCCGGATCTTGCACTCGGTGTCGGCGACCTCGGCGACCCAGCCTGCCGTCGCGGTGGCGATTCCCGAAAGATGACAGACGATGTTGAGCATCGTGCGTTCGGCAGTGAGCAGTCCTCGAGTCGGGGCTTCGACCGTCAGAACGGCCTGTCCCGGTTCGACCTCGGATCCGTCCTCGATGCGATGCACGACGGAGTATCCGCCGCTTCCGATCACCTCGTCGAGAACCAGGAGGCCGACATCGATTCCGGCCACCGTGCCGAATTGGCGCGAGACCACCGACGCGGTGGCGACGGCGTTCTCGGGAACCGTTGCCAGCGTGGTGATGTCGGGTCCGTACCGCAGGTCCTCGTCGAGGGCGGTCCTGATCAGTGCGAGAACCTCGTCTCGGTCGACGCCCGGGTTCACCTCGTTCGGGGAATCGGTCATGTCAATGTGCTCCCGTCATCACATCGTCGTTCACTATCGTCAACCGTCCATCGAGATCTCGTTCGACGAACAGACTGCGGCGCTGCGCCGGATCGGTCTCCGGCGCATCGCGTCGGGTATGACACCCTCTGCTCTCGCGCCGCTCGGACGCGGTCAGCACGATCACCTCCGCCGCAGCGGTCAACGCTGCGTCCTCGACCGCGCGCGCATCCACGGGCGGTTCCGATACCACGCCGTGCTCCAGAACACGTTGCGCTGCAGCAAGACCCGTTGCATCCCGTACGACGCCGACCTCGGCGGTCATGGTGCGCTGCAGCACCGCGCGGTCGATACGGCGGTAGGTGGGCAGTGCGATATCCGAGATGCTGCCGGTGCGGCCGACCCGTTCGGCAGCCACATAGGCCGCACGCTCACCGACGACGAGACCCTCGAGCAGACTGTTCGACGCCAACCTGTTGGCACCGTGCAAGCCGGTGCGCGCCACTTCGCCCGCGGCCAGCAAGCCGGGAACCGAGGTACGTCCGGCCGTATCCGTCGCCACGCCCCCGCACGAATAGTGCGCTGCCGGTGCCACCGGAATCAGGTCCGTCGCCGGATCGAAGCCGGCCTCCAGGCACGAGGCGGTCACGGTCGGGAACCGTTCGTGGACGCGTTCGACCGTGCGGGCGTCCAGCAGTACGTGGTCGTCACCGCTGCTGTGCAGCAATTCGGCGATGGCGCGGGACACCACGTCGCGTGGCGCGAGATCGCCGAGCGGGTGCACCTCCGCCATGAACGCACGACCGGTGACGTCGACCAAGCGGGCTCCCTCTCCTCGCACTGCCTCGCTGATCAACGGGCGGCGGCCCGTCGACCCGGCGGCGAACAGAACCGTCGGATGGAACTGCACGAACTCCAGATCCGCGATCCGCGCACCGGCGTCGAGTGCGAGTGCAATGCCGTCGGCCGTCGCGCCGGGCGGGTTGGTGCTGCACGAGAAGAGCTGCCCCAGTCCGCCGGTGGCGAGCAGCACCGTCGGGCAATGAACGACGCCGACGCCGCGAGGTCCCCGCACGAGGAGACCGACAACCTCTCCGTCGGTGGTCAGCACCCGCAGCGCGGTCGTGTCGAACTGCACCGTGGGCACCGACGCGTCCAGCGTGCGCTGCACCTCGGCCCCGGTCGCATCTCCCCCGGCGTGAACGATGCGACGAACGCTGTGGCCACCCTCGCGGGTCCGTGCCACCTCGCCGTCAGCCGCCAGGTCGAACTGCGCGCCCGCAGCCTCGAGCGAGGTGATCGCCGCACGTCCACCGGACACGATGGAGCGCACCGCGTCCTCGTCGCACAAACCGGCACCGGCAACACAGGTGTCGGCCACATGCGATTCGATCGAGTCCTCGAGCTCGGGACCGACGACCGCAATTCCACCCTGGGCGTACTGCGTTGCGGTGTCGGTGGACTGCCCCTTGCTGACGGTCACCACCCGCAGGCCGCGGGCCGTCGCGGTGCGCGCCGCGGTGAGTCCGGCAATTCCACCGCCGACGACGACAAGATCGGCCGCGGTTTCCCACGCGACCGATGGATTCACTCGCCGCCGCCCGGGGTGCCGATCTCGATCATCCGCTGCACCGACTTGCTCGCGATGTGCGCGGTCTCGAGGTCGACGTGCACCTCGTCGCGTCCTTCGACCAGGCAGCGCAGCAGAGCCGCAGGGGTGATCATCTTCATGTAGCCGCACGATGCGCGGTCGTTCACAGCGAGGAAGTCGACCTCGGGTGCAGCCATCCGCAACTGATGCAACATGCCGATCTCGGTGGCGACGAGAACCTGCTTGGACGCCGTGGTGCGCGCAGCGTCGAGCATGCCGCCGGTGGAGAGAATCTTCACCTTGTCCGCCGGTACGAATCCCTCGCCTGCGAGGTACAGAGCCGAAGTGGCGCAGCCGCATTCGGGGTGGACGTACAGTTCTGCGTCCGGGTGGGTGCGAGACTTCTCGGCCAACTCGTCGCCGTTGATACCGGCGTGCACGTGGCATTCTCCGGCCCAGATGTGCAGGTTCTCGCGTCCGGTGACGCGCTTGACGTGCGCGCCGAGGAACTGATCGGGCAGGAACAGGATGTCGCGGCCCGGATCGATCGACTCGACCACCTCGACGGCGTTCGACGAGGTGCAGCAGATGTCGGTCAGCGCTTTGATCTCGGCGGTGGTGTTGACGTACGAGACGACGACGGCCTCCGGGAAATCCGCCTTCCATTCGCGGAGTTGGTCTGCGGTGATGGAATCCGCGAGGGAGCAACCGGCGCGCTGGTCGGGGATGAGGACCGTCTTCTGGGGGCTCAGGATCTTCGCGGTCTCGGCCATGAAGTGCACGCCGCAGAACACGATCGTGTCCTCGGACACCTCGGCGGCGATGCGCGAGAGTGCGAGCGAGTCACCGACATGATCGGCGACATCCTGGATCGCAGGCAGTTGGTAGTTGTGTGCGAGCAGCGTCGCACCACGCAGATCGGCGAGCCGTCGGACCTCGGCGGCCCATTCCGGCGTCGCCTCGACTCCCCCGTAGCCACCGGCTCCGTCGACGATGTCGCGAACTCCGGCGAATGCCGAGTCCAGGGTGTTCACCCGGGTAGCGCTGCTGGTCATGACGGTTCTCCTTCACCGATCATCCGGTCGTCGGTGACCGAATTTCCTCCGAGGGAGTTTTCGACCTATGATCGAAAACATGATTCATCGTAGCACCGTCCACGAAGTCCTCATTGCGGTGTTCCAAGTTCGAACCTTTTCCGACCCCGATGCCCCGGAATTGGCGGTGCTGCTGTGGCAGCGCGCGCTCGATCCCGAGGCCGGGACCTGGTCGCTGCCCGGAGGCACCCTGCGCGACGACGAGAACCTAGCCACCTCCGCTCGGCGTCAGCTCGCGGAAAAGGTCGACGTGCGCTCGGTGGCACACCTCGAGCAACTGTCGGTCTTCAGCGAACCCGAACGTGTGCCGGGAGATCGGCGGATCGCGTCGACCTTCCTGGGCCTGGTGCCGATCTCGGCCGAGCCGACACTCCCCTCCGACACGGCATGGCACCCGGTTTCCGCACTGCCCCACATGTCGTTCGATCACGGAACCGTCGTCGCGCACGCGAGACATCGACTGGTCGCGAAACTCTCGTACACCAACATCGGATTCGCACTCGCGCCGGTCGATTTCGCGATCTCCTCGCTGCGCGAGATCTACGGTGCCGCACTCGGATATCAGGTCGATGCCACCAATCTGCAGCGCGTACTGAGCAGGCGTGGTGTCATCGAACCCACCGGACGACGCGCGCCGTCGGGCAAGGCAGGTGGACGACCGCCTGCACTGTTCCGCTTTGCCGACAACAGCATTCGAGTCACCGACGAGTTCGCCGCATTGCGCCCACCGCAGACGTGAACCGCTGCGGTCAGTCGACCCGATTCGAGTCGAACGAGGGCGGCGGCGGGGAGAACTCGACATCGAGGTCGTCCGGTTCGGGATCGGTGTAGTGCAGATTGTCGTTGGGATTCATCGCCGCCAGCAGCAGGATCACCAGCGATGCCATCAGCGCCTGAACGATCAGCACCAGCGGAGTGTCGATGCTCGGCGCAACAGTGACGATCGACCCGACTGCAGGGTCGGCGGCCTTCGGAAACCGAAGAGCAGCAATCCCGTTGCCCACCAGGAGAGCAGCGACCGAACCTGCGAGAGCGCCGACGAAGATCGCACCGAACAGCCGCGGACCTCGCTCCGACTTCCACAGCCACCACCCGATCGGGATGACGAGACCCAGGGCCAAGGACACGAAGGAGAAGAGCGCGAGGCCGTCGAAGCGGTGCAGACTCTCACCGGTCAGTGCGGCCCCGCGGTCCTGCGCCACCACGAGCAGCTGCTGCGCCGGTGCCAAGGATCCCCACAACATCCCGCCCAGAGCCGACACTGCCACCGAGACTCCGACAACCACCGACAGCACACGAACGGTACTGGTCCGCGGTGCGACTTCGAGAACGTCCGACATGACCACCTAGCGCCTACCCGTCGCGGCCGAGTCGACGAGACCGTGACGCGAGCACAGCGATGTCCACCCATCGGGGACGATCTGGACCACCATGCGGCGTCCGCATTCTGCGCAGAACCGCGGCGGCTCCAGCCCGAGCCGGACGGCGACCGACAACGAATCCGCGCCCATCTCGGCTCGGGATTCGACAGGCCGGCCGGTGAACGGGTCGTAGTGGGTCTCGCTCGTCATTCGACCCACCCTAATACGCCCATCAGATAGTCGAGTTGAGCGCTTTGATCGGCATCTGCAGCTCGCCGAGAAGGTCGAGGTCCTGTTCGGCCGGACGACCGAGCGTCGTCAGGTAGTTGCCGACGATGACCGCATTGATGCCGCCGAGAATTCCCTGCTTCGCACCCAGATCACCGAGAGTGATCTCGCGGCCGCCGGCGAACCTGAGAATCGTGCGCGGCAGGGCGAGACGAAACGCAGCGACAGCGCGCAGAGCATCCGATGCCGGCAGCACGTCGAGGTCTCCGAACGGGGTTCCCGGCCGGGGGTTGAGGAAGTTCAGGGGCACCTCGTCGGGTTCGAGTGCGGTGAGATCGGCTGCGAACTCGGCCCGCTGCCCGAGCGTCTCCCCCATGCCGAGAATTCCGCCGCAACACACCTCCATGCCTGCCTCGCGCACCATCTTCAGGGTGTTCCACCGCTCCTCCCAGGTATGGGTGGTCACCACGTTCGGAAAGTACGAGCGAGAGGTCTCGAGATTGTGGTTGTAGCGATGCACACCCATTGCCGCGAGCCGATCGACCTGATCCTGATCGAGCATGCCCAACGAGCAGGCGATATCGATCTCGACCTCGTTCCGAATGGCCTCGATACCCGCGGCGACCTGCGCGAGCAACCGATCGTCCGGTCCGCGCACCGCGGCGACGATGCAGAATTCCGTCGCTCCGGTCTTCGCGGTCTGCTTCGCAGCTTCCACCAGCGAGGGGATATCGAGCCACGCAGCTCGGACCGGGGAGGCGAAAAGCCCGGACTGCGAACAGAAGTGGCAGTCCTCGGGGCACCCGCCGGTCTTGAGGCTGACGATTCCCTCCACCTCGACCTCGGGCCCGCACCACTTCATCCGCACCTCGTGGGCCAACAGCATCGTCTCCTCGAGACGGTCGTCACCGAGCTCGAGAACCTCGAGAACCTGAGATCGATCGAGCGCGATGCCGTCGCCGAGCACCTGTGTACGCGCCGTGCGCAAAATGTCCATTCCGGGTCCCCTCGTCGTCGAACGGCATCGAAATTGAACACCGTTCAAGTTGAACGGCGTTCACGTTAGGCACCGCGCTCGGCTACTGTCAAAGCGACGCGGCGTCGAACGACAGGGGGAAGTACGTGCAACTGAACAGGCAGGACGTCCTGGACGGCGCGATCGCCATTCTCGACGAGTACGGCCTGGCAGACCTGACGATGCGCCGTCTGGCGACGTCACTGCACGTCCAGCCGGGCGCGCTGTACTGGCACTTCCCCAACAAACAGACGCTGCTCGGTGCCATCGCCGACCACATACTCTCGGGTGCCGATGCACCGTCCACCGAGGAGTCGTGGGACGCACAGATCGCTCAGATCGCGCACCGACTGCGCGACGCGCTTCTCTCCCGACGCGACGGTGCCGAATTGGTGGCCGCGACCTACGCGTCGAGGCTGACCACCAACCACATTCGCGAACGCATTGCCGCCGTGTGCATTCGAGCAGGACTGCCGCGACGCGACGCGGAACTCACCGCCGACACATTGCTGTACTACATCCTCGGTCAGACCGTGGACGAGCAAGCGCGGCTTCAGATGGATTCCGCCGGAGCCCTCACGCCCGACGCGTCGCCGCTTTTCGAGAGTCCAGATCCGACGAGCAGATTCGATTTCGGACTGAAACTCTTTCTCGACGGGGTACGCCACACCGCGGTGAACCGCATGCGCCGCTGATCGATCAGAATTCGGCGAAGACGATGCGCTCGCTCCCGTTGTCCAGGGTCATGGTTCCACCGTCCCGCGACCACCGTGGCGAGGAGGTCAGGAACGCCGACAGCCACCGGTCCTGCTCCATGATCGCCTCCGGGCAGGCCACGCGCGTCGACCCGAGAGAGTCGATGGTGATTCTGCCCTGCGAGGTGTCCACGGTGCCGAACAACCTGTTGCACCCCGCCTCGGCCGAGATCCGGTCGTCGACGAATTCGAGCCTGACCGTCGTTCCGGCAACCGGCGTGTAGGAGTCGGGTGCATCGACCGACGAATACGTCTTGCCCGCCGGGAATTCGCCGTACGAGTCGGCACACCCGGAAGCCACCACGCTCGCGCCGAACGCGAGAGCGAGCAACGCGCGCCGCGCGTCAGCCACCGAAAATCGGCCCCAGACCGGCCGCACCGGCATTTCCGCGGGACGCGAACGGGTTGTCGTGCACCATGTACGTCCAGGTCGACGTCGGTCGACGCAAGCCGGCTTCGTCCAGATCGATTCCCTCCGAGGTGATCTCGGCCGACTCGAACGTCGCGTGCGAGAGATCCATCGCCTTGGAGGACACCGTCTTGAACGCCTCGACAGCGATCCGGTGATACTCGTCCAGCGGGTTCTCCCGCCCCAGTGCGCGCAGGTGAATGCTCTCCCGTACGTCGGCGAGGTGCGCGAGGTAGTCCGACCACGACCGATCGAGGTGGTACAGGACGATCTGGCGGGCGACCTCGATCAGAGTTTCCTCGGACACGGTCTCGCGCAACTCCTTCGAGCGCGCCGGTGCGTGCTGCTCGAGCAGCGTCAGTGCCTCGTCGGAGTCGAGCAACGTGGCCCGGCGGCGATCGAGGATCTCACGGTGCTGAGCCGTCAGCTGGTTGTAACGCCACGTGCGCGAATGTATTTCGAGCATCTGGCCCTCGGCGATGCGTTGCGCATGATCGACACGGTCGGCCGCAGCAGCCGAGGTGAAGAGGCCGCTCTCGTCGATGCCTTTCGGGGCATCCTTGTCGCCGATGTTGTTCTTGACGACGTCGTCCTCCCAACTGCCGAAGAACAGCGACCGGCCGGGGTCTCCCTGCCTACCTGCACGTCCTCGGAGCTGATTGTCGAGTCGCTCGGTGGTGTGGCGACCGGTGCCGAGAACGAACAGTCCGCCGAGCTCGGCAATCCGTTCGCGGTCGGTGCCGTCGGGACCACCGAGCTTGATGTCGGTTCCACGTCCGGCGATCTGCGTCGAGACCGTCACCGCGCCGTGTACGCCCGCCGCAGCGATGACCGCCGCCTCCTCGGCGTCGTTCTTGGCATTGAGCACCACCACCTCCACGCCCGACGCGGTGAGCGTCGAGGCCAGCGCCTCGGACTCTGCGACGTCGTGGGTGCCGATGAGGATCGGCTGACCGGTCTGGTGGATCTCCTTCACCTGCAGCGCAATTGCAGCGTTCTTGTGCTCGATCGTGTCGTACACGCGGTCGACTTCGTCGACGCGCACCGTGGGAACGTTGGGCTCGATGATCGAGACTCCGAGGCCGTAGAACGTGCGAAGCTGCTCCCCCGCCGCCATGGCGGTACCGGTCATACCGCACACCGTCGCGTATCGATTGATCAACGCCTGCACGGTGATCGTGTCGAGAATTTCACCGGTCTCGGTGGGAGCGAGCCCCTCCTTGATCTCGACCGCAGCCTGCAATCCATCCGGCCATCGCTGCAGTTCGGCCACCCGGCCACGCGAGGCGTTGATCAACTGCACCCGTCCGTCACGGACGATGTAGTCGACGTCGCGCTGGACCAGCACCTGGGCGTGCAGTGCCACGTTGACCGCCACCAATGTCGTCCCGACGTGATGTTCGGAGTACAGGTCGATACCGCCCAGCTCCTTCTCCATCCGCAGTGCGCCCTCGTCGGTGAGGAACACGTTGCGTCCTTCGGCATCGGTGTCGAAATGAACTCCCTTGTCCAGCAATCGGACTGCATCCATGACCGTCGAGGTCGAGACGTCGCCGGAGACCGAACCGGCCAACACCAGCGGAACGAGCGCCTCGTCGACCAGTACGGAATCGGCCTCGTCGATCAGGGCGACGTCCGGCACGGGTGCCACCAGATCGTTTCGGTCGTTCACCAGATGATCACGCAGAACGTCGAACCCGATCTCGTTGACCGAGGCATAGGTGATGTCGCAGGCATAGGCGGCGCGCCGCTCGGATGCGGTCGACGACTCGCCGATGGAACCGACGGTGATACCGAGGGACTCGAACAGTGGCTGCATCCATTGCGCATCACGTTGCGCGAGAAAGTCGTTGACCGAGATGACATGCACCGAACGCCCGGACAGCACGTATCCGACGGCAGCGATGGCACCGGCCAACGTCTTGCCCTCGCCGGTTGCCATCTCCACCACGTCACCGGCGAGCAATCGCACGGCACCGTGCAACTGAACGTCGAAGGGCCGGAGCTTCAGGGCACGCTCGCTCGCCTCGCGCGTCAACGCCAGGTACCGAGGGACATCGAGACGGTCGGCATTGTCGACCCGCAGCGCGGTCGCCTCGGTCGCCAACTCGCTCGCGCTCAGGGCAGCAGCCCATTCCGCATGCTCCTGAGCCCGGTCGACGCGTCGACGCGAGGTGCTCTGCGCCTTCTGCGCCGAGCGGCCGAGTACGCGCCAGAATCGGTCGGAGCCCAAAGCCATCTGTTATCCCTACCTGAGAAAGAAGAACCGTTCCCACCCACAGTACCGAGTGCGGCTCCGCCCAGCTCTAGGCATCGAGCGGGGTCGTCACCGCAATCCGACGCGTGCCGTCGTCCAGCGTCACCACCTGATAGGCGTTGCGCTCGGTTCCCACCGGCGAACCGTCGGAGTCGAGGTTCTCCAGCAGAAGGTGCCCAACCCAGATACCCGGCACCTGCGCCTCGGTGACGATGTCGCGCGCCCGCACCCCCTGTATTCCGCGCGACCGATAGTAGGTCTGCCCCTGCCGAAAGAACTCTCGGGTCTGCTGCGGCTCGGCGATCGCCGCACAACCCCGCGCCGTGACGGCCAGAGCCGGATAGTTGTAGATATTCGCCAGACCGTCGAGATCGCCCGAGGTCAAGTACCCCGTGTAGCGGGCGAAGAAGCTGTCGATCGATTCGGTGTCAGGTGTCATATCGACAACGGTAGGACCCAATCCCGTCAGGGCGGTGTCGGGAATCGGGAAGAATTCGGACGGTGCCGAAGGACAACGCGCCCCGATCGCTCGACAGCGCACTCACCTTGCGCCGCGTCGCGCGTCAGCAGCGGATCGTGGAATGGCTGGGGTCGGCGGCTGCGCCGTTGACCTCACCCGAACTCGCGCAACGGCTCGGGGTTTCCGTGCTCACCGTCGAACGCGACCTTGCCCGGTTGCGTGAGTCCGGGGTTCCCATCGATGCGGTACCGGGTGTGCACGGCGGATCTCGACTGGCAAGCGTCGCCGCGCCCCGGCCGGTGCGGTTGACCGCCCCCGAGATAGCAGCACTCATCGCCAGCCTCGCCGCCCTGGGACCCAGCGAAACCGACAGTGCAGCATCGGCAATGAGCGCTCTGGTCGAGGCATTGACCACCGACTGACCCGGGGTTGCCGTAGTCGTCGAGCTGCAATCGTTTGATGTTGCAATCGGCAGTTGTGGCGATTTCCGACGATCGAGACGGCCCGACACAGGCGATTCGCTGCGCAGTTCGGTGAGCTGTCACTGTTCCTGGCTCTTGGAGGCGCGAGGCCCCCGTTTCACAACTGCTCGACCAACGCAGGCAGCCCCGTCGCAGCCGTGGTGCGCCACCGGTGATCGGCCATGTCCGAGACCTCGGTCTCGACCGGGTTGATCTCCACCACCGTCGCTCCGGCGCTGCGGGCGATCGCAGGCAGCCCGGCAAACGGGTACACAACTCCGGACGTGCCGACCACGAGAACCAGGTCGGCATGTCGGACGGCCTCCTCGGCCGCCTCCCACGCGGCCTCGGGAAGCGATTCGCCGAACCACACCGCACCCGGCCTGATCAGCCCACCGCACAGCGGGCACTCCGGCGGCGGAACCCGCTGGTCCGCCTCGGCAGGTGCGTCCGCGGCATCGTCGAACTGCGCCCGCGTTCCACAATCGCTGCAGTACGGCTCGAACAGTGACCCGTGCACGTGCGAGAGAACCGTGGCCCCCGCCCTCTCGTGCAGGTCGTCGACATTCTGAGTGGCGATGTCGACGTGCGCCCGCTGCTGCCATTGCGCGAGTGCCACGTGTCCGGCGTTGGGCTCGGAGCGTCGGACCAATTCGGCCCGCCACCGATACCAGCCCCACACCAGATCACTGTCGGCCGACCACCCCTCGGGGCTGGCGAGGTCCTTGGGATCGAAGTCCTTCCACAACCCGCTCTGGGCGTCCCGAAATGTTGCGATCCCCGATTCGGCCGACATGCCTGCACCGGTGAGCACGGTGATCCGCGATGCGCCTCTCGCGGCGTCCACGACGGGCTCAGGAACGGAAACGGGCGACGAATTCTCGGAAGTGGTCACACAGTCATTGTGCCGAGCGGTGTGCCACCTCGCGCTACCGTGGTCGCATGAGCATCGACGCCACCGCGCGGACCCGACGACGGTGGCCGCTGTGGGTGGCAGCCTGCACGGCTGTCGTCGTGGTCGCGGTGGTCGGTGTTCTGTGGCTGGCACCGAGCCGGTACCTCCCATGGGACACCGAAGCATTCCCTGAGGTGAATGCCGGCGAGTTGACCACCGATCAGGCCCGGGTGGTCGAACTCCTGCGCACCGAGCACGAGCTGCAGCGGCCGGGAACGTTCTACGCCGAAGGCATCGACGAAGCGTGGTGCGCCGATTTCGTCAGCTGGATCATGAAGGAGGCGGGACTGCCGCTGTCGAATCCTCATTCGGGTTCGTGGCGCATACCCGGCGTCTACACCCTGCAGGAGTTTTACCAGGAGCAGGGCCGATTCGAGGCCGTGGGCGACTACACGCCATCGGTGGGCGATGTGGTGCTCTACGACAACGCCAGCTGGGCCGGCCAGCACACCAACGTGATCGTTGCGGTCGAGGGCGGCGAGGCCATCACCGTCGGAGGCAACGAAGCCGGCAAGATCAGGGTGCACACACTGAACTACGCATCCGATTCCGGGGTCGTCGGATTCGGCCGGCTGCAGAGCTGACGGTCGTCATCAGGGCGCTTCGTACGCCTCGCCGTACGAGCGTGCACCACCGTCTCGTTTGGCCCGATAGAGCAGCATGTCCGCGCGGTCGAAACAGTCGTCGACGGACTCCCCCGCGCGCAGGGTCGTGTAACCGGCCGAGAAGCTCTGTCCGTCGGGCACGACCGCCGACAGCTCGGCCAGCACGGCCGACATGGTCGTCGAATCCACCCCGGGCATCGCGAGTGCGAACTCCTCGCCGCCCCACCTGGCGATGGAGACCCGGCCACCGAGAAGGTCCTGCGCAGCAGCGGAGAACCGAACCAACAACCGATCCCCGCGTCCGTGCCCATACCTGTCGTTGTACGACTTGAACCGATCGAAGTCGATCATCGCCAGAGCCAATGCGAGGTCGGCACCACGGGGTGTCGTCAACTGATGCAACCGATCTCGCCATCCACGTCGGTTGAGCAAGCCGGTGAGGGCATCGGTCTGCGCGGCTTGACGGAGGTCGTCCTCGACGCGCCGCCGGTCGGTGGTGTCGTGTACGACGGCCATCGTCCACCGAATGCCCCCGGGGCCGGGAACCTCACTGGCCGAGATCCACCCCCACCGAACCGTGCCGTCGGAATGCAGGTAGCGCTTCTCGACATGAACCGATTCCCCGCGCGCCTTGGCGTCGTCCATGATCTGTTCCATCGCGGCGTGCTGAGCCAGATCGTCGGGATGGGTGAACTCACGCGAGGACCGGCCGGACAACAGATGGCGCGGACAACCGACGATGGCCGCATACGCCTCGTTCGCGAGAACCAACAATCCGTTCTCGTCGGCCAGGGCCAATCCGACTGTGCTGGCCTCGAACATCTCCCGATACCAACGATCGGTGTCGACCATCTTCAGCCGGGTCTCTTCCTCGAACTGTGCGAGCCACGTCGAATCGCACGGACCACCGAGACTACTCGGTGGGTCGTATCGGACTGCTCACGAGCAGGGCGCGGCCGATCTTGACCTTGACGTAGCGTCACGGTTCACACTGAACACATGAGAATCGGATCCCTGGCCGAGGCCGCCGGAACGACACCTCGAACCGTGCGTCACTACCACCGTCTCGGCCTGCTCGGTGAGCCGCGCCGACTGTCGAACGGCTATCGCGAGTACACGATCGACGACGTGGTTCGACTGATGAGAATTCGCTGGCTCGCCGATGCCGGAATGCCCCTCGGTGCGATCGCAGCCGCCCTCGACCGGTCCGCTACGGACGAGAGCGATGTGGTCGCCGATCTGCGCGCTCTGCTCGCGGCTATCGAAACGGAACAAAAAGCTCTGGCGCACAGGCACGCTCGTTTGTCGGCCCTGCTCGACGACGCCGTCGAGCAGCGTCCACTGACGGCCCTGCCGCGAGATGCGGCCGACACACTGGCCGCGTTGATCGATACTGCCGCCGAGACCGACCGAGACGCGTTGCTCCGCGAGCGTGACCTGCTCGAGGTGATGGCGATCTCGGGCACCGTCCCCACGTCGTTCTTCGAGACGATGACCGCGACGCTCGACGATCCCGGAACCCGTCTGAAGTACCTTGCGCTCCTGCACAGATTCAGCGCGCTCGAAGGCCGAGGCGTCGACGATGCCGCAGGTGACATCGATTCTCTCGCAGCAGAATTGGCGTCGGTGCTCGATATCCACGCTCTCGTCTCGACGGAGCCCGACGTCCCTGCCCACGAGAGCGGCCCGCTGAGCATCGACGACATCGTGCCCGATCCCGCTCAGCGCGCAGTGATCATCGAGGCCATCGCGCGTCTGGAGACCGGCGAACCCATCCGCCCCGGTGGTGCTCGATGACGGTCCACACTCCCGTCCAGGTCGGCCGATGGCACGCATTGCTGCTGTGGGCGCGGGGACGGCATGCCCCGGTCGACTCGGACTCCGCAACGTTCCCGGCAGTGCGTGGAACCCTTGCCATGCCTGCGATGTTCGGCATCGTCACCGTCATCGAGATGGCCGTTCTGCATCTGCTGATTCCGGTGCTGTGGATCAGTGCAGTGGTTGCCGCCCTGTCGGCGGCGTCACTGCTGGTACTCACCTCGTCGGTCGCGCTGGCCCGCGTCCATCCTCATGTTCTCTCGCCGACGACACTCACTCTGCGATCCTCCGGGAAGGTCGTCGCGACGGTGAACCGAGCGACCATCGTCTCCGCCCGAATCCACCGCCGTTACGGAGTCGCGTCGCCGGCTCTCGACGGCGGCCGACTCGTACTACCGAATCAGGACGGCACCTCGGTCGACATCGACCTGTCCTGTGCCACAACGGTTACCGTGCCCGCGCCTCTGAAGCGATGGAGGGTCGACGGTACTGCCGACTCCTTCGGCCTTCAGGTGGACGATCCCGCAGCACTGGTCGCAGCGCTCGGTCGGCTCGCTCCCGCGACCGGATCCGCGTCGGCGCGTCGGAGCAGACCGGTCGCGAACAACAGAACCGTCAAGGCCAGCGCGGTGATGACGGAACCGGCCCAGATCGGCGAGGTGTAACCGAGACCGGCCGAGATCGTCACACCGCCGATCCACGCGCCCAACGCGTTTCCGAGATTGAATGCGGCGATGTTCGCGCCGGATGCCATCGTCGGAGCGTCGGATGCGAACGACATCACCCGCATCTGCAGTCCAGGGACCGTCGCGAAACCGAACGCACCCATGAGCACGAGAGATGCGATAGTCGCGGGACGACTCTCCGCGGTGAGCGCGAAGAAGACGAGTACGACGGTCAGCGCACCGAGCAGAATCGTCAGCGTGCCGGTGAGGTTGCGGTCTGCCGCCTTGCCGCCGAGGTAGTTGCCGACGAACAATCCACCGCCGAACAGCACAAGAAGCCACGGCACCGAACTCGACGCGAAGCCACTGACGTCGGTGAGCGTGAACGCGATGTACGTGAACGCACCGAACATGCCGCCGTACCCGAGCACTGTGACGGCGATGGACAGCCATACCTGCACCGACCGGAACGCGCGCAACTCGCGACGCAGATTGCTCACCTCGTCACCCCCGGTATCGCGAGGAACGAGGGTGGCGATTCCGATCAACGCGACGATGCCGATCACCGTGATCGCCCAGAACGTCGAGCGCCAACCGTGGTTCTGACCCAGGAACGTCCCGAACGGAACTCCGAGGACGTTGGCGGCGGTCAGACCGGCGAACATCATGGAGATGGCTCCTGCCTTCTTCTCCGGTTCGACCAGGCTCGCCGCGACGACGGCACCGATGCCGAAGAACGCTCCGTGACACAGCGCTGCGACGACGCGGCCGAACAGCATCATCTCGTAGCTGCTCGACAGTGCGGAGACGAGATTGCCGACGATGAACAGGCACATCAGTGCGAGCAGGACGTTCTTGCGAGGAAACCGTGTCACGGCGGCGGTGACGATCAGGGCCCCGACGACGACGGAGAGCGCGTAGCCGGTGATGAGCCGGCCGGCGGTGGCCTCGGTGACCGCGAAATCGGCCGCGACTTCGGGCAGGAGGCCCATGATGACGAATTCGGTCAGACCGATTCCGAATCCCCCGATGGCGAGGGCGAGCAAGCCGAGTGGCATGTCTGAACTCCTGAATGGAAGATGCGTACGCATTTATCGAGCTATCGCGTTTAGTTGCACGCGCTCGATAAATGCTTGCATACGCCTCATGCCTGCGCAAGCCGGTCATGCCTGGCTGGACCGAAACCGTCCGCGAACTGGGACTATTGCCGCAAGACAGACTCCGAGGGGTACTTCACCTCACGTACACGTATTGTTTCCCCCTGAATCCCGATTTCACCGGAGTCGGGTACCAACCGTCCGCGACCCCCGACCGAGTGGTCGATACACAGCCGGGAAGTCACTTCTCCTCCATGCACGTACCCCAGAGCAGCGCCGATACCTCGGCAGCAGTTGCCGTTCCGGCTCAGGGGGACGCAGCTCCGCCGTCGAGCGAACCGCGTCGGCCACCACAGCGACACGACCTCAACGGCCTGCGCGGTGTCGCCATCGCACTCGTCGTCGTCTTCCACATCTGGATGGGTCGAGTGTCGGGCGGCGTCGATGTCTTCCTCACCCTGTCCGGCTTCTTCTTCACCGCATCTCTGCTGAGATCGGCCGAGTCCGGCGCGAGCCTGAACCCGATCACTCGCATCTCGCGAGTACTGCGCAGACTCGGGCCGCCACTGCTGATCACCTTGTTCGCGGTAGCCGTCGCATCGGTGTTCCTGCTGCCGCGGACCCGCTGGGCCGACCTGGGCGATCAACTGGTGGCCGGTGTCTTCTACTTCGTGAACTGGCAACTGGCGACGACGGCGAACGACTACCTTGCGGCCGACCCCTCGGTGAGTCCCGTTCAGCACCTGTGGTCGGTGGCCGTGCAGTTCCAGTTCTACCTACTGGCCATTGCCGTCGTGTTCGGTCTGGCATGGGTCCGACGCATCGCGCGACCCGAGGGCCCACGGAGTCTTCGACCTGTGACGTTCGCGGTGATTTTCGCCGTGATCGCGGTGGTGTCTTTCGTGTACGCGGCAGACGGTGTTCGACGCCACCAGGCGTGGAACTACTACGACACCGGTGCGCGGCTGTGGGAGATCATGCTCGGGGCGGCAGTCGCAGCCGTGTTCGCCGCACGCAGCGGCAAACCGGCGGCCGGGCCGTCTGCCCGTGACACCCGAACGTGGTCGACCGCACGCGGGGCCCTTGCCGTTGTCGGCATCGGTGTCATCGTCGCGTGCGGCTTTCTCGTCGACGGTGTCGCTGCTTTTCCGGGGCCTCTGGCCCTGATCCCGGTGCTGGCCACCATCGCGCTGATCGTCGCCGGTTCCGAGACGGCCGTCGCGGCCACGCTCTCCAACCGCTTCTTCGCCTGGCTCGGATCCATCGCGTTTCCGCTCTACCTGTGGCACTGGCCGCTGCTGATCTTCTACCTCTCGGCCACCGATCGGTCCCACGTCGACATGCTCGGCGGCCTCGGCATCGTCGCTGCCTCGGTGGCACTCGCATTCCTCACCGTTCGGCTGGTCGAGCGGCCCACGCAGTCGACCACGTTCACCCCGGCACGCATCGCGGTGACCGCGTGTGCGGTGGTGGCCGCGATCGCGGTCACCGCGAGTTCGATCGGGTGGAACGCCTACATCAACCGATCGATCGACGCCGTGCAAGCCAACGGATCCATCGACGAGCTGACCCACCCGGGCGCGCTCGAGTTGACCGACGGGATTCGTGCGGACCCCGCCGACGTGATCCCGCCCCTGTATTCGGCCCCGGAGGACCTGCCGGCCACCACCATCGAGGGCTGCATCGCGGATTTCGAGACCCGGGAAGCGATCTCGTGCTCCTACGGCGACGTCGACGCGACCCGAACCATCGTGCTGGCGGGCAGCTCGCACGCCGAGCATTGGGTCACGGCCCTCGACGCCCTGGGACGTGAACACGGCTTCGCGGTGGTCACTTTCCTCAAGATGGGATGCCCGCTGAGCGTGAACACGATGCCGATGCTCGGCCCGAACGAGTACCCGGATTGCCTGGACTGGACTCGGACCGTGCTCTCCGACATCGCCGACATGCAGCCGGACTACGTGTTCACCACCGCCACCCGGCCTCGAGAGGACGCCCCCGGCGACTTCACTCCCCCCTGGTACGCCTCGGTGTGGCAGCAACTGACCGCGGACGGCGTCGGGATTCTCGGTATCCGAGACACCCCGTGGCTCGCCTACCGGGCTATCGACTGCCTCGCCGACGGCGGCACGGCCGTCTCGTGCGGTATTCCGAGGGACGACGCGTTGGACCCCGTCAATCCGGCCCTGGCCTCGTCGTTTCAGCTGGGCGGATTCTCTGCGCTCGACCTGTCCGATGCCGTGTGCGACGACTTCGTGTGCCGCGCCGAGCAGGGAAACGTTCTGATCTACCGTGACGAACACCATCTCACCGCGACCTACGTGCGCACCCTCACCACCGAGCTGGGCCGACAGATCGGATCGGCCACCGGCTGGTGGGCCGGACCGTGAGCGGGGCGGCTCGCGCTCGGTAAGCCCGGGCCCACCCGCCACAGTAGGGTTGATCCATGCTGCACGAAGCCTCCGACGACACGCCTGCCATCGCAGTATGGCCGGGATCCGCTTATCCGCTGGGCGCAACCTACGACGGAGCAGGAACCAACTTCGCCTTGTTTTCCGAGGTCGCGGAGGCGGTGGATCTGTGCCTGATCGCCGAGGACGGCACCGAGACCCGCATCCGTTTCGAGGAGTCCGACGGCTACGTCTGGCACGCGTACCTGCCCACGGTGGTACCGGGTCAGCGCTACGGCTATCGCGTTCATGGCCCGTGGGATCCGGCCGCCGGGCATCGCTGTGATCCGAGCAAGCTGCTCGTGGATCCGTACGGCAAGGCGTTCGAGGGAACGTTCGACGGTGACCGATCGCTGTTCTCGTACAACATGGACGCCCCGGCTCCCGAGCCCGAGTCCGAGTCCGAGGTACGGATCGTCGAGGAAGCCGCGGATTCGCTCGACGCCGAGGTCCCGTTCGAGGACGCCGCCGATCTCGCCGATCCCGACGACGAGATCATCGAGGAAGCCCCCGTCGCGCACGACGAAGTGCCGAACAACGACTTCCCCCAGCATGATTCGCTCGGACACACGATGACCACCGTCGTGATCAACCCCTTCTTCGACTGGCAGGCCGATCGCGCTCCCAAACGCCCGTATCACGAGACGGTGATCTACGAGGCCCACGTCAAGGGCATGACGATCAACCATCCCGACATCCCCGAAGCCGAGCGCGGCACCTACGCGGGCCTGGCGCACCCGGTGATCATCGACCACCTCAACCACCTCGGTGTCACGGCCATCGAGCTGATGCCGGTGCACCAGTTCATGCAGGATCAGGTTCTGCTGGACAAGGGATTGCGAAACTACTGGGGCTACAACACATTCGGTTTCCTCGCCCCGCACGCGGAGTACTCCTCACTGCAGTCCCCCGGTGCCGCGGTCACCGAGTTCAAGGCCATGGTCCGTTCGTTCCACGCCGCCGGCATCGAGGTGATCCTCGACGTGGTCTACAACCACACCGCCGAGGGCAATCACATGGGCCCGACCATCAGCTTCCGCGGCATCGACAATGCCGCGTACTACCGGCTCGTCGACGGCGACCTCGAGCATTACATGGACTACACCGGTACCGGCAACAGCCTCAACGCGCGACACCCGCACACGCTGCAGCTCATCATGGACTCGCTGCGCTACTGGGTCACCGAGATGCACGTGGACGGATTCCGATTCGACCTCGCGTCGACCCTGGCGCGCGAACTGCACGACGTCGATCGCCTGAGCGCGTTCTTCGATCTGGTGCAACAGGATCCGGTCGTCAGCCAGGTGAAGCTGATCGCCGAGCCCTGGGACGTGGGCGAGGGCGGCTACCAGGTCGGCAACTTCCCCGGCCTGTGGACGGAGTGGAACGGCAAATACCGCGACACCGTGCGCGACTACTGGCGGGGCGAGCCGGCCACACTGGGTGAGTTCGCATCGAGACTGACCGGATCCTCGGATCTGTACGAGGCCACCGGCCGTCGCCCCGGTGCCAGCATCAACTTCGTCATCGCGCACGACGGGTTCACGCTCAACGATCTGGTGTCGTACAACGACAAGCACAACGACGCCAACGGCGAGGACAACAACGACGGCGAGAGTCACAACCGCTCGTGGAACTGCGGCGTGGAGGGCCCGACGGACGATCCGGAGATCCTGGACCTGCGTGCCCGCCAGATCCGCAACATCATGGCGACGTTGCTACTGAGCCAGGGCACACCGATGATCGCGCACGGCGACGAGATGGCGCGCACCCAGCAGGGCAACAACAACGTCTACTGCCAGGACTCCGAACTGGCCTGGATGGACTGGTCGTTGGCCGAGAAGAACGCCGAACTGATCGAGTTCACCCGCAACGCGATCGCGCTGCGCGCCGAGCATCCGGTGTTCCGACGCCGACGGTTCTTCGAGGGCCGCCCCATTCGAACCGGCGAGCAGGCTCGAGACATCGCCTGGCTCACCCCCGCGGGCGAGGAGATGACCCCGGAGGACTGGGACAGCGGATTCGGCAAGTCGCTCACGGTGTTCCTCAACGGCGAGGGAATCCCGGAGCCTAACCAACGCGGTGAGCGCGTGGTGGACGACTCGTTCCTGTTGTGCTTCAACGCACATCACGAGACCATCGAGTTCGTGACCCCCGACGGAAATTACGCCAAGGAGTGGACGGTGGCGCTGAACACCGCGTCGCGAACCGGGACAAGTGAGAAATCGATCGAAGCGGGTACACCGGTGGAAGTCACCGCTCGTTCCTTGCTCGTTCTACGAAAGACTGCCTGACACATGCCGCTGCCCACCAGTACATACCGGTTACAACTGCGGGGCGATGCCTTCACCCTTGCCGACGCCTCGGACGTGGTCGATTACCTGCACGACCTCGGGGTCACCCACCTCTACCTCTCGCCGATCCTGACGGCGACGGACGGGTCGACACACGGTTACGACGTCACCGACACCTCGACGGTCTCGGCCGCACTGGGAGGCCGAGAAGCATTGACGCAGTTGCATTCTCGTGCCGCCGAAGTGGGCATGGGGATCATCGTCGACATCGTGCCCAACCACGTAGGAGTGGAGGACCCGCGGCAGAACGCATGGTGGTGGGACGTACTTCGTCGCGGTCGTGACTCCGAGTACGCGACGTACTTCGACATCGACTTCGGAGCCGACAACGGCGTCGACGGCAAGATCGCCATCCCCGTTCTCGGGAGCGCGAGCGACGTCGGCGAGTTGACCGTCGACCGCTCCGAGGACCGGCCTCTGCTCGCGTTCTACGAGCACCGCTTCCCCATCGCCGACGGCACCGACAGCGGCGATGCGCAGGCCGTACACGACCGCCAGTCGTACCGACTGGTGAGCTGGTCCGACGGGCTGATCGGATACCGACGTTTCTTCTCGGTGAACGGTCTGGCGGGAATCCGGCAGGAAGACCTCGACGTCTTCACCGACTCCCATCGACAGGTGGCAAGTTGGATCGAGGACGGTCTGATCGACGGACTTCGCGTCGACCATCCCGACGGCCTGGCCGACCCCGCCGGCTACCTCACCGAGCTCCGCGGACTTCTCGGCCCCGACCGGTGGTTGGTCATCGAGAAGATCCTGGCCGACGGCGAACCGTTGGACGAATCGCTCCCCGTCGACGGGACGACCGGATACGACGCCTTGGCCGCGGTCGGCGGCGTGTTCGTCGACCCCGAGGGCGTGCATGCACTCACCGCTCTGTCGCAGGTGCGTTCGGGCATCGCCTACGACAGCGAGACGCTGCACGAGACCGAACTGGACCTCAAGACCGGGGTCGCCCGCGGCGATCTGTCCCCGGAGGTGCGACGCCTCGCGCGGGCCGTCGTGCGCGAATCGGGCACCACCGTCGATCTCGAGTCCGTCATCGACGCGATCGTCGCCGTCGTCGCGGCCGTCCCCGTCTACCGGACCGACTACGCGCCGCTCGCTCGCGTGCTGCCCGGAGTGATCGCGGAGATCGGCGAGGAGCAGCCCGAATTGGCAACCGGCCTCGGCGCGTTGACGACGGCTCTGATCAGCGGTGCCGAATCGCCGGTGCGCTTCGATCAGGTGTGCGGGGCCGTCACGGCCAAGGGTGTCGAGGACTGCCTGTTCTATCGTGCGAACCGGCTCATCTCGTTGCAGGAGGTCGGCGGTGATCCCAGCCGATTCGGTTGCAGCACCGAGTTCTTCCATCTCACCAATGCGGACCGCGCGAAGCGTTGGCCGGCGGCGATGACCACGCTGTCGACTCACGACACCAAGCGAGGCGAGGACGTGCGGGCACGCATCGGCGTGCTGTCGCAGACTCCTGAACTGTGGGCCCGCTGTATAACGGACTGGGAAGAACTGACCCCGAGTCCCGATGGCACCACCGGAATGTTTTTGTGGCAGAACCTGTTCGGAGTCTGGCCGACCGACGGGGTGGTCACGTCCTCGTTGCGTGAACGCGTCCACGCCTATGCGGAGAAGGCGATCCGCGAGGCCGCCCTTCGCACGACGTGGACCGACCCGGACGAGGAGTTCGAGTCCGCAGTACACAGCTGGCTCGACGCGATCTTCGACGGTGCCGTCGCGCGCTCGATGTCGATGCTCGTCGAGAAGCTCGCTCCGCACGGCCATTCCGACGCACTGGGTCAGAAACTGCTCAACCTGGCCGGGCCAGGCATCCCCGATGTGTACCAGGGCACCGAGTTGTGGGAGGACTCGCTCGTCGACCCCGACAACCGAAGGCCCGTCGACTACTCGGTGCGTCGGTCGATGCTCGCCGCGTCGAACACCGCTGCGCTCTCGATCGACACGGGTGCGGCCAAGCTCGCCGTCGTTCGCGCCGCACTGCACGTGCGACGCGAGCGGCCGAAGAGTTTCGTCGGCGGGACCTACACGCCCATCGTCGCGGACGGATCCGCAGCCGAGCACCTCGTCGGGTTCTCGCGTGGACCGGTTCCCGGAAACGCCGACGTGATCGCACTCGCCACGAGACTCTCGCTCGGCCTGTCCGAGCAGGGTTGGGGTGAGACATCCGTCGCCCTGCCCGACGGCCGTTGGCGCGACCGCATCACCGACGTCGAACACACCGGCACGGTGTCGGTGGCCGAGGTGTTCGCCTCACTCCCGGTCGCACTTCTGGTGCGCGACAACGAAGGAACGGTGGCACAGTGACGTCTTCCGCAGTGACATCATCGGCAACGACCCGTCGGTTCCAGGTCTGGGCACCGACCCCCGAGACGGTCCGCCTCCAGCTCGACGACACGGTGCATCCGATGCAGCGATCCTCGAACGGATGGTGGCACGCCGACGTCGACGCCGCACCGAACTCTCGATACGGCTTCCTGCTCGACGACGCAGACAAGGCGCTGCCGGATCCGCGTTCGCCCCGGCAGCCCGACGGCGTACACGAGCTGTCGCAGGTCTTCGAAGTCGATCCGACGCTGTGGACCGACGCGGCCTGGACCGGACGGCAACTGCCCGGCTCGTCGATCTACGAGCTGCACATCGGCACGTTCACCGATGAGGGCACGTTCGACGCGGCCGTCGGCAAGCTCGATCATCTCGTCGATCTGGGCGTGACGTTCATCGAGATCATGCCGGTCAACGGGTTCAACGGCGTGCACAACTGGGGCTACGACGGCGTTCTCTGGTACACCGTGCACGAAGAGTACGGCGGCCCGGAAGGCTTGCAGCGCTTGGTCGATGCCTGCCATGGTCGCGGTATCGGTGTCGTTCTGGACGTGGTCTACAACCACCTCGGCCCGTCCGGAAACTACCTGGACCGCTTCGGCCCGTACATGACCGAGGGGGCCAACAGCTGGGGCCAGGCGATCAATTACGCCGAGGCCGATTCGGGCGAGGTGCGGCGCTATGCCCTCGACAACGCACTGCGTTGGTTCTCCGAGTTTCACATCGACGCACTGCGGCTCGACGCGGTGCACGCAATCGTCGACCACACAGCGGTGCACCTGCTCGAGCAGCTGTCGATCGAAACCCGAAGTCTCTCGGCACATCTGGGTCGGCCACTGACCCTGATCGCCGAGAGCGACCTCAACGATCCGATGCTGATCACTGCTCGGTCGGGCGGCGGGTACGGACTCGACGCCCAGTGGGACGACGACATCCACCATGCCATCCACGCCGCGGTCTCCGGTGAGCGGCAGGGCTACTACGGCGATTTCGGTTCGCTGCAGGGGCTGGCGAACACGTTGCGGCAGGGGTTCTTCCACGCCGGAACGTACTCGAGTTTCCGTGGTCGCATCCACGGTCGACCACTGGACACCCGGCGCATCCCGGCCAGCTCCCTGGTGACCTACACGACCACACACGACCAGGTGGGCAACCGCGCGATCGGCGACCGTCCGGGCTTCTACCTCTCCCCCGGTCAGCTTGCGATCAAGGCCGCGCTCGTGCTGACCTCGCCCTACACCCCGATGCTGTTCATGGGCGAGGAATGGGGAGCGTCCACACCGTTCCAGTTCTTCACCTCGCACCCCGAGCCCGAGCTGGGCAAGGCCACGGCAGAGGGACGCAAGGCGGAGTTCGCCGAGCACGGGTGGGACAAGAGCGATATCCCGGATCCGCAGGATCCCGAGACGTTCACGCGGTCGAAGCTGAACTGGTCGGAGCTGGGCGACGGCGATCATGCGCGACTGTTGGCCGTCTATCGCGACTTGTTGCGGCTGCGCCGCGACCGGACCGAACTGACCGACCCGTGGCTCGACCACGTGAAGGTGGACTACGACGAGGACGCGCAGTGGATCGTCGTTCGTCGCGGCCGCATCAGCGTGGTGTGCAACCTGTCCGAATCCGCTGTGACGGTGCCGGTCGGCGGCTCCGCACTACTCGAGTGGGAGCCGACGACCTCGAACGAGACCGGCTCTGCCACCACGGTTCCCGGTCACTCCGTCGTCGTACTGGAGTCCTGACGCCTGCGTAGGTTGACCAGGACGAACACGGCGGTGACGGCGAGAACCACCGCGGTGGCGACGGCCGCGACATGCATGCCCGCTACGAAGGCAGCATGTGCGGAATCGAGCAGAACCGTCGCCACCGAGTCCGGCAATTCACGAGCCACGGCATCCGCGCCGCCGAGTGTTTCGCCTGCCTTGGCTCCGAGCTCGGGGGTCAGCTGGGTGACGTCGATTCCACGACGGAAGATGGCCATGACCACCGTGCCGAGTACGGCGACACCCAACGCGATGCCCAGCTCGTATGCGGTCTCCGACACTGCCGAGGCAGCTCCCGCTCGTTCGGGTTCGACGGAGCTGACGACCAACTCGGAGGTCAGTGTGAGCGCAACACCGACGCCTGCGCCCACGAGCACGAATCCGGCAATGAAGAGTGTCGGACCACTGTCCGTGGCCAAGCCGACCAAGATGCCTGCGCCCGCAGCCGCGACGAACATCGCGACACCGAGAACCGTTCCCGCGCTGAAGTACCGAACCAGGACCGCGACCAGCAACGACGTGACGATACTGGCGGCGGTGCCGGGCAGCAGCAACAGTCCCGCCTCGAGCGGACTGTTGCCGAGGACGAGCTGCAGGTACTGCGAACCGAAGAACAGCACCCCGGCGAGGGCGAAGACCGACAGGAAATTCGTGGCCACACCCGTCGAGAACGCTCGGTTGGCGAACAGCCGCAGGTCGATCATCGGGGCCGCGAGAGTTCGCTGCCGCCGCACGAACACGAACCCGGCGATGATGCCGATCACTGCGGAGAGCAGGTAGACCACGTCGAATCCGTGTGCCGCGGTCTCTTTCACCGCGAACACCACGGGCACGATGGCGAGCATCGACAGTGCCGAGCTCGTCAGGTCGAAGCGCCCCGGGTTCGGATCCTTGGACTCGGGGATGACTAGCGGCCCGAGAGCGATCAGCACGATCATCACGGGGATGTTGATGAGGAACACCGATCCCCACCAGTAGTGCTCGAGCAGCCAGCCTCCGACGAGCGGTCCCGCGGCGGCACCGCCACCGGCCATTGCGCCCCACACTCCGATGGCGGCGACGCGCTGACGCGGGTTCAGAAAGATGGTCCTGATCAAGCCGAGGGTCGCAGGCATCAGAGTTGCGCCGGAGATGCCCTGAAGCACCCGGGCCGCGATGAGCATCTCGGCGCTGGTCGAGACAGCGGCGACGAGCGAGGCAATACCGAAACCCGCGGCACCGATCAGCAGCAGTCGACGACGACCGATCCGATCGCCGAGTGTGCCCATGGTGATGAGCAGGCCGGCCAGGACGAACGAGTAGACGTCGATGATCCACAGCAGCTGGTTGCTGGTCGGTGCCAGGTCGGAGCTGATGAAGGGCAGAGCCAGATCGAGGACCGTGCCGTCGACGGCGATGAGCAACACGGCGAATGCCAGAACCACCAGACCCAGCCAGTCCTTCGGGGTGGCTCGGTGCTCGGATGCTCCGGTCGCCTCGTGCACCGAACCGGTGCGCATGTCACTCACTGCTGCTCCTACGTTCTGCGCTCGGTGACCGGAACTGGTCCCGAAGCGACGACGAGTACCGACCGTCCAGCCGGTACAGTGATCGAGCGTACCTCCAACCGTCCAGCCGGTAAAGTGACATTCATGTCATCGGACACTCGCGACCGGATACTCGACGCACTCGAAGCGATGCTGATCGAACACGGCTTGACCAAAGTGACCCTCGACAGCGTCGCCGCCGCCGCAGGCGTCTCCAAGGGCGGGCTGCTCTATCACTTCAAGACCAAGGACGCGCTGATTGCCGCTATGGTGCGACGACTCGGTGCCCAGGCCGATCAGCAGCGCGCCGACGCCGCAGCAGGCGGCACATCGGTGGCCGAGTGGTATCTGCAACCACCCGACTCCATCTCCGAGAAGGAGATCGCCCTGTATCGATCGACCCTGGCCGCGTTGCGCAGCGTCGACGGCAATTCCGGCGAGGTGCAAGATGCCGTCACCGAGATGATGCGGTTGTGGGACGAGGGTCTTCGCACCGAAATCGACGATCCGGTTCAGGCCGAGATCATCCGACTCGTCGGTGACGGCATCTACCTCGGAGCCCTTCTCGATCTCCCGGGCGTCGACCCCGACCTGCACCGACAGGTGGTCGATCGCCTTCTCGGCCGGTGACTGCGCACAGACAGGCCCGGCGCGCCGGATCAGGTCAGGTAGCGGTAGACCGGTGAACCCGGCTCCAACTGCTCGACGTGCAGGTGAGAATCCCGCATACGTTCGAGCAGCGGGCTCAATCCGCTCGCGAACCCGAGTTCGATGCCGACCAGAGCAGCACCGGTCTCGCGGTTGTTGCGCTTGACGTACTCGAACAGCGTGATGTCGTCCTCGGGGCCGAGCACCTCGTCGAGGAATCGGCGAAGCGCACCGGGTTCCTGGGGGAAGTCGACCAGGAAGTAGTGCTTGAGCCCCAGGTGAACCAGAGAACGCTCGAGGATCTCGCCGTAACGGGAGACGTCGTTGTTGCCACCGGACACCAGGCAGACGACGGTGCTTCCGGGGGCGATGTCGAGGTGCTCGAGCGCAGCAACCGCGAGTGCGCCCGCGGGCTCGGCGATGACACCCTCGTTCTGGTACAGAGCCAGCATCGCGGTGCAGATCGCGCCCTCGTCGATCTGCGTGACCAAGAACGCACCGGGACCCGCACTGTCGAACACCGGCGCAGTGAGCAATGGCAACGACGCGTGCGAGACGACGGTGGCACCCAACGACCGGAGCGCCGCATACGGCACGTCCCCGATGCGGCGGACGGCGGCGCCGTCGACGAACGGATCGATGTCGGCGAGCGTGACCGGACCACCGGCGATCAGTGCGGCGGTCATCGATCCGGCACCGGACGGCTCGACGCCCACCAGCGAGGTCTGCGGTGCGCGCTCGCGCAGGTAGCTCGAGATGCCCGCGATGCATCCGCCGCCGCCGACGGGCATGACGACGACGTCCGGCGCGCCACCGAGCTGGTCGACTATTTCGGCAGCGATGGTGCCCTGGCCGGCGACGGTACGGGGGTCGTCGAACGGGGGCACCATGGTGGCACCGGTACGAGCGACATCCTCGGCAGCAGCTGCTGCCGCGGCATCGAACGTGTCGCCGATGACGATGAGGTCGACGAACTCGCCGCCGTGCACGCGGATGCGGTCACGCTTCTGCTTGGGAGTGTTGGCCGGAACGTAGATGCGACCGCGGACCTGCATCGTGCGGCACGCGAATGCGACGCCCTGCGCGTGGTTGCCCGCGCTCGCCGTCACCACGCCCACCGCACGCTCGGCCTCGGTCAGCTGGTCCATCAGGTTGTACGCGCCGCGAATCTTGTACGACCGCACGATCTGCAGGTCCTCGCGCTTGAGGTAGACCTTCGCGCCCGTCTCCGCGGACAGCCGTTCGCACAGCTGGAGGGGTGTCGCAGCAACCACCGAAGAAATACGCACCGCAGCGGCATCGATGTCGGCAGCGGTGACGGCTACCGAGGGTGAATGCTGGGAGGCGAGTTCAGGGGATGAAGACACCAGCACATGCTGCCACCAGCGTGGAACGGTTGCCCATCCGGGACCGCTCCACGACCGGACCGACGGCGTTTCAGACGCGGGAGAGTACGAGCACAGGTATCTCGCGGTCGGTCTTCTTCTGGTACTCCGCGTAGTCGGGGTACGCGGCAACCGAGCGTTCCCACCACACTGCCTTCTCGTCGCCGGTCACCTCGCGGGCGATGTAGTCGTGCTTGTCCGGACCGTCCTGCAGCTCGACGAGCGGCTCGGCCTTGACGTTGTGGTACCAGACCGGGTGCTTCGGGGCACCGCCGAGGGAGGCGACGATGGCGTACTCACCATCGTGTTCGACTTTCATCAGCGGTGACTTGCGCAGCTTTCCGCTCTTGTTGCCCTTCGTGGTCAGCAGCACCACAGGCATCCCGTTCATCGTCGTGCCTTCGGTTCCGCCGGAGTTCTCGTACAGCTCGGCCTGCTTGCGGGCCCAGTCGGATGAACTCGGTTCGTATTCTCCTGTCAATGGCATGGCTTTCAGTCAACACCTCGAGGCGTCGGCACGCCACGAGATCGTCGACATTGCCAGGTCCGGACCCCAAGTTCGGCCCACCGAATCTTTTGTGGGTATAGTCTGAACTTCCTGCAGCGGAGACCCGAACCTGCCGGTGGCACCAGAGGAGAACGCGATGACCTACACGAGCACCCAGGTGAGCCGTCGACCCGCTCCGGCCCTACGTACCGTGGACGTGGCGGGCATCGCGTGGCCCGTCTACAAGCTCGAGGCCCTCGCACTCGGGTTCATCGTGTTCACTGCGACGCTCGTCGTTGCCGGCTCCCTGCACGCAGCAGTGCTGGCCGGCGCAGCAGTCGCCGTACTCACCTGGTGGACGCTGCGCCTGACCGAGCTGGGTTCGACCGGACCGGCGTCAGCCCGTCAGGCAGCCCGGGCCGAGTAGCGCTTTCAGGTCCCCCATCAACGCCGATGTCGGCGTGACGCGCAGACTGTCGTCCAGCTTCATCGTGGTGATCTTGTCGCCACTGACCAACCGCAGGTGCACATCCGAGGTTCCCGGGTGGCTCGACAGCACCCGCTTGAGGGCACCGACCTTGTCCGCCGTGCACAACCGAGTCGGCAGACTCACCGCGAGGGGCTTGTCGATGCCGATCGCGGACAGATCGGGTACCGCAAGATCGTTGGCGATCAACGAGATTCGATCGTCGCGCACCGACACGCGGCCCTTGACGAGTACCACCGAGTCCTCGGTGACATCGGCACCGAACACCGAGTACGCCTGCGGGAAGAACAGCACCTCGATACCGCCGGCGAGGTCCTCGAGCTGAGCCGACGCCCACGTCAGGCCGTTCTTGTTGATCCGACGATTCACCGAAGCCAGAATGCCGCCGACGGTGACCTGTGTGCCGTCCTTGATGTCACCCTCGAGGATGGTGGGGATGTTGCAGTCGGACTTCGCGGCGAGCATGTGCTCGACGCCCAGCAGCGGGTGTCCCGAGACGTACAGGCCGAGCATCTCGCGTTCGAGGGCGAGCCGATGCTTGGATTCCCACTCCTCGTCCGGCACCCGAACGTTGAACACGGCGGAGATGGACTCGTCGGCATCCTCGCCGCCGAACAGATCGAACTGACCGATCGCCTCGGCCTTCTTGGTGCCCATCACCGCGTCGATGGCGTCGGCGTGGATGAGCATCAGGCCCTTGCGGGGATGATCGAGTGAGTCGAAAGCACCTGCCTTGATGAGGGATTCGGTGACCTTCTTGCTGCACGCGATCGCATCGATCTTGCCGAGGTAGTCGGAGAAGTCGGTGTACTTGGACTTCTCCGATCGCGCCCTGATGATCGAGGCGACAACGTTGGTACCGACGTTGCGGACGGCACCGAGCCCGAACCGGATGTCCTTGCCCACCGACGCGAAGTTGAGTTCGGATTCGTTGACGTCCGGTGGCAGCACCGTGATGCCCAGCTTGCGGCAATCGGCGAGGTAGATCGCGGCCTTGTCCTTGTCGTCGCCGACGCTGGTGAGCAGTCCGGCCATGTACTCGGCCGGGTAGTTGGCCTTGAGATATGCCGTCCAGTACGACACCAGGCCGTAGCCCGCGGAGTGAGACTTGTTGAACGCGTAGCCCGCGAAGGGCAGCACGGTGTCCCACAGAGCCTTGATGGCCGCCTCGGAGAAGTCGTTGTCCAACATGCCCTGCCGGAACCCGGCGTAGGCCTTCTCCAGCTCGGAGAGCTTCTTCTTGCCCATGGCGCGACGCAGCAGGTCGGCCTGGCCGAGGGTGTAGCCGGCAACCTTCTGCGCCAGCTGCATGATCTGCTCCTGGTAGACCACCAGGCCGTAGGTCTCGCCGAGAATCACCTTGAGCGGCTCTTCGAGCTCCGGGTGAATCGGCTTGACCTCTTGCCTACCGTTCTTGCGGTCGGCGTAATCGTTGTGCGAGTTCATGCCCATCGGACCCGGCCGATACAGGGCAAGGACGGCGACGATGTCCTCGAAGCCGGTGGGCTGCATCCGGCGGAGCAGATCGCGCATGGCGCTGCCGTCGAGCTGGAAGACGCCGAGAGTGTCTCCGCGAGAGAGCAAGTCGAAGGTCGCCGGATCGTCGAGCGGGAGCGCGTCGAGGTCGATGTCGATGCCGCGGTTGGCCTTGATGTTGTCGATGGCGTCACCGATGACGGTGAGGTTGCGCAGACCCAGGAAGTCCATCTTGAGCAGACCGATGGCCTCGCACGACGGGTAGTCCCAGCCGGTGATGATCGCGCCGTCCTGCGCGCGCTTCCACACCGGAATGGCATCGGTGAGCGGCTCGGACGACATGATGACCGCGCAGGCGTGCACGCCCGCGTTGCGGATCAGGCCCTCGAGCCCCTTGGCCGTCTTGTAGATGGTCGCGACGTCGGGGTTGGAGTCGATAAGGGCCCTGACCTCGACGGCTTCCTTGTAGCGCTCGTGCGCCGGGTCGGTGATGCCGGCCACGGAGATGTCCTTGGCCATGATGGGCGGCGGCAGCGCCTTGGTGATCTGATCGGCGATTCCGAACCCGGGCTGGCCGAACTGCACGCGCGCGGAGTCCTTGATGGCGGCCTTGGTCTTGATGGTGCCGAACGTGATCACCTGGGCCACTCGATCGCTGCCCCACTTCTCGGTGGCGTAGCGGACCATCTCGCCGCGGCGACGATCGTCGAAGTCGATATCGATATCGGGCATCGACACGCGCTCGGGGTTGAGGAATCGCTCGAACAGCAGACCGTGCGGCAATGGATCGATGTTGGTGATACCCATCGCGTACGCGACGAGAGAGCCCGCGGCCGAGCCTCGACCGGGCCCGACGCGGATGCCGACGGCCTTGGCGTGGTTGATCAGGTCGCCGACGACGAGGAAGTACGCCGGGAAGCCCATCTCGAGAATGACCTTGATCTCGTACTCCGCGCGCGCGAGGTAGTCCTCGCCCGGGCCGTCGGGGAACCGCCGCTCGAGCCCGGTCATGACCTCGTGGCGCAACCACGTGCCCTGCGTGTGCCCCTCGGGCACGGGGAAGATCGGCATCCGATCGCGGTGTGCCCACACCTCGTCGTAGGGCTGCACCCGCTCGGCGATGAGCAGGGTGCTGTCGCAGGCACCGGGCACCTGATCGTCCCAGAGCTCGCGCATCTCGGCAGCGGACTTGAGGTAGTAGCCGTCACCGTCGAACTTGAAGCGAGTGGGGTCGCTGAGCGTCTTACCGGTCTGGATGCACAGCAGCGCCTCGTGGTTCTCGGCGGCGTCCTTGGTGACGTAGTGGCAGTCGTTGGTCGCCAGCGGCGGGATCGAGAGCTTCTTGCCGATGTCGAGCAGACCTTCGCGGACGCGTCGCTCGATGGACAGACCGTGATCCATCAGCTCCAGGAAGAAGTTGTCCGGCCCCCAGATCTCGCGCCACTTCGCGGCAGCCTCCAGCGCCTCACGATCCTGGCCCAGTCGCAGGCGAGTCTGCACCTCCCCCGACGGGCAGCCGGTGGTGGCGATGATGCCCTCGGCGTGCGAGGCGATGATCTCCTCGTCCATCCGGGCCCACTTGCCCAGCTGCCCTTCGATGGAGGCGAGGGAGGACAGCTTGAACAGGTTGCGAACTCCGGTGGCGTTCTCGGCGACCATCGTCATGTGCGTGTACGCACCGCTACCGGAGACGTCGTCGGACTTCTGGCTGCGGTCGCCCCACAGCACGCGCTTCTTGTTGAAGCGAGACTCCGGGGCGATGTAGGCCTCGATGCCGATGATCGGTTTGATTCCGGCCTTCTTGGCCTCGTTGTAGAACTCGCTGGCCCCGTACATGTTGCCGTGGTCGGTCATGCCGACTGCCGTCATCTCCAACCGCGCCGCCTCGGCGAACATCGCCCCGATCTTGGCGGCACCGTCGAGCATCGAATATTCGGTGTGGTTGTGCAGATGAACGAACGAATCGGCCACGAAGGTTCTCTCCTGAAGGTCGTGCGTTGTCGACAGTACGAGCCGCGAACGTACTCACTGTAAGCGGTCGAACCGACAGATTTTCCACGCTGCCGGTGTGTCCTGGGAGGACGTGACGGGTGTGACGGATGCGACGAGAAATCGCCTCATTCGGTCGGCACGAGACCGTCGTCCGGAAGCGGCCCGACGACGTCGACGTACTCCGGCAGAAGCGGCTCGACCGCGAACTTGCCGGACACCGCATCCGGCGGAAGAGCTTGCACCGCTCGCACATCGGGCCGGCCGGCCAGCTCGGTCAACTCGGCAGGGGTCCCGCGCACCACCACTGTCACCACACAGGCGCACCCGTCGAGCAGACGTCGCTGCGACACTGCGGCGATCTGCGCCTGCCGGTCCCCCACCCCGAACGACGCCGCCGCCAGGCTCGCTGCACGCGCGGTCGAATTCAGTACCGAGCGCTCACTGCCGGGTACACCCACGGTGAGTATCGGAGTCTGCACGCGGTCGAGCGGAACACGCACCAACACCTGCGAGATACGGACCCCGTCGGCGACGGTACGAACCTGTTCGGCGGTGAGTTCGCGATCGAACGACACCGAGCCCCATCGAGGTTCGGTGGTGTCGCTGCGCAGACTCTCCTCGGCGCGGGCCAGGTACTCGGCCACCTGCTCGCCCGTGTCCGGGCCGAGGCGGTCGGTACTCACGATCGACTGTCGTACCGGATTCAGGTGCCCGATCACGGCGAGCGCCCCGATCACGAGTGCCGCGACAACGACGCCGCCGAGCACTCCGGAGACTCCCCTGCTGCGCATCACGCCTTCCGAAGCACCTCGAGTGCGTGCTCGAGGTCGGCCGGATACTTGCTCTCGATCTCGACCCAGCGGCCGTCGGACGGATGCGCGAAGCCGAGCGAGCGAGCGTGCAGCCACTGCCGTTCCAGGCCCAACCGTTCGGCCAGCCTCGGATCGGCTCCGTAGGTCAGATCGCCGCAGCACGGATGCCGCAGCGCCGAGAAGTGCACCCTGATCTGGTGCGTACGACCGGTTTCCAGGTGCACGTCCAGCAAGCTCGCGGCCTGGAACGCCTCGACCGTGTCGTAGTGGGTGACGCTGGGCTTGCCGTCGGCTCGGACGGCGAACTTCCAGTCGTTGCTGCCGTGTCGACCGATCGGGGCATCGATAGTTCCACTGCTCGGATCCGGGTGGCCCTGCACCAGTGCGTGGTAGCGCTTGTCGATGGTCCGTGCCTTGAACGCCCGCTTGAGCACGGTGTACGCCCGCTCGGACGTGGCGACCACCATGACCCCGGACGTGCCGACGTCGAGGCGATGGACGATGCCCTGCCGCTCGTGCGCACCGGAGGTCGAAATACGGAATCCGGCGGCCGCGAGACCACCGATGACGGTGGGGCCGGTCCAGCCGACACTGGCGTGCGCAGCGACCCCGACCGGCTTGTCCACGGCCACGATGTCGTCGTCGGCGTACAGGATTTCCATCCCCTCGACCGGCTCCGCCTCGATCGTCAACTCACGGGCGGGCTCGGGCAGCGTCACCTCGAGCCACGAACCGGCGGCCAGCCGGTCGGACTTGCCGACGGCACCGTGATCGACCAGAACCGAGCCCTCCTCGGCGAGGGTCGCGGCGACGGTACGCGAGAGCCCGAGCAGCCGAGCCAGACCGGCGTCCACCCGCATTCCGTCCAGGCCGTCGGGGACGGGCATCGAGCGCGATTCCCTCACTTGTCGGCCTCGCCTGCGGCGTCGGAACTCGACTTGCCGGCTCGTTCACCGTTCGGCTCGAACCCGAACAGGCTCAGGACGACGAGCAGGATGGCACCACAGACGATGGACGAGTCGGCCACGTTGAACACCGGCCACCAGCCCACCGACACGAAGTCGACGACGTGTCCCTGGAACGGGCCGGGTGCCCGGAAGAAGCGGTCGATCAGGTTGCCGAGTGCGCCGCCGAGAACGAGACCCAATCCCAGTGCCCACCACGGCGATCGCAGCGTCCGACCGATCTTGATCACTCCGATGACGACCGCGACGGCCACCACCGTGAGCAACCAGGTCATTCCGGTGGCCATCGAGAACGCCGCACCGGGATTGCGTACCAGCCGCAGCGTCACGACATCTCCGACGATCTCGATCGGGTTGCCGGGCTCGACGTAGTGCACGACCAGAATCTTGGTCACGAGATCGAAGAGAAGAATCACGGCCGCGATCACGATCAGCAACCGCGTCTTGAGCGGCTTCGAAAGTCCGATCTCGGCGCTGTCTGCTTCGGTCACCTGCGAGTCCGCGGTCTCGTTCGGTGCCGGAACACTACTCGTCTCGGCTGGCGGATCGTCGGCGCGGTCTTCACTCACCTGTCCATCATGGCGTATGGACGGCGGTGGGTCCTCATCCGTGCCGCGCACCACCGGTCACCGCGGGCGGTGTCAGTAGCCTGGTGCGCGTGAAGACGACCGATCGAAACCGCACCGTCCGCTCCGGTTTTCTCGCTGCCTGCTGTGCAGTGGCACTCGTCGCCGGATGTTCGAGCACCGACGCCGACTCCGATCCAGCTCCCGATCAGGCCGCGTCCTCGAACGAGGTGACGATCGCCGTGACACCGACGACCACGACGGTCGTCGACCCCGGTGCCGAGCCACGGCGCGTGCTGGCTTTCGACACCGCCGACTCCGACGAGCAGACCGTGGACCTGACCACCACATCCACTGTGTCGCAGCAGATCGACAACGGTGCTCCGCAGGACTTCTCGAGTCCCGATCTGACCGTGCCCCTGTCCGCGTCGACGTCCGAGACCGTGCCGGACGACGACGCTGCTACCGGCGCGACCAGATCCGTCGAGCTCACCATCGGAGCTGCGACGTCACCCGACGAGGGACTGACCGACGCACTCGCCGCCTCCGAGGGCTCGACGGCGCGGCTGGCGAGCACCGACTCCGGAGCGATCACCGCACTGCACATCACCCCCGCCGACGCCGCGCTCGATACCGCCCGCGCGGCGATCGAACGGTCGTTGAACGCCGCGGTGTACCGCTCCGTCGACTTCCCCGACGCAGAGGTGGGAGTGGGCGCGGTATGGACGGTCGATCAGCAGGTGCTGAGCGGCATCACCTTGAACCAGCGCAGCACTGTCACGCTGCGGGCGCTCGACGGTGACCGAGCGACCCTGGACGTCGCGATCACCCAAACGCCCGAATCGTCTACATGGAACCTGCCGGACAACGCCGGCACGCTGAACATCGCGACGTACACCTTCACCGGCTCGGGAACGCTGGAGATCGATCTGACCCGTCCACTCCCCGTCGGCGGGTCGATCACAGCAGGTGGTGAGCAGATGTACACCGATCCCGACAGCACGACGGTGCTGCGCCAGACCGTCGGAGACTCCATCGGCTGGGCTGCCCGATGACGGCGCGGACCACGACGCAGCTGCTGGCGGCGCTGGCGCTGGTCGGCGTCGCCGCGGCCGGGTGCGGTGCAGACGAGCCTGCCCCGAGCCCTACAGCCGCACCCAGCTCCGTCCCCGCGCCCGATCCTCTGCTCGGCACCCCCATCACCGACTCCGGCGTCCTGGCCGCGGCGATGTTGGGTCTCGGCGACCTCCCGGACGGGTTCTCCTCGATCCCCGACCCGGTCCAGGATCTGGGGCTCGACCCGGCTCCCGAGTACGACTCCCCCGACAGGTCCGGTACCGACCCGTCCGAATGCGCCGCTGTCCTGGCTCCGATCTCGGAGCAGCGGGGCGGGGCGACGTCGACCGCAGTCGCCCGCTTCTCGGGACCGAACTTCTCGTCGATCGACGAGGATGCGGCGAGCTACTCCGATACGGGCACGGCCGAGGCGTTCACGGCGATCCAGCAGGCGTGGGCAGGGTGCACGACGTTCAGTGGTACGGATGCGGACGGTGTGAGCGTCGACTATGCGCTGGCAGGCCGGGAGCAGTCGTCGGTCGGTGACGCATCGGCCTCGGTACGCCTGACCACCAGCAGTGAAGGGTTCACCTTGATCTCCGACGTGGTGGTGGCCGTGGTCGATTCGACGGTCGTCCAGATCGTCGTCTCCGACCGGAGTGGCCTGGAACCCGATACGGTCACCGCTGTCGCCGAGGCGGCCGTCGAGCGCATCCGATCGGTGACACCGAGCATGTGAACCGGGCGGTCGCCCCACGAAAAACTGCCGGTGACACATCCCCGAGGGGACATGTCACCGGCAGTTCTACTGTCGGTCAGAGACGATCGGCAGGACTCAGGGTGCGGGGCACGCCGGGCTGGTCAGCTGAGCGAGCGAGACGATGCCGCAGGCGTTCTCCTTGGAGAGCTTCCACACGCCGTCCTCGGGGACGAACTGGAAGGTGCCGGGGTTGGCCTGGCCGTTGAGCGTGATCGTGATGCCGGCATTGAGAACGCCGGTGCCGAGATCGTCGATGCTGGTGATCTCGATCTGGGCGTTGTTGGCCACTGCAGCGGCGGCGACCTGGTTGATCAGATCCGGATCGGCGGATGCACCCTGGATGAGGGCGGCCTTCTCCTCGACCGGAACGTTGGGATCGAGCCCGCGGGCGAGCTCGGCGTTCAGCTCTTCGACGGTCGGAACCGGGGGGTACGCACCGGCGTCGGGAGCGGCAACCGCAGAGGTGGTGACAGCCGTCGTGGTCGCGGTCGGCTCGTCACCGCCTTCCGAGCTGCAGGCGGTCATGGTGAGCGCTGCGGCGATGGCGATGCCGGCAACCATTGCCCGTCGGGTGTTGCGAAGCTTCAAGTGCTTGTCCTTTTCACTCTGAGTCACATCTCGATCGTTCTGTGACTCGTCGGTCGTCTGGAATGGGGTCGTCTCGGACCTGGTCCACTATGTCAGCTCGACACGCCCGAGTCACAACGCGATCGGCATACCTGTGAAACCTCACAGAGTTTCCTCAGCCAGGCCACAACTCACTTCAGGCTGTCGAGAACGTCGGCGACGACCAGGTTCTCGTCCGATTCCGCGAAGGTACGCGCGATTCCCGGCCCGGTGGTGCGAGTCTCGAATCTGACGGTCACCACCGAGTGACCGGCCCCCTGCACCCAGCCGTGGCCGAAGTCGGGATGCCGCACATCCATACCCGGCTGCCACCGAGGGCCTTCCGAGACGACGACATCAGCGGCGGCCTCGATCGGGGAGGGCGACTCCTCGGTCGCATCGGCGACCGGCTCGTACTCCAGTTCGGGAAACAGCGATCCCTGCCGAACGGCCGACAGCCCGGCCAATCCGACCCCGACCAGCCTGATCGGACCGACATCGACCGGATCGACGGCAAGCCGCTGCGCCGTTGCCACGATGGTCTGCTTGTCCACCGTGGCGTACGGCAACGTGGCCGATCGAGTGATGATGCTCATGTCGGACTTGCGTAGTTTGAGTACCACCGTCCTGGCACCCCGACCGTCCTTCAGCAATCGGCGATGCGTCGAGTCGACGATGGACTCGATGGCCGGGCGAAGCTGCGCGAGAGAGATCAGGTCCTGGGCGAACGTCGTCTCGGCGCTGACCTGTTTGGCCTCGGCTCGCTCGGCCACGACTCGGTTGTCGATTCCGCGCGCCAGCTGATGCAGGCTCGGTCCCATCGTGGCCCCGAGGATCGACGCCACCTCGGACTCGGGCGTGGCCACGAACTTGCCGATGGTGTCGATGCCCAAGCGCCGCAAACGCTCTCCCGCCACCGGTCCGATCCCCCACAGCTTCCGCACCGGAAGAGCCGCCATCAGCTCGGCCTGGATTCCCGGAGCGACGACGGTGATGCCGTCGGGCTTGGCCAGTCCCGACGCGATCTTGGCGATCTGTTTTCCGGATCCGGCACCGATCGAGGCGACCAGCCCGGTCTCGGCGAGAATCAGTGCGCGCAGGCCCGCGCAGAACTGCTCCACCTCGCGAACCGTCGCCCCGGCCAGTTCGAACGGCTCACCGAACGCCTCGTCGATCGAGAGTTGTTCGAGGACGGGCATGGGTCCCCGCAGTGCCTCGAAGGCGCGTCGGCTCAGCTCCGAGTAGAGAACGAACCGCGGCGGCAACACCACGGCCCCGGCCCCCACCAGTCGGCGAGCCTGATGCATCGGCATGGCCGAGCGCGCTCCGAACGCGCGGGCCTGGTAGCTGCAACCGGCCACCACTCCCCGCCCGCCCGCGCCACCGACGAGAACCGGGCGGCCCCGCAACGTGGGCCGCGTCAACTGTTCGGCGGAGGCGAAGAACGCGTCCATGTCCAGGTGCAGCACCCATCGACGACTCCGCAGGGTGTGGTCGGCGGTATCGGGCACGGTCGTCAACGACGGTCGTCGGTGGCGAATCCGAGAGCGTGCGCGGCGCGTTCGGGTGTGGGATCCGACCACAGTTCGCCGTACGTCTCGTTGGTGGTCAGCGATCGAGTGTGGGCGGTATCGATGTACAGGGTGCCGTGGAGGTGATCGGTCTCGTGGGCCACGATCCTCGCCGGCCAGCCGCTGACCACCTCGTCGATCGCGCGCCCGGTCTCGTCGGTGCATTCGAGCCGGACTTCGGCCGCTCGGGTGACGACCGCCTGGTAGCCGGGAACACTGAGACATCCCTCGTAGAAGTCCGCCGTCCGCGGCCCGACCGGGGTGTACCGCGGATTGATCAGTACCCGGAACGGAAGCGGCGTGCGCTCTCGGACGCGGGCGACGTCCGCTCCCACCTCGTACAGGTCCTCGATCACCGCGATCTGCAACGGAATACCGATCTGCGGGGCAGCCAGACCGACACCGGGCGCGTCGTGCATGGTTGCGCGCATCACCTCGATCAACTCCCCGAAAGTCTCGGAGTCGAGCTGCCCGGCGTACGGCACGGCCCTCGACCGCAGAACCGGGTGGCCCGCGGCGACGATGGGCACGACGCCGCCGCGAGCTTCGGCGAGAAGCTCACGAACGGCGTCGACCGAGACGTCGCCGTCGATCATGACGACTTGGTGATCGCTGCTCGCACTCCCTCGCCGAGATCGCTGCCGTCGTCCCCCACGTGTCCGTCGACCAGCGAGAGCGCGAGCACCTCGCCTGCGATCAGATCGCGATGAGTGTCGAGCCACGCCTGCCGATGTTCGGGGACGTCGATGACGATGTCGATTCGATCCGAGACGTCGAATCCGTGATTGCGACGGGCGTCCTGGAGTTCACGGATGCGGTCCTTGGCCCAGCCCTCCGCCTCGAGCTCCTCGGTGACTGCGGAATCGAGCACGACCAGTCCGGCGTTTCCTGGCAACGGTGCCGTCGATTCGGGTTCGGCGGCAACGAGTTTGCGCGTGTACTCCTCCGGTAGCAACGCGATGCCTGCCGCACTGACGACTCCGTCGGCGTCCTCCGACCAATCACCTGCCTTGACGGCCTTGATGACCGTCTGGACGTCCTTGCCGATACGCGGGCCCGCGGCACGGGCATTGACGACGAGCTCGAACTTTCCGTGTACGGCAACGTCCTCGGTGAGATCGACTTTCTTCACGTTGACCTCGTCGGAGATGATGTCGACGAACGGACGCAGCCGCTCCGCATCGGCGGCTGCGACCGTCACCTCGGGCAGCGGCAACCGCACGCGCAGATTCTGGGCCTTGCGCAGACCCAGCACCGTGGAGCACACGGTGCGGACCTCGTCCATGCTCTCGACGAGTTCGGGATCCGACGGCAGTTCGCCTGCCTCGGGCCAGTCGGTCAGGTGCACCGAGCGGCCACCGGTCAGTCCACGCCACACCACCTCGCTGATCAGCGGCAAGAGCGGGGCGGCGATGCGAGTGAGCACCTCGAGCACGGTGTGCAGGGTGTCGATGGCGTCGGCGTCCTCGCTCCAGAACCGCGAACGCGACCGGCGCACATACCAATTGGTCAGTGCATCGCAGAACGTGCGCAGCTCGTCGCAGGCACCGGCGATGTCGTTGCCCTCGAGCGCATCGGTGATCGCGTCGCGGGTGGCCGACAGCTTGGCCAACACGTAGCGATCGAGCACGTTCGGCGAATCGGTTCGCCACTGCCCGGGCTTCGACGCGTAGAGCTGCAAGAAGCTCCACGCATTCCAGATCGGCAGCAATGCCTGGCGAACGCCTTCGCGGATACCCTGCTCGGTGACGATGAGGTTGCCGCCACGCAGGATCGGTGAGGACATCAGGAACCACCGCATGGCGTCGGAGCCGTCGCGGTCGAAGACCTCCTTGACGTCGGGGTAGTTACCCTTGGACTTGCTCATCTTCAGTCCGTCGTCACCGAGCACGATGCCGTGTGCGGCAACGGTCTTGAACGCCGGGCGATCGAACAGCGCGGTCGCCAGCACGTGCAGGGTGTAGAACCAGCCTCGCGTCTGGCCGTTGTACTCGACGATGAAATCGCCCGGGTTGTGTGTGGAGAACCACTCCTCGTTCTCGAACGGGAAATGAACCTGCGCGTACGGCATCGAGCCCGACTCGAACCAGCAGTCCAACACCTCGGGGACGCGACGCATCGTCGACTTGCCGGTCGGATCGTCCGGGTTGGGCCGGGTCAACTCGTCGATGTACGGGCGGTGCAGATCGGTCGGTCGCACGCCGAAATCACGCTCGAGCTCGTCCAGGCTGCCGTACACGTCCAGACGCGGGTAGGCCGGGTCGTCGGAGGTCCACGCCGGGATCGGGCTGCCCCAGTAGCGGTTTCGGCTGATGTTCCAGTCGCGTGCACCTTCGAGCCACTTGCCGAACTGGCCGTCCTTGATGTGCTCGGGAACCCAGGTGATCTCCTGGTTCAGCTCGACCATCCGATCACGGAACTTGGTGACCGCGACGAACCACGACGGCACCGCCATGTAGATCAGGGGCTGACCACTGCGCCAGCTGTGCGGGTACGAGTGCTCGATGGTCTCGTGCCGCAGCAACCGACCCGAGGCCTTGAGATCCTTGATGATCACCGGGTTGGCGTCGAACACCATCAGACCCTCGTACGGCGGCACCAGCGAGGTGAACTTTCCGCCCGCGTCGAGCGGTTGCACCACCTCGATACCGTTCGCGGTGGCGACGTCCATGTCCTCCTCACCGAAAGCCGGTGCGAGGTGGACGATTCCGGTGCCCGAATCGGTGGTGACGTAGTCGGCCCCGAGCACACGGTGCGAGTTCTCGTGGCCGAGAAAGAAATCGTAGGGAGGTGTGTAGGACAGCCCGACCAACTCGGCACCGGTGTGCTCCGAGAGCACCTCCGGCTCCTCCCCCAGTTCCTTCGCGTAGTGCGAAAGACGTGCAGCGGCAAGCACGTAACGCTCACCGTCCGCGCCACGCACCTGCACGTACTGCACCTCCGGATGCACCGCGATCGCCAGATTGGACGGAAGGGTCCACGGCGTGGTGGTCCAGATCAGCGCGTTCGCACCGTCCAGGGGCGAGCCGGGAGCCGTCAACGGCATCGTGACGGTGACCGCGGGATCCTGACGCATCTTGTAGGCGTCGTCCAGGCGGGTCTCCTGATTGGACAGCGGTGTCTGCTCGTACCAGCTGTACGGCAGCACCCGGTATCCCTGGTAGATCAGGCCCTTGTCGTGCAGCGTCTTGAACGCCCACATGACCGACTCCATGAAGTCGACGTCGAGGGTCTTGTAGTCGTTGTCGAAGTCGACCCATCGCGCCTGCCGGGTGACGTAGTCCCGCCACTCGTCGGTGTACTGGAGTACCGACTGCTTGCAGTAGGCGTTGAACTTCGCCAGGCCCATCTCGTCGATCTCGGACTTGTCCTTGATGCCGAGCTGCTTCTCCGCTTCGAGCTCTGCGGGCAGCCCGTGGCAATCCCACCCGAAGCGACGCTCGACCTTCTTGCCCCGCATCGTCTGGAATCGCGGGACGAGGTCCTTGACGTAGCCGGTGAGCAGGTGACCGTAGTGCGGCAGACCGTTCGCGAAGGGAGGGCCGTCGTAGAAGACGAACTCGTCCGCACCTGCTCGATTGTCGATGCTGGCACGAAAGGTGCCGTCCTCGGCCCACTCGTGCAGAACGATGCGCTCGAGATCCGGGAACGGGACACTGCCCGAGCGGCCCTCGGCGAGGTCCACCAACGGGTAGGACCCCGAGTTCGGACGTTCGGTTGCATCTGTCATGTCAAGTCTCCTCCGTGCCGGCCACGTCTCAGACGCGACGCAAAGTTGGCACGGGGACGACATCCGGGCGATTCGTACGCCCGATACCGCGGTACCACCCCGCTTGCACGCTCTCGACGACCGTATCGTCGGAGTGCGCCACTCCAGACGAGCTGTGACGGGCTCACCCGTTCGGTTCTACTGAACACCGTTCCCAAGCACCTGGGTGCTTCGTACCGACGTCGTTCTTCCGAAAGCTCCCCGGTGATGGCCGGATCGACGCCGTTGAATCTGACACCTGCGAATCGTGATGCTACCTGTCGAGCTCGGGCGGTGGCCGTCGGCCCGTGAGCGCGCCGACCAGAAGTAGAACAGCACCCACGATGCAGACGGCGATGCACGCCCAGGCCCAGACGACGGATCCCGTCATCAGGGCGAGAACCAGAAAGCCGAAACCGATCGCAGCCGCGCCGAGAGTCAGGACCAACACACCGATTCCTCGCTCACCACTCGACGCCACAACCTGATCCGACGCTGTCAACGATCGACAGCGTCGGAGGTCGGTGGTGCGTCAGTTGCCCTTGGCGTACGACTGGCTGTACCCCGAGGACTGATTGTCCTGGTTGAAATTGTCCTGCCCGTTGTCCACCGGCAGCGCCGAGGAACGGTTCTCGAGCTCTTCGAGCTGCGATTCGAGGTAGGACTTGAGCCGCACGCGGTACTCGCGCTCGAACGTCTTGAGCTGCTCGATTCGACCTTCCAGCACCGAACGCTGCTGGTTGATCGTCGCCATGATCTCGGTGTGCTTGCGCTCGGCGTCGGCCTGCAGTGCGTCGGCCTTCTCCTTGGCCTGACGCAGCTGGGTCTCGGACCGGGTCTGCGCGTCGGACAACAGCGACTCGGACTTCTGGCGAGCCTCGGCCATCATCGACTCGGAACGGGTCCGTGCATCCGACACCAGACGCTCGGCGTTGGTGCGCGCATTGCCGAGCAGCTGCTCGGACTCCGACTTGGCGTCACCGGTGAGACGATCGGCCATCTCCTGCGCGAGGCCGAGAATCTTGGCGGCCTGCATGTTGGAGTCGCCGCTCTGCTGCGGAGCTGCTGCAACGGGCGCGACCGGCGCGGGCTGCTGCACCACGGGCGGTGGCTTGGGGGGATCCACCGGGCGCTGCGGCTCGGCCTTCGGTGCCGCGGCCTGAGCCGGTTGCGGGCTCTGCCGCGCAGCGCTCTTGGCGTCCGCAAGCTCCTGATCGAGCTCACCGACCCGCTGGCGTAGGTCGGCGTTCTCTTCGATCAGTCGCGACAACTCTTGCTCGACGAGGTCGAGAAAAGCGTCGACCTCGTCTTCGTTGTAACCGCGCTTACCGATGGGCGGCTTGCTGAACGCGACATTGTGCACATCAGCTGGAGTCAGCGGCATGGAAGGATCCCTTCACGCGTCTTGGGGCGGTAGAGCAAGCATTCAGTTATATGCCATTCCGCGCGAGTGCAGAACAATCAAACTGTAACTGGCGTCCATTCTGTCACACAGGACACGCAGCATGCGCTGGGTCCCGCGTTCTAACATTTCATCTGCGGCCTCAGGCCGCGAGACCACTGGTCACATTCCACGCGATGAAGACCACGAACAGCAGGACCATGATGGACAGGTCCAGTCGCACTCCACCGAGGTTGAGCGGCGGAATTATCTTCCGGAGGAACTTCACCGGCGGGTCGGTGACGGTGAAGATCGCCTCGAGCACGATGACGACCAACCCGGTCGGTTGCCAATCTCTCGCGAAAGTCCTGATGAACTCGACGATGATTCGACCGATGAGAAGGAGCCAAAAAAGAAACAATACGATGTTGATCACCGTGAACACGATCACGGCTATACTCTGCCTGACTTCGCCGGGCTGAGCAAAGCGCGCTGGTCACAGCCCTGAACTACCGCTCCGAACAGCAAATGTCTCACTGCTGGCTGTAGAAACCGGTCTCGGCGATCCGCCTGCGCTCCTGCGGTGAGACGTCGACGTCGGCCGGCGAGAGCAGGAAGACCTTCGTCGCTACCTTGTCGAACGAACCGCGCAGCGCGAAGGCGAGCCCGGCAGCGAAATCGACCAGTCGCTTGGCGTCCGCGTTGCTCATCTCGACCAGGTCCATGATGACCGGAGTGCCGTCGCGGAAGCGCTCACCGATGGTGCGAGCCTCGCTGTAATCACGCGGTCGCAGCGTGGTGATCTTCGAGAGGGGGCCGCCGTCGTCGACGATCGGGCTGCGTCGGGTCTCCGCCCGAACATCCATCCGAGTGTCCATGGCGAGCGCTCCTCTGGTTGCCGCACCTCGCGTGGTCGGTGCCGCGCCACGGCCTCGTCCACCGATCGGTGCCAGCGTTGCCGCCGGACGGGGTGCCTCGTAATCGTCGTAGTCGTCCTCGACCTGCGCATGCCGCGATCCACCGAAGGACGGCTTCGCGAACTCACGCTCGTCGATGTCGTCGTAGCTGTCGCGACCACCACGGGAGCTGCGTCGCGTGTCCGGATCGTCGAGGTAGTCGTCCTCGTAGTCGGCGAGCGGAACCATGCCGAAGTACGCCTTGAACTTGTGCAGGGTGCTCATCGTTCTGCCTTCCGTGGCGGTGTGTCTACTGTCCATCTCCAGGTTCGCAAGTGTCTGTTGTGACTGATGTGATCCATGGACTGTTATTGCGAGGCTATCGGCCGCGCGCCGAGTATTGCGGTACCGACACGCACGCACGTCGATCCGTGGCGCACAGCAGCTTCCAGGTCTCCGGTCATGCCCGCGGACAGCTCGAGCGCTCCGGGATGATCGGCCGACAGTCGACGATGCAGACTCTCGAGGTCGGCGAATGCGGCGTCCGGATCGGCGTCGAGCGGCGGCACCGCCATCAACCCCGCCAACCGCAACCCGGACGCGTCGGCCACCGCGTCGGCGAGCGCGTGCAGCTCGTCGCGTTCGACGCCTCCGCGATGCACGTCCCCATCGAGACTGACCTGGACGATCACGTCGAGTTCGGTCCGGCGCACACCCTCGTCCAGTGCCGCCGTTGTCGCCTTCGACAGCGCAGTCACCAACCGCGCACTGTCCACGGAATGGATGGAGTGCGCCCACGCGGCGACCGACTTGGCCTTGTTTCGCTGCAGGTGTCCGATCATGTGCCACCGCGGTAGATCGCCACTGAAGTCGTCGGCCGTCTCGGCGACCTTGGGAGACGCGTCCTGCTCCCGCGACTCTCCGAAATCGCGGCATCCGAGGTCGTACAGGATCCGCACATCCGACGCAGGGAAGAACTTCGTCACCGGGAGCAGAGCCACATCGGCAGGCGACCGGCCCGCGTCGACACACGCGCGATGCAACCGCTCGCGTACCGACGTCAACGCCGTCTCGATCTCCTGCGCCCTGCCAGTACCCGACGCAGTGCCGCTGAGTTCGCTCATGACAACCTTCCCTGCCCGTTCACCGATCGGCCGATTCGGGCCGATCACCTGGGGATGTGCTGTCCATCCAGACGACGCTGGCAATTCGGCCGGTCGATCCTTCGCGCCGGTGACTGAACAACGTCCGGTCCTCGATGGTGCAGCGCGGATCCTGGGCCACCGCGGACACGCCCGCGGCGAGCAGTTGAGCCCGGATACCGGCGGGAATGTCGAGCCCGGGCGTGTGGCGGACGGTTGTCGTCGCGCTGCCGGGCAGGTGCTTGTCGACGTCCGCTCGCATGGACGCGGGCACCTCGTACTGGCGACCGCTCGCGGCCGGACCCAGAAACGCGCCGATCCGCGCCGGGACCGCACCGAGCTCGACCATGGCGGCCAACACGCGCGGAACGATGCCGATGCGGGCTCCGACCCGTCCGGCATGCACGGCGGCGATCACTCCGGCCTCCTCGTCGGAGAGCAGCACCGGCACGCAGTCGGCAGTCAACACCACCAAGCCGAGATCGCGGTGCGTCGTCACCAACGCATCGGTCATCGGTAGCGGCTCGGTCACCGGACCGTCGACCACCGTGACGGTGCGTCCGTGGACCTGCTCCATGAAGACGAGCCGTTCGAGTCCCATGCCCAGCCGATCGCCGAGGCGTCGACGGTTGGCCTCCACCGCAGCGGGGTCGTCACCGACGTGGTCACCGAGGTTGAACGTGTCGAACGGAGGTGCCGAGACGCCACCCGCTCGCGTCGTCGAGACGCGTCGGACCCGAAACGGACCTGGGGATGAGGTGTCACTCACCGCCGCATGAAGGACGGCACATCGACGTCGTCTTCGCCCTCGTCCTCGGCGATGGGCACGCGACGGCCGGAACCGACGGACTCGCGGCCCTGGCCGGCCGAGTCACGGCCGTAACCGGCTGCGGATTCGCGGCTCGACGATTCACGATTGGACGAACTCGACGAGTTCAATGGCGGCAGACTGCTACCGCTCGGAGCGCCGACCGGGTCGCGGAACACCGCACCGTCCGAACTGTCGCTCGACCGCGACGACACCTCGCCCGAGCGAGCCGATCCGATCGGGCCGCGTGTGGAGGCGGCCGCTTCCACCGGACGCCGCGTCGGGGTTCCGCCGTCGAAGCCTGCGGCGATGACGGTCACGCGGACCTCGTCACCGAGTGAGTCGTCGATCACGGTGCCGAAGATGATGTTGGCGTCGATGTGCGCGGCTTCCTGCACCAGCGAGGCAGCCTCGTTGATCTCGAACAGACCCAGGTCGGATCCACCGGCGATCGAGAGCAGCACTCCGCGTGCGCCTTCCATCGAGGCTTCGAGCAGCGGCGAGTTGATCGCCGATTCGGCAGCCTTGATGGCTCGACCCTCGCCGCGTGAGGATCCGATGCCCATCAATGCACTGCCTGCACCGGACATCACGCCCTTGACGTCCGCGAAGTCGACGTTGATCAGACCGGGAGTGGTGATCAGGTCTGTGATGCCCTGGACGCCGTTGAGCAGTACCTCGTCGGCGCTGCGGAACGCGTCCATGAGGCTGACAGCGGCGTCGCCGAGCTGGAGCAGTCGATCGTTGGGGATGACGATGAGCGTGTCGCAGGACTCACGGAGCTGCTGGATGCCCGTGTCGGCCTGGCCACCGCGCCGCTTGCCCTCGAAGGAGAACGGCCGGGTGACGACACCGACGGTCAGCGCACCGAGCTTACGAGCGATGTTGGCGACGACGGGAGCGCCACCGGTACCGGTTCCGCCGCCCTCGCCTGCGGTGACGAACACCATGTCGGCACCCTTGAGCACCTCTTCGATCTCGTCCTTGTGGTCGTCCGCTGCGCGGCGGCCCACCTCGGGATCGGCACCAGCGCCGAGTCCGCGGGTCAGTTCGCGACCGACGTCGAGCTTGACGTCTGCGTCACTCATCAGCAAGGCCTGAGCGTCGGTGTTGACCGCGATGAACTCGACTCCCTTGAGTCCCTGTTCGATCATGCGGTTGACCGCGTTCACGCCGCCGCCGCCGATGCCGACGACCTTGATTACGGCGAGGTAGTTGTGCGGGGGCGTCATGGGCTCTCGCCTTCCGTGGATTGTTGCGTGAAATGTGGAAAACCCTCAACCTAAACCACAGGCTTAGAGTTATGTCAAGTACTGAACTGGTCGAAACGCTATTCATCGCCGACGACTATCGCCATTAGGCGCGCCGACGCCGCGCGAGAAAATCCCGTCGACGCGTCGAAACTATTTGGTGGTGGGCAGATCCGGACTCGACACGTCGAAGATCTGGCCGGGCTGGGACAGCAGGGCGATGGCCACCGCGGCCTTGCGTTCGGAGTCGTCCTTGCTGCCCCACACCACGGTGCGCCCGTCGAGCAGCAGGATTGAGATGTCGGACAACGTGCTCGCCCGCAGCTCTCCTGTCTGATCGCGCAGCAGCGGTGGCAACGTATCGAGAACCGCCAGTGCATCTTTCGTCACCGGATCACCGAACACCGGGTTGTCGGTCACCAGACGCACCACCCCGGGCGGTGGCGGCGCGATCGCGAAATCGACCCCGGTCGAATCGAGGAGATGGGTGCCGTCCGGAGAATCGAAGAACGCCACCGGAACCCGCTCCTCCACCGTCACCTGCACAGTGGACGGATACTTCCGTTGCACACGGACCGTGGCCAGCGCCGGAATCGTGGCCACCCGTTGCGCCGCAGCCGCCGTGTCCACCCGAACCAGCGGAAGGCCGACGGGTACGTCGAGCCGATCGAGGATCTCCTGCTCGGACACCGACGATGCTCCCGCGACCGCAATGGTGCGTACGGACAACAGCGGTGTGAAGTACACCAGCGCAACCGATCCCACCACGACGACCACCAGTGCCAGGACGATGGCCAAGGCCTTGCGCCGCGACCGCTTCACCCGTTCGCGCTCCTGCTCGCGCGCCAGCGCGCGTGCCTGCTTGTCGGTGACCGCGGCCGACGAATCACCTTCTCCTGCAGCTGTTCCCGACCTCGAAGAACGGACTCGATCGGAGCGACGACTCACGTCGACGGCCGATCCTTCGGTACCCCGCGGCCGGTCGCAGCACCGAAATCGGTCTTCGAGCGAAGCGCATCGAGAATCGGTCCGCCGAGCATGGTCACGTCACCCGCGCCCATCGTGATGACGACATCGCCGGGCAGACTCAGATGGGCGACCTGCTTGGCCACCAACGACAGATCCGGCTGATAGTTCACCGGCTTGGTCACCGAAGCGGCAACCAGTGCCCCCGTCACCCCCGGCAACGGTTCCTCACGTGCGCCGTAGACGTCGAGCACGACGATCTCGTCGGCCAGGGACAGCGCGGCACCGAATTCCTCGGCGAACGTCGCGGTCCGCGAGTACAGATGCGGCTGGAACACCACCACCACCCGTCCCTGCTCGTGACCCGAACGGTCCTGGCCTGCAACGAGAGCCTGCGCGGCCGTCAACACCGCACGCACCTCGGTGGGGTGGTGCGCGTAATCGTCGAACACGCGCACGCCGTGCTCACGTCCGGTGAACTGGAAGCGCCGATGCACGCCGCCGAAACCGGTGAGTCCGGCCAGCAGTTCCTCGACTCCGGCACCGACCTGACGCGCCGCGACGAACGCCGCCAGCGCGTTGAGTGCGGTGTGCCGCCCGGGGACGCCGAGCCGTACGGTGCGGGCCGCGTCCTCGCCTGCGATCTGCAACTGCGCGACGCCGCCGATGTCCTCGGGCTCCCATGCCAGCAGTCGAACGGCCATCTCGACGGGACCGGCGTCGACATCCGAGGACCCGTAACCCAACACCTTCACGCCCGGAAGGTCGCGCTCGACCACACGTCGAGCGAGCGCCGCCGAACCCGGGTCGTCCATGCACGCCACGAGTACACCGCCGGGACCCAGGAGCGCAGCGAAGTCGTCGAACACCTGAACGTAGGCCTCGGTGGTGCCGAAGTGGTCCAGATGATCGGCCTCGATGTTGGTCACGATGATGACGTCGGCGCTGTACTGCAGCAGCGAGCCGTCGCTCTCGTCCGCCTCGGCCACGAACACGTCGCCGCTGCCGTGGTGGGCGTTGGTGCCGGCCTCGTTGAGCTCTCCCCCGACGGCGAACGACGGATCGAACCCGCAGTGCTGGAGCGCGACCACCAGCATCGAGGTCGTCGACGTCTTTCCGTGCGTTCCCGAGACCAACAACGTGCGGTATCCCTGCATGAGCGAGGACAGCACGGCCGGCCGCAACACCACCGGGATTCCGCGTTCACGCGCTTCGACGAGTTCGGGATTGGTCTTGGGAATCGCGGCGTGGGTCGTCACCACCACGGTGGGTCCGCCCTCGATCATGTCCAGGGCACCGGCGTCGTGACCGATGCGGACCTGGGCACCGCGTGCGCGCAGCGCGAGCACGCCGCGCGATTCCTTGGCATCCGAACCCGACACCTGTCCCCCGCGCGCCAGCAGGATCCGCGCGATGCCGGACATTCCGGCACCACCGATGCCCACCATGTGTACTCGTTCGAGCTCTGTCGGCAGATTCGACATCGCACCCTCAGTTGTCACGCGGACGTCTCCCTCGTTCTCTTCTCATGCTCGCCGCCGCCGGGCTCAGCGCCGCGCCGCGTGCGCGGTATCGAGCACGATCTGCGCGACGGCAGCCGCTGCGCCCTTGTGCCCGGCACCGGCGGCGGCACGTGACATGGTGGCAATTCGTTCGGTGTCGGCCAGCAGCGAGACCACCGTCTCGCTCACGTACTGCTCGGTCAGTGTCGCATCGGATACCAGGATGCCACCTCCGGCGTCGACCACAGGACGGGCGTTGAGTTCCTGCTCGCCGTTGCCGTGCGGTAGGGGTACGTAGACGGCAGGCAGACCGGTCGCGGACACCTCGGCGACCGTCATGGCACCGGACCGGCAGATCGCCAGGTCCGCAGCCGCATACGCCAGATCCATCCGGTCGATGTACGGCACCGCGACGTACGGCGCGTCCGGATCACGTTGCTCGACGTCGAGCGAGTTCTTCGGACCGTGAGCATGCAGAACCGAAATGCCGGCTGCGGCGAGGGCCGCCGAGGCTCCGGACACCGCGTCGTTGAGCGATCGGGCCCCCTGCGAGCCGCCGAACACCAACAGCACCGGACCGCTGTCGGGCAGGCCGAAGTGAGCGCGAGCCTCCGCGCGGACGGCAGCCCGATCGAGGCCGGTGATGGTGGGACGCACGGGAATTCCGATCACATCGGCGTCGGCAGCACCGCGCGCGGCGATCCCCGAGCCCGCGACCGCGGCGAGCACCCGCTCGGCCGACCGGGCACCGACCTTGTTGGCGATGCCCGCTCGCGCGTTCGCCTCGTGGATGACCACAGGTATTCGGCCGCCACGGCCGAACAATCGACCACGGGCCGCGAGATAGGCCGGCAACGCGACGTAGCCGCCGAATCCGACGAGCACGTCCGCCTCGACGGCCGCGAAGATCTCGCGGGTGCGTCGCACCGATCGCACGACGCGAAGCGGCAACTTGAGCAGGTCGACGGTGGGTTTGCGGGGCAGCGGAACGGGCGGGATGAGTTCGAGTGCGTACCCGCGAGCCGGGACGAGAGTTGTCTCCAGACCACGGCTGCTACCGAGAGCGGTGACGGTGACAGTGGGGTCGAGGACACGCAAGGCGTCGGCCACAGCGAGCGCGGGCTCGATGTGCCCGGCCGTTCCGCCCCCGGCGACCACGACGGAAATCGGTCGAGATGTCTGGTTCACCGTCGATATCCTCGCTCACCCGAGCGGACAGGCGGGCGGCCGGGTTGTGGTTCCGGCCGCGGACGGTATGCCGATCGCGATCCCGCGGCGGGTTCTCGCCGGACGGGCTCGCTCCGACGGGGGTTGCCGCGGGGTGACTCGCCCCGATATGCGGTCGATCTGGGCGACATCGTGTCGGTCCGCGAACTGGAGACCCGCGTGCGAGCACGTCCGGGCTCGGCAGCTCTCGCTGCACGCCCGTCCTTGCCCTGGCCCTTACGGGCCTCGATGCGCTTGCGATCCTGCGCCGCCAGCGTGGGGCGGGTGGACTTCGACCGCGCCATCGCGGCTCGCTTGGGCGAGAACACGGCGGGCAGCGGCAGCTTCAGAGCTCGCGCGATACGGCCCTCCTGCCCCGCGTGCAGGGCTGCGATCGCCTCCGGTTCGTGTCGGGCGGCGCTCGCGATGATGCCGAACATCAGCAGCGTGATCGCGGTCGAGGTACCACCGTAGGACACCAGCGGCAGCTGCAGGCCGGTCACAGGAAGCAGCCCGACGACGTAGCCGATGTTGATCATGGCCTGACCGAACACCCAGCACGTGGCACCTGCGGTCAGCAGACGCAGGAACGGATCCACCGAACGCATGGCGATGCGCAGGCCGGTGTAGACGAAGAGGCCGAACAAACCGATGACCGCCAGGCAGCCGATCATCCCGAGTTCCTCGCCGATGATGGCGAAAATGAAGTCGTTGTGCGCGTTGGGGAGGTAACTCCACTTCGCGCGGCTCTGTCCGAGCCCGCGACCGAACAGTCCGCCGTCGGCCAGCGAGTATTTCGCCTGGGTGGACTGATACGACAGGCCCTGGGTGTCCTCACCCGGATTCAGCCATGCCTTGACGCGATTGGAGCGGTAACCGGCGGTGAACGCGAGCACGGTTGCCAGCGCCAGACCGGTCATCAGCACCGCACCGAACAGCCGAGCGTTGAGGCCTGCGAACCACAGCAGAGCCACCAGGATGATGCCGAGGGCGATGGCGGTACTGAGGTTGGGCTGCAGCACGACGAGCAGACACATCAGCAGTCCGGCGGGCAGCAGCGGCACCAACAGTGACTTGATGTTGCCGTGTTCGCTGCGGCGCGAGGCCAACAGGTGGGCACCCCACAGAACAAGTGCCACCTTGGCGAGCTCGGACGGCTGGAAGGACACGACGCCGAAGTCGAACCAGCGGCGTGCACCCTGGCGTTCGGCACCGATACCGGGAATGAGCACCAGCATCAGCATGGTGATCGAGACCAGGAACAGCGGAAACGACAGCTTTCTGAGGTACCGAACCGGCAGCCGGAGAGCGACGTAGAACGCGACGACTCCCAGCGCGACACCGATCAGCTGCTGGGTGAAGAGGGCGTACCCGGACTCGTCTGCTGCGAAGGATTCGGCGGACGACGCCGACAGGACCATGACCAGGCCCAGCACCGTGAGCAGCACTGCGATCGTGACGATGAGGTGGAAGGACGCGAGCGGCCTGCCGAACCACAGGCCGATTCGGGTACGTGGAGCGGCGGCGCGTCGAGGCGGACGAGGCGGTTGGCCTGCGGCGGTCACGATCGCGGCGATCCGATGTCGGTGGCTTCGAGGAGCTGGACCGACTCGGCGAAGCTACGGCCGCGGTGGCCGTAGTCGGCGAACATGTCCAGTGACGCGGCAGCCGGGGCCAGCAGGACCGTGTCCCCCGGAGCAGCGAGTTCGGCCGCGTGGGCCACGACCGCCCGCATTACCGCATCAGCATCTTCAGCACCATGAGTCACACCAGCATCGTCTCCCGAAGGGAGCCTGACGACCGGAACATCGGGCGCGTGTCGCGCCAAAGCCTCTGCGATCTGCATCCCATCGCGTCCGAGAACGACCGCAGCCACCAGCCGATCGGCGATCTCGATCACCAGATCGTCGATCACCGCTCCCTTCAACAGCCCACCCGCGATCCACACGACGCGATCGTGCGCCGAGATGGAGGAGCGAGCGGCATGCGGGTTCGTCGCCTTCGAATCGTCGATGAACGTCACCCCACCCAGCTCGCGCACCACCGCTGCACGATGCGGTCCCACCCGATAGGTCTGCAGCCCCAGCCGAACAGCGCCTGCCTCAACCCCGATCGACCGTGCGAGCGCGCCTGCCGCGAGCGCATCGAGGACACCGGACGGACCGCTCGGCTCCACGTCGTCCGCAGCGAGAAGATCGACGTTCTCACCGAACGCGTTGTCGACGAGCACCCCGTCACGCACACCCAGCTCACCCGAGGCCGGCTCACCCAACCGGAAACCGACGACGGTCGACGCGGCAGACCCGGCCGACAGGCCCGCCGCCCGGGAGTCGTCCAGACCGACCACCGCGACGTCGCCGTTCAACGCACGAGCCTTGGCCTGAACGTAACCGTCCATACCGCCGTGCCAATCCAGATGATCCTCGGCGATGTTGAGCACCACCCCCGCAGCCGGACGCACCGAGGGAGCCCAGAACAGCTGGAACGACGACAACTCCACCGCGAGCACACTCGGATGCGGGGAACCGCGCAACGCGTCGGCGATGGGGAGTCCGATGTTGCCGCAGGCAACCGACTCGATGCCTGCGGCGTCGAGTATCGAGGCCAGCATCGAGGTGGTGGTCGTCTTTCCGTTGGTGCCGGTCACCACCAGCCACCGAGTTCGGGGTCCGTACAGCTCGACCCGGTCCACGTGCCAGGACAACTCGACATCGCCCCATACCGGAATGCCCAGCTTCGCGGCCGCTGCCAACACCGGAGAGTCGGGTCGAAACCCCGGGCTGGTGACGACGAGCGAGAACGCCGCGAGCGCCGCGGGATCGGCGAGCAGGTCGTCCTGCAGCACCACCGCAGCACCGGAGTTCGACGCCTCGTCCAGCGCGGCGCGATTCGAGTCGGTGACCGTGACGACGGCACCGAGATCGAGCAGTGGTCGCACGACGGCGAGTCCCGAGATGCGGGCTCCGGTCACCAGCACCGAACTGCCGCGCAACCAGGTCGGATCGGTCCGAGAGTCGGGCACAGATTCGTCCATGCCCTATCCGCCGACAGCAGCGAGATACTCGCTGTAGAACAGAGCGAGTCCGACGGCCGACGCGATGGCGGCCAACAACCAGAATCGGATGATCACCGTCGTCTCGGCCCATCCGGCCAACTCGAAGTGATGGTGGAACGGTGCCATGCGGAACACTCGTCGGCGACTGGATCGGAACACCGCGACCTGGATGACGACCGATGCGGCCTCGGCGACGAACAGTGCACCGATGACCACCATGATCAGCTCGGTCTTGGTCACCACCGACAGGCCTGCGATCAGACCGCCGAGGGCAAGGGATCCGGTGTCGCCCATGAAGATCTTGGCCGGCGCGGCGTTCCACCACAGGAAGCCGATGCAGGCACCGGCGGCCGAGGCGCAGACCAGGGCCAGATCGAGGGGATCTCGAACGTCGTAACAGCCGGGGGCAGGCCCGGCGGGTCCTGCGCACGCCTGACGGTACTGCCAGAACGTGATGACGGTGTAGGCACCGAGTACCAACGTCATCGATCCGGCGGCGAGGCCGTCGAGTCCGTCGGTGAGGTTGACCGAGTTCGACCACGCGATCACGAGCAGGCAGACGAAGAACACGAAGACCACCGCGGACATCGACCAGGTGGCGATGTCGCGCACGTACGACAGTTGAGTGCTGCCGGGAGTGAGCCCGCTCTCGCTCCGGAACTGCAACACCAGAATCGCGAACAGCACGGCCGCCGTTATCTGACCGACGTACTTGCCGGTGGCGTTCAGGCCCAGGTTGCGCTGTTTGCGGATCTTGATGAAGTCGTCGAGAAAGCCGACCAGACCGAGCACTGTGGTCAGGCCGAGAACGAGCAGGGCCGACGCCGACGGACCGTCCGCGTCGTAGCCGATGCCGATCAGGTGCGAGCCCCAGTAGCCGGCCCAGATGCCGACCAGAATTGCGACGCCGCCCATTGTCGGTGTGCCCCGCTTGGACTGGTGACTCGCCGGGCCCTCCACTCGAATCTCCTGGCCGAAGCCCTGTTTCGAGAAGGTCTTGATCAGCACCGGGGTCAGCAGGATCGCGACCGCGAGTGCGATACCTCCGGCGAACAGGATCTGCCTCACTGCTCACCCTCCACAGTGGTGCTCGGCGCGTCGGCCAGCAGGGCGTCCGCGACTGTCCACATCGCCCCGGACTGCGAGGCCTTCACCAGCACGATGTCGCCGGGACGCACCTCCTCGTGCAGCACGTCGATCGCCGTTTCACGGTCGGGCACCAACATCGATTCCTCGCCCCACGAACCCTCCATGACCGCACCCTGGTGCAATGCGCGAGTAGGACGGCCGGAATCGACGATGATCAGGCGATCGACGTCGAGCCGGACGGCGAGGCGGCCGATCGCGTCGTGCTCGACCACCGAGTCCGAACCCAGTTCGCCCATCTCCCCCAGCACCGCCCAGCTGCGGCGTTTGGGTCCGTCGTCGCGACGCGACATCGACACCAGTGCTTTGAGTGCCGCGCGCATCGAATCGGGGTTGGCGTTGTACGAATCGTTGACGACGGTGACGCCGTCGGCGCGGGTGCGGACGTCCATTCGCCTGATCGACGTCGGTGCGGCAGCCCCGAGCGCCTCGGCGACCTGCGTCAGCGTCGCGCCGCACTCGAGTGCGACAGCGGCGGCTGCGAGAGCGTTGCCGACCTGATGCTCGCCGTGCACCGCCAGGGTGATCGGTACCGAACCCGCTGCGCAGTCGAGCGTGAACGACGCTCTGGCGTCGGTATCGACCTGCACGTCGAGTGCTCTGATGTCCGCATCCGCGTTGCGCCCCACTGTGACGACGGATGCCGTTGTGCGAGTTGCCATTTCGGCGACGAGTCGATCGTCGATGTTCAGGATCGCCACTCCCCCGTCGGCAGCACTCGGCAGAGCCTCGACCAGTTCGCCCTTCGCCAGTGCGATGGCCGCGCGCGACCCGAACTCGCCCAGGTGCGCGGTTCCGACGTTCAGGACCACCCCGATCCGGGGCGGTGCGAGCGTGGCCAGTTCGGCGATGTGGCCGATTCCTCGGGCGGACAACTCCAGACAGAGAAAGTCGGTCTCGGCATCGGCTCGCAGCGCCGTCCAGGGATGTCCCAGTTCGTTGTTGAACGATCCGGGCGGTGCCACCACCGAACCGAGGGGTTCGAGTACGGCAGAGATCAGATCCTTGGTCGAGGTCTTCCCCGAGGATCCCGTCACGCCGACGACGGTCAGTCCGTGCTCGGCCGTCAACTCGCGCACCGATGCGCGGGCCAGAGCGCCGAGAGCGGTCAACACTGCCGCACCGGAGCCGTCCGGGTCGTTCTCGAGTGCCATCGCGCGACTGTCGTGCGGAACGGGACGCACGACCACGGCCGGTACGCCCACCGGACGCGCAGCCAGCACCAGTGCCGCACCCGCGGCAACCGCGTCGGCGGCATGGTCGTGACCGTCCACCTTCGCTCCGGGAAGGGCGAGGAAGATACTGCCGGGAGTGACCTTGCGGGAGTCGAACTCCACCGGTCCCGACACCACGACCGTCGGATCCGGCACGTCGTGCACCGTGCCTCCGACGATCTCGGCGATTCGGTCGATCGAGAGCGGGATCACCGTACGCCCGCGCTCGTGCCGACCCGGCGCGCATCGATGGCCGAGGCGAGTACGACTCGGTCGTCGAACGGATACTTCACGCCCGCTACTTCTTGGCCGGTTTCGTGCCCTTTACCTGCGATCAACACAACATCCCCTTCGCGTGCCCACGCCACGGCCTGTTCGATCGCCGCTGCGCGGCCTGCCACATTCCGTACTTCGCCGCGGGCCTCGTCCGGCACCGACAGCGCGCCGTCCTCGACGGCCGCCCTGATGGTGGCCGGATCCTCGCTGCGCGGGTTGTCGTCGGTCACCACCAACAGCTCGGCACCGCGCGCTCCGGCGGCACCCATCAGGGGACGCTTCGCGGTATCGCGGTCGCCGCCTGCTCCGAGAACAACCGCGATCCGTCCACGCGAGGATTCGCGCAACGTTGCCAGCACGGCCTCGACGGCCGCAGGTTTGTGTGCGTAGTCGACCACTGCCAGGAAGTTCTGCCCGCGATCGATCCGCTGCACGCGACCCGGCACGTCGACCGTCGCGACCCCGGTCACGGCGCTGCGCACATCGGCCCCGGCCACTGCGCAGGTCGCCAACGCCAGGACGGTGTTCGCGACGTTGTAGCGCCCCGGCAACCGGACCGAGACCGGCAGCGACGCACCCTGCGGATCGGCGACGGTGAACGACTGCGTTCCGTCGTCGTGCTTGGCCCAGTTCGAGACCGTCCACTGTGAATCGGCACCTGTCGACGCGGTCACCACGGTCGACCCGGCCGATCGAGCGATGTCTGCCATCCGCACGCCCCACGCGTCGTCGACACAGACGACGGCGGTCTCGGCACGAACCGCCGAGTCGGCCGCGAACAGGCGACTCTTGGCCGCGAAGTAGTCCTCGAGAGAATCGTGAAAATCGAGGTGATCCTGCGAAAGATTGGTGAACGCACCGATCGCGAAGCTAGTGCCGTCGACCCGGCCCAGGGACAACGCGTGCGAGGACACCTCCATCACCACCGTGTCGACGCCCTCCTCGACCATCACCGCGAACAGGGCATGCAGCTGCGGAGCCTCGGGCGTGGTGAGCGCGCTCGGCACGTGCCGGCCCAGCACACGTGTCTCGATGGTGCCGATCAGACCGCACCGACGACCGGCTGCGGTCAGGCCTGCTTCGAGCAGATAGGACGTCGTCGTCTTCCCCGACGTACCGGTGATACCGATGACGGTCATCTTCGACGACGGGTTGCCGTACACCAGAGCGGAGACCGTCCCCAACACCTGGCGCGGACGGTCGTGCACGAGCACCGGAACCTGTCGATCGGTACCTGCCAGAGCGCCCCGCACGATCTCGAGTCCGGCCGGGTCGGTGAACACCGCCACCGCACCACGCTCGACCGCGTCTGCGACGAACTCGGCACCGTGTCGCGACGATCCGGGCAGTGCCGCGAAGAGATCGCCGGGAACAACGGACTGTGCGCGCAGATCGATACCGGTCACGCTCACACCGGCGGGGTCGCCCTCGTCGATCGTTGCACCGACCGCAGACGCCACCTCCCGGACTTCGGTGTGCGGTGGATGCGCCGGACGTGAACCCGGAGCCGGTTGTGAATCCGATGACACAGTCACTCCTGCTCCCTTCCTCTCTACTGCCGGCCGCGCGCCTGCCACGGCTCGATCACGCCGCAGCGGCAGCCGAACGAACACGCCCGAGCCGATGTGTCAGATTACCGGCGTCCGGGATCATGATGTCGCCGCCCCGACTCGCGGACCGGCGGGTTGGGATCTCAGTCCGCCTGCAGAACCAGCTTGGGTCCGGGGTCGGCGGACATCGGCACGCTGTCCCGCTGCAGCATCCAGCTGGCGATGTTGTGGAACAGCGGTGCTGCCGACTGGCCACCGGAACCGTCGGCGCTGCGGGTCGGGGCGTCGAGCATGATTCCGATCACGTAGCGGGGATCGTCCGCGGGCGCGATGCCGGCGAACGTGATCCAGTAGTTCGAGTTCGAGTAGCACTTGCACTCGGGATCGACCTGCTGAGCCGTACCCGTCTTGCCACTGATCTGGTATCCCTCGACGCCCGCGGCAACTCCGGTACCGCGCTGGTTTCCGGTGTCGTCCTGGGTGACGGATCGGAACATGTTGCGGACGGTCTTCGCCGTATCGGGGCTGACCACGTACACACCGTCGGGCTGCTGGGTCTCTGTCCGCTGACCGTTCGCGTCCACCGTCGCCTCGACGATCCTCGGCGGGATGCGTACTCCGTCGTTGGCGATGGCCTGGTACATCCCCGTCATCTGCAGCAGCGTCATCGACAGTCCCTGGCCGATGGGGAGGTTGGCGAACGTGCCGCCCGACCACTGGTCACGGCTCGGAACGTTGCCCGCGCTCTCGCCCGGTAGCCCGACGTCGCTGCGCTGGCCCAGGCCGAACCTGGTCAACATGTCCGCGTAGCGGTCCTCGCCGACGCGTTGGGCAAGCATCAGCGTGCCGACGTTGGAGGACTTACCGAACACGCCGGTCGTCGTGTACGGCGCGACACCGTGGTCCCACGCATCCTTGACCGACACACCGGACATGAAAATGCTGCCCGGCACCTGCAGCACCTCGTCGGGCGTGGTGAGTCCGTACTCGATGGCCGCGGCCGCGGTGATGATCTTGTTCACCGAACCGGGCTCGAACGGCGTGGTGACGGGCAGGTTGCCCATTTCCTTGGTGCGCTCGTTGTTGCCGACTCCGATGCCGGGATTGAAGGTGTTGTCGTTAGACATGGCGAGCACCTCGCCGGTGTGCGAATCCTGCACGTACGCCGAGGCGTTCTTCGCTCCCGACAGGTCCTTGGCCAACTGCACCTGCTGCTGCACGTAGTACTGCAGATCTGCGTCGATGGTCAGTTCGACGGTCGAACCGTTGACGGCAGGCTGCTTGTCCCGCCAGCTTCCGGGGATGACGGCACCGTCGGATCCGCGGTCGTAGGTCTGCGAACCGTCGGTTCCGGCCAGGGTCGCGTCGAGCGCATCCTCTAGACCCAGCAGGCCGTGTCCGTCCCAACCGGTGGCACCGACGATGTTCCCGGCCAGCGATCCGCCCGGGTACTCACGGATGTCCTGACGCTCCAGCCCGACCTGCTTGAAATCCTTGCTGATCTTCGACGCCACGGTGGCGTCCACTCCGCGTGCGAGGTAGGTGAATTCGTCGTTGCTCTTCAGCTTCGCGAGCAGATCCTTCTCGCTGATCACATCACCGAGGTCGCCATGGATACGGGCGGCTATGTCCTCGAGGTACTGCTCGGTCTCCGGCTCGGTCGGGTCCTTCGCCCGGGCCTCGTCGAGTTCCTTGCGAACCCGAACCGGTTGGAACGTCAACGCTTTGGCTTCCATCGTGAAGGCGATCGGATTGCCGTTGCGGTCCAGGATGGATCCCCGTAGCGCCGGATCGACGAGAGTGGTGGTGCGTTGCGACGCCGACTCGGCCGACAACCTCGGCGCATCGAATCCCTGAATCCACAGCAACTGTGCCGCCGCAACGGCCAGCGCCAGATACATCAGAACGCGGCCGGTGCCGTGACGAAACCGAAAGGTGGACGAGTCGAGACGCTTTCGGCTCGGTGGTCGACGGCGTGGAGCAGGCGAGGGCCTGGTCACTGCCCGTCACCCGATGCTTCGCCGGTGGGCTCGGGGGCTTCGACCGCAGGTGTTTCGAGCGAGGGGATGCTCATGGGAACCAATTGTTCAGCAAGCGCGGTGTTTCCAGCTCCATTGCTCGCATTCGGCGTGGCGGCGCGGGTGTCGATCGTGCCCGACGTTCGATTCGGCTGCGACGCGCTTCTCGGCGTCTGCTGCTGCGGCGACTGCGTGCTCGGATTCGTGACGGTTCCCTCGCCTGCGGCCGCGGGCGACACCGGATCGAGCGGTGCCACCGGTGCACCGTCGGCCGGAGCCGGGGTACCGACGACCTGGACGCCGCCGTCCGGCGCGACGATCAGATGTGCGGAGTTCTTGACCGGGACCATTCCGAGTTCGGCGGCCTTGCGCGCCAACTCCGGAGCCGACTCCGCCAACTCAACATCACGCTGCAACGAGGCCCGCTGCTGAGCCAGTTCGGCGTTGACGGCCTTAGCGGCGCTGAGATCGTAGGAGTCTCCCGCAGACCGAGTGGTCAGCAGCAACGTCAGACCGAGACCGATGGCGAGCAGGCCGATGATCAAGGCGACGAACGGAATTCGCGCCGCGATGGCGCTTCCGTTCAGCGAAGCCCGGGCACCGGCTACGGAACCACGCGCAGAATCCGAGGTGTGGATCGACGCCCGCTGCTGCCTGCGCTCGTATGCCCGCAGTGCAGCACCGGACCGTCCACCACCCTTACCCGTACGTTCGGGCCGCGAGAGTGGAGCCTGCCGTACGGCGTTGCGGGGCGATGCCGGAACCCGATTGCGTTGTGGTCCAATGGTTGTGACTGGAACCGTCATTCCGCTCTCCTTGCAATCCGTTCGGCGGCGCGCAATCTCACCGGAGCCGAACGTGGGTTTGTCTCGATTTCTGCATCCGATGCACGCTCGGCACCTCTGGTCAGGAGCCGAAACTCCGGACCCATTCCGGGAAGCTCGACCGGCAGCCCTTCCGGACTGCGGGACTTGACCCGAGGCGCCAACTCCTGCTTGACAACTCGGTCTTCGAGCGACTGATACGACATGAAGACCACCCGGCCTCCGACAGCCAACGCGTCGAGCCCGGCAGGTACCGCCGCCTTCAACGACTCCAGTTCACCGTTGACCTCGATACGCAGGGCCTGGAAGGTGCGCTTGGCAGGGTGCCCTCCGGTGCGCCGCGTTGCGGCCGGAATTGCGGCATAGAGCAATTCGACCAACGGCCCGCTCGTGGTGAAGGGCGTGTGCTCTCGGTGACGCAGAACGGCGGAGGCGATCTTTCCGGCGAACCGCTCCTCGCCGTAGGTGCTCAGGACCCGTGCGATCTCGCCGTGCGAGTACGTGTTGAGGACGTCTGCGGCGGTGATACCCACGGTCGGATTCATTCGCATGTCCAATGGGGCGTCGACCGAGTAGGCGAATCCGCGATCGGATTCGTCCAACTGCATGGACGACACACCGAGATCGAACAGGATGGCGTGAACGGAGCCGACCGCAGGCAGGCCGGCCTCGTCGAGCGCTTCGGCGATGCCGTCGTAGGTCGTGTGCACCAACGTGATTCGATCGGCGAACGGAGCCAACCGGGCTCCGGCCAACTCGAGCGCATCGGGATCCCGGTCGAGCCCGATCAGGTGCAGGTGCGGATAGGTCCGCAAGAAGTGCTCGGAGTGACCGCCGAGTCCGAGAGTCGCGTCGATCATGACTCGGGTATCGCCGGTGGATTCGAGCGCGGGTCCGAGCAGTTCGTCGGCTCGCTCGAGACGAACCGGAACGTGGACCGGGCCCGAGGATCGACGATGGGTTCGGTCGGCGGACGAGTCGCTCTCGTCCGGCCCGGTGCCCTCCGTCATGGTTCCTCCCGGTCGCGCGTACGTACTTCTCGCCCGGGTCCGGGCCGTGCAGGTCGCCCACCGAGGCCGATACGAATGCTTCGAGGTCCCTGTCCGATAGGGAACCTGGCGTTGGGGAAGAACGTCAGGGTCCTGATCTGCGAAACCTGGCGTTGGGGAAGAACGTCAGGGTTCTGATCGGGCAGAGGCCTCGCTGCACTCGCAGGCGACCTGGTCGGGCTACAAGATCCCTCCGAGGGACTCGTCGAAAGCGTCGGAGAAATCCTGCTCGTTCTCAGCGGAGTAGCGCGCCCACGCTTCGTCGTTCCAGATCTCGATGAAGTCCATCGAACCGATCACCACGCAGTTTCGTTCGAGCCCCGCATAGCGGCGATGCTCGGGACTGATGGTGATGCGTCCCTGTCCGTCCGGCCGCTGTTCGTCTGTTCCCGAGAAGAACTGGCGAACGTAGGCACGAGCTTTGGGGTTGGCACGAGAAGCCGCCGTCAACTTCCGAGAGCGCTCCGCGAAGTCGGCCGCGGTGTAGACAGCGAGGCTGAAATCCTGCCCCTTGCTCACCATGACCCCTCCTGCAAGCGCGTCCCGAAACTTGGCCGGCAACGTGAGTCGACCCTTGTCGTCGAGCTTCGGCGTGTAGGTACCGAGAAACACTCGCCACCTCCAGCCTCGACTCTCCGCTGCGGACCACTTTACCCCACTCTCCCCCACTTCGAACCATTCATGGCCGGAAAACTTTGGAGAAGTCACTGTCTGCGCTGGTCAAGACGTAGAAGATCGGCGCTGCCGTCAGCGATACCGCGGGCGATTCCGAGGGCTCGAACCGGACGCCGTGGCGCACGAGTCCAGCATCGAAGCAGCCTGACCAGGCACGCAGCACCTACGGTGGTGGACGACGGTCGATCTCGGCCCCTCGGTGGGGCCGGGGTGGGGAAAAGTGGGGAGCGTGGGTGACAGTGGGGGACGCGTCCCAGAACTCCCGCGCGCGAACACGCGAACCGGCCCTCGACGCGGAGCGGAGGGCTGCAGTCGATCGGGCGGCGTCCGTTCGAGGGCAGAAACGACAACAGCACCTCACCCGAAGGTGAGATGCTGTTCTACGTTGACGCGTGAAGTTGTGGAGACGAGCCGATAGGGGTCGGTTCGGCGAAACCCGGTCGACTCAGTCCTGCTCGAACCTCTTACGGAACCGATCTTCCATGCGAGAGGTGAAGCTGCCGCCCTTGCGACCACCCTTCGATTTCTGTCCGGTATTACGCCCGGACGTCTCGGCAGCATCGTTGGATGCGCTGCCCTCGTCCTGCGACGCTGCGGCTCCCTTGCTGGAACCGCCGAACAGGAACAGTGCCCCGGCACCGAACATGAACAAAAAGCCGATGAGACTGACGACGAGAAAAGCCAGGCTGTTCGTCGACAATGCAACACCGGCGACGAGCAACACGAGTCCCACTACGAACAGCGCGGCAGCCTGAAAGCGCCTCCTGCTCGACGCCGCACGTACGCGACCGCCCCTCACATGAGACGCGAATTTGGGATCCTCGGCGTAGAGAGCGCTCTCGATCTGGTCGAGCATGCGCTGCTCGTGCTCGGAGAGTGGCACGGTACCTCCCCCTGCACAGATATTGAAGGTCATTTCGGTTCCGAAACGACGGGAAGCTGACCTTGGCGGCTACCTGCTGTCGATGATACGAGCTGAATCGGCCGCTTACCACCTACTCGGTCGATGTGTTCCTGAGAAACACCGAAGTTTTCGAGACGCACGTCCCGAAAACCTTGGGCGAACACCCGATGACGTGGCGATTGTCGCCTGACGTCCAGCTCGGTGCGCTACGCAGACAGGGGCGCCGTCATGGGGTCGACGGACGCGAATCGAGCCTGCCCGCCGAGTCGGTCCTCGATCGAGTTCAGAAAACGACCGACGTGTCGATGGAAATCATCGGCATCGAGATCGGCGATCGTGCTCGACGCACCGGCCTCGACCGCCGCCCTGGTGGCGGAGAAAGACGCGAAATAGTCGGCCCAGACGGCGAGATCCGGTGCCGCCTTTGCCATCAACACCCACGCACTGCGCGAACGAGGACGCGCGCCGATCGAATTCGGCAACGACGCCAGCACAGCTGCCGCGCCTTTCAGTGCAGCGGCGTAGCTGCCGAGAAATCGATCTCCGGCATCGCTCTCCCCGATGGACTCGGACAGCAGAGCATCGGCCCGGCCCAGCAGAATCTGAGCCTGACGCGACACCGGCGACCGCACTCCGGCATCGAATGCCTTCGTGATCGTCATACTCGAACACCTCCAGTTCGAATCTCCGGCGCGCACCTGGCGCGGCCGGAACCGTGGCGAAGCCTTACAGTCGAACTCCGGAAGAACCCGACTCGACATCCGAGCCGAAGCCACCGGCGCACTCGGCCCCGATTGTCGAACACCCGTTCGACACATTCAATATAGCCGTGCCCACCGACAAGTTGCCGAAGAAAGGTTGAGAACAGTCGTCACCGATGCGCGGACAACGCCGTACCTGGTCGATCTGACGCCCCCGGAATTCCGCCAGCGGCTGTTCGAGGCACTGTCCATCTACGTCGAGGCCATGGGCTATCCGCGTGGAACCGAACAGAGCCGAGCCCCGATGTGGAGTGAACACCTGCACCGCCCGGGCTGGCGAGCCGTCGGTGCACTGCTCCCGAACGCCGATCCGACACAGCCCGATTCGCTCGTGGCCGTCGCGTACGGCTACCACGGTGCCGCGCACCAGTGGTGGCATCAACAGGTTCGCGACGGATTACGGCGCACGGGGCATTCCCCGCAGACCGTCGAAGCCACGCTCGCGGACTACTTCGAGCTGACCGAGTTGCACGTTCTCCCGAGCGCTCAGGGGCACGGTCTCGGTGGACGACTGTGCAGCCGACTACTGCGCGGCGTCTCGGCGGCCAACGTGATGTTGTCCACACCCGAAGTTGCCGAGGAGGACAACCGAGCCTGGCGGCTGTACCGCAGGCTCGGCTTCGCGGACGTACTGCGCGACTTCACCTTCAGCGGCGACCGACGACCCTTCGCGGTCCTGGGCCGCCGGTTGCCCCTCGACGGGCCAGTAGCCTGAGGGTGTGATCGATGCTGTGGTGGTGGGCTCCGGCCACAATGCCCTGACCTCCGCCTGTTACCTGACCGATGCCGGCATGTCGGTCGAGGTTCTCGAGCGCGACTCCGTCGCCGGCGGCGCGGTCTCGACGGTGGAACGCTTTCCCGGCCACCGAGTGGACCGTGGTTCGTCGGCACACATCATGATTCGGCACACAGGCATCATCGAGGAGCTCGGCCTCGCCGAGTTCGGACTGCGCTACATCGACTGCGACCCCTGGGCGTTCGCGCCGGGAGCCGTCGGCACCGACGAACGCGGAATCGTCTTCCACCGCAACCTGGAACGAACTTGCGAGTCCATCGCCGCCGCCTGCGGCGCAGCCGACGCGCGCGCCTACCGAACGTTCGTCTCCGTCTGGGGTCCCCGCAGCGAACGCACCATGCGTGCGTTCGGTGGGCCGCCCACCGGTCCGAAACTGCTCCGATCCTTCTGGGGCCTCGGTGCCCCCGACGGCGGAAGCATGCTCTCGCGTGAGTTCCTCGCCACCGGCGATTCCCTGTTGGACGAGATGTTCTCGAGCGAACGACTCAAGGCTGCGCTCGCGTGGTTCGGCGCTCAGTCGGGTCCGCCGATGTCCGAGCCCGGTACCGCACCGATGGTCGGCTTCGCGGCCCTCATGCACACCCTTCCGCCGGGCCGCGCCGTCGGCGGCAGCGGAGCATTGACCGAGGCGATGATCGCTCGGCTGCAACGCGACGGTGCCGAACTGACACTCGGCGACGCGGTCACCTCGCTCGTACGCCGCCCGCACGGCTGGACCACCAGGACCGCGTCGGGACGGGAGATCGACAGCCGCATCGTCGTGGCCGGCTGCCACATCCTGACCACCCTCGACCTTCTCGAAGCCGGTGGACACGACTCGGCGCAGATCGCCCCGTGGCGCAGCACGATTCGGGTAGGACCGGGGATCGGTACTGCGGTCAGACTGGCCACCGACGCTCTTCCGACGTACCCGAGTGCCGACCGCATCGAGGACGGCACCCACGGTCTGGCGCTGCTGGTACGCGACCGCAGCCAGTTGCGGTTGGCACACGGGCACGCCCTGGCCGGCGACCTGCCGCCCACCCCGGCCGTGCTGGGAATGTCCTTCAGCGCACTCGATCCCACCATCGCACCGCCGGGACAGCACCAGATCTCACTGTGGTCGCAGTGGCATCCCCATACCCTCGCCGACGGCAGGCAGTGGCGATCGGACGTTCCGGGCGAGCGCTCGTTGGCCGAGTTCGAGGCAGATCGAATCGTGGCCGAACTGGACCGGTACGCACCCGGTTTCGCCGAGTCCGTGTTGGATCGGTTCGTTCAATCGCCGCCGGACATCGAGCGTGAGCTCGGTCTGATCGGAGGCAACATCATGCACCTGGACATGTCGTTGGACCAGATGATGATGTGGCGGCCGCATCCTCGACTGGCCGGGCATCGGGTCCCCGGTGCCGACGGGCTCTATCTCACCGGCGCATCGACCCACCCCGGCGGAGGGGTCACCGCGGCCAGTGGTCGGTCGGCGGCCCGAATCGCGATCGCCGACGCCCGCGCAGCCCGCCGTCGCACGTTCTTCGGAAGGAAACGGGAATGAAGGTCGTTCCGATCGTCGTGGCGGCCGCTGCCGTGGGCTGCCAGATCCTCTACCCACTGGTGTCGGGATCGACCAGGGACGCAGTGACGGTGGCGGTGGTGGCCCTGCTCGCGCTCGCGTCGATCCTGCACGCGGCGCTGAACCGCGGTGTCGTGTGGGCTACCGTTCTCGTCGTCGTGACCGCAGGAACCGGGTTCGCGTCCGAACTCGTCGGCACGGCCACCGGGATCCCGTTCGGCGAATATTTCTACGCGCAGAATCGCTTGGGCCCGAGCCTGTTCGAGGTACCCGTCGTGGTCCCTCTGGCGTGGACGGCCGGGTTCTACCCGATCTGGTGTGCAGTGACCTTCGTCGTCGGCCGTCTCGACACGACGCAGGCGCGCGCCACCGCACTGCGAATCGTGGCCGTGGCGGTGGGGATGGTCGGCTGGGACCTCTATCTGGATCCACAGATGGTCACCGACGGACAGTGGACCTGGACCGCCGGTTCGGTCGGGCTGCCGGGTGTGCCGTCGATTCCGCTGACCAACTACCTCGGCTGGCTGGTGGTGGCGACGCTGATGGCTGCGGTGATGGAATCGCTCGACCGCGCCGTCGGTCGCCCCCGGTCGTCCGACGACGCAGTGCCCATCGGATTGTTCCTGTGGACGTGGCTCGGGTCGGCGCTCGCGCACGCGGTGTTCCTCGACGGTCCGGAGCTTCGCTTCTCGGCGGTGTACGGATTCGTCGTCATGGGCGTCGTCGGCATACCACTGCTGTGGAATGCCCGTCTGTCCAGGAACACCCGACACGCCTCGCTGACAACCCCTGCCGACTGACATCACCTCGATGCCCTGGCACGATGTCGCTGTGCAGTCGACATCGCGAACACCTCATCGAACCCACCGCCGCCGCGTTCTCTCGGTGGTCGCACTGGCCCTGCTGGTCGCGCCGATGCTGGCCGGTTGCCTGCGCGTGCAGGTCACGATGGGCGTGTCGGCGAACGACCGTGTCGCAGGTCAGATCGTGGCGGCCAGCGTGCCGACATCGGACTCCGACACCGGCCCGGAACTGGTGGTTCCCTCCTCGATCGAGGACAAGGTTCGCGTCGAGCCGTACGACCAGGACGGATACGTCGGATCGCAGGCCATCTTCGACGATCTCTCGTTCGGCGACGTGCAGACCCTCGGCTCGATCTTCCAGAACGCGGCCGGATCGTTCCAGCTGACACTGCAGCGATCGGGTGACACCGTCACTCTTGCCGGCAACGCCGATCTGTCCTCCGTTCCGGTTCAGGGCACGGACGTACAGTTCACCATCGCGTTCCCGGCCCGCATCGGCACCACCAACGGCACCCGCGAGAGCGACAACTCGATCTCCTGGAAGTTGCCGGCAGGCGAGGTCACCTCGGTGCGCGCCGAGGTCAACTATCCCGATCCCAACACCAGAAGCTTCGCCGGCTGGGCCGGCATCGTGGGCGGGGTGACGGTCGGTGTCGCGGCCATCGTCGGAGCCATGGCCTGGGTGTCGCGCAATCCACCGCTGCGGGGCCGCGGCTCGCGCGGTACCGAGCCGGGAAGCTCGACCGAGAGAACATCTGTGTGAAAGACCGCGTGCTCGCGCGAACGACGGCGACCGCTGCCGTCCTCGCGGCTGCGTCGGCCGCGGTGTCGGAGTTCAACTCTCGGTTCATGCCGAGCCTGCACTCCCCGGAGCAGGACGTCACCGAAAGCGTCGTCGTCTGTGTACCCGCCCGCAACGAGGCCGCGACGCTTCCCGCGCTGATCGGCGATCTCGCGAAGCAACGATCGTGCACGGATCTGCGAGTGATCGTCCTCGACGACGACTCGACCGACGGAACGGCCTCCGCTGCCCGCGCGGCTGCAGGCGGTGATCCGAGGATTCGCGTCGTGACCTCCGGTGTCGCTCCCCCGGCCGGCTGGACCGGTAAGGCCGCCGCGTGCGCCGAGCTCGCGAGACTGGCCGACGAGGACGACCCGACGACGTCGTTGATCGTGTTCGTCGATGCCGATGTGCGCCTGGAACCGGAGGCCGTGGCGGCAGCGGCCCGCATGCTGCGACGGAGCGGTGCCTCCCTGCTGTGCCCGTGGCCGGAGCAACTGGCCGAGAGCACCGTCGAGCGACTGGTCCAGCCCCTGCTCGCATGGTCGTGGATGTCCACGCTTCCCGTCCCTCTCGGCAACGCGACGCTCGCACCGTCGATGACGGTCGCCTGCGGGCAGTTCATGGCTTTCGACGCCGCCGCCTACCGGGCCGTGGGGGGCCACGGCTGCGTCGCCGCGAGCGCAACCGAGGACCTGGATCTGGCACGCGCTCTGCGTCGGCGGGGGTTCTCGACCGCGGTGGCGTCGGGTGCGGGGTTCGTTCGATGCCGGATGTACCGATCGGCAGCGGAGTTGCGGTCCGGCTACAGCAGGTGGTTGTGGAACGAGTTCGGTGGACCGGCCGGTTCGGTAGCGGCGGCCCTGGCACTGACCGTCGTGTACGTGCTGCCCCCGATCACTGCGCTCACCTCCTCGGGTGTCGCGCGTCGCCTCGGCTGCGCCGGCTATCTCGCAGGCACGGTGTCACGGATGTCCGTGCGGCGGCGCGAGACGGGATCGCGGTTCGGGGTGGGCGACGTAGTCGACGCCGCGCTGCACCCGGTCTCGATTCTCGCCTTCGTCGGACTCGTCGCAGAGTCCCACGTGCGCAGGCGTCGCGGCTCGCTGTCGTGGAAGTCGCGCCCGATGCCTGCGCCGCACACCTGACCGTCTCACACTCTCGCGGCTGCAAGCCCCAGGTTGCTGAGCACCTCACGCGTCGCGCGCGCGAAGTTGAGAGTGATGAAGTGCAGTCCGGGTGCGCCCTCGGAGATCAGGCGCTCACCGATGTTCGTCGCGAGTTCGATGCCCACTTCTCGCACCGCGGCGCGGTCCTCCTCGGGGCCGGATCCCGCTGCGCGCGTGAACTTCTCGTCCAGGTGCGACGGAAGCGTCGTGCCCGAGAGCTCGAGCATCCGGCGAACCGACCGAAGCGAGGTGATGGGCATGATCTCGGGAATGATCGGCTTGGCACCCTGCTCGGCGTCGAACGCCGACACACGATCACGTAGACGCAGGTAGTCGTCCACATCGAAGAACATCTGAGTGATCGAGTACTCCGCTCCCGCCCGCAACTTCCCGACCAGGCATCGGGTGTCCTGTTCGAGATCGCCTGCGCGGTGGTGCCCTTCGGGGAACGACGCCACGCCGACGTGGAAGTCGCCGAGATCGCGAACCAGCCGGACGAGCTCCTCGGCGTACTCGACACCGTCCGGATGCTTCTCCCAGTCGCCGAGCGGATCTCCGGGGGGATCTCCGCGAAGTACGAGGATGTTGGTGATACCGCGGTCCGCGTACGACCCCACCATGGATCGCAGCTCGTCCACACTGTGCGAGACAGCAGTGAGATGCGCCACAGGCAGAAGGGTGGTCTCCTCGGCGATCTGCCCGGTGACACGCACCGTCCGATCACGGGTGGAGCCCCCCGCGCCGTAGGTCATCGACACGAATGCGGGCTGAAGTTGTTCGAACTCACGGACCGCCCGCCACAGCCTGGCCTCGGCGGCCGCGTCTCGCGGAGGCGAGAACTCCACCGAGAACGGGATCCTGGCCTCGGGTTCTGTCCGTAGTCGGTCGACGATGGACGGTGTTCTCGTCACGAATCCTCGACTCGACCGCCCCCTGACGGAATCTTCGCTCACCCGAAGATCATAGGTTGCGGCCCACCGAAGCCCGTCGGGCATCCCTGACGACAGATGTTCGCTGCAGGTCGGTCCAGGGTTTCCACGGCCATTACTGTGGAATGAGAATTCACGCAATCCACAGCAACCTTGGAGGATCGTCCTGTCCGGAGACTTTTCTTCACCCGTAGTCGACACTCCCGCCGCCGCGCACGACCCGAAGGCGATGCGCACGGCCGTCGACGCGACGCTCGCCGAGTTCTTCACCTCACGCCGAGATGTCGTCGACACCGTCGGTGGCGGCTATCCCGCTGCGGTGGCCGACCTCGAGGCCTTCGTACTTCGCGGTGGCAAGCGCATGCGCCCTGCATTCGCCTGGACCGCATGGCTCGGTGCAGGCGGTGAATCCACCGGTGCCCGAGCGGACGCAGTGCTGCGGGCGTGCTCGGCGCTCGAACTGATCCAGGCCTGCGCCCTCATCCACGACGACATCATCGATTCCTCCAGTACCCGACGCGGTTTCCCGACCGTGCACGTCGGGTTCGCCCAACGGCACCGAGACGCGGGGTGGTCCGGCGGCGCGGACCATTTCGGTGAATCGGCAGCGATCCTCGTCGGCGATCTCGCCCTGTGTTGGGCAGACGATCTCCTGCGCGAGTCCGGCATCGACGCCGATGCCGCACGACGGGTCCAACCGGTGTGGTCGGCGATGCGCACGGAGGTTCTCGGCGGCCAGTTGCTCGACATCGAAGCCGAGGCAGGCACCGACGAGAGTGTCGCGGCTGCCATGCGAGTCAACCGATACAAGACCGCTGCCTACACCGTCGAGCGGCCGCTGCATCTCGGCGCAGTCCTCGCCGATGCCGACGAGAACCTGATCTCGGCCTACCGCAACTTCGGTGCGGACATCGGAATCGCGTTCCAGCTGCGCGACGACCTCCTCGGGGTGTTCGGCGATCCCGAGGTCACCGGCAAACCGTCGGGCGACGACATCACCGAGGGCAAACGCACCGTGCTGATCGCGCTGGCGCTGGAGAAAGCCGACCGGACCCGGCCGGATCGTGCAGCCACGATCAGGGCCAGCCTCGGAACCGAACTCGACGCGAACGAAGTGGCCGACATCCGTTCCATCCTCGTCGAACTCGGCGCAGTGGACGCGGTCGAGAAACAGATCGACGAGCTCGGGACCCGGGCCGTTGCCGCCCTCGACAACAGTTCGATCGAACCGGTCGCTGCCGCGCACCTGCGCGCCATGGCAACCGCCGCCATCCAACGGCAGTACTGAAAGAGAGCGTCATGTCTTCGATCCGCACGGTCTCCGGCACCACCGACACCGTGGTCGTCGTGGGAGCCGGTTTGGCCGGCCTGGCCGCCGGTCTGCATCTGCTGGGAGCAGGCAGGAAAGTCACCATCGTCGAGCGCGAAGAGACCGTGGGCGGCCGCGTCGGGGTGTACCCGGTATCGGACGCCGACGGAACGCACCTGTACGACATCGACAACGGCGCGAGCGTGCTCACGATGCCGAACCTGGTGCTCGAGGCGCTCGCCGCCGTGGGTGCCGACTTCGAGTCGACCACGCCGCCGATTCGGCTGACCGCTCTGTCGCCGTCCTATCACACGCGTTATGCCGACGGCACGTCCATCGACGTCTACTCCGATCCCGAGGCCATGGCGGCCGAGGTCGAGCGAACCTGCGGCCCGGCCGAGGCGCAGGGATATCGAGAACTGCGACGCTGGCTCGCCGACATCTTCGACGCCGAGTTCGACCGCTTCATCGACTCGAACTTCGATTCACCGCTCGATCTCATGGGATCGAAAGCTGCGATCTCCGACACCGCGACGCTGACCAGACTGGGCGGCTTCGGCCGGCTCGGGCCACGCGTCGACAAGTTCCTGAAGGACACTCGCCTGCGCCGCGTGTTCACGTTCCAGGCGCTCTACGCCGGCATGGCACCTCAGAAGGCGCTCGCGGTCTACGGAGCCATCGCACACATGGACACCTCGCTCGGGGTGTTCTTCCCCGAAGGCGGCATGGCGGCCATCGCACGGGCCATGGCCGACGCGTTCGTCACCGCGGGTGGCACGCTCGAACTCGGCACCGAGATCGTCGACATCACCGTCGACCGAGGTCGTGCGGACTCCGTGATCACCGCAGCCGGCGGTCGAATCGCGTGCGACGCACTCGTTCTCACCGCGGACCTGCCCGTCGTCGACCGACTGCTCGACCGGGCGTCGGTGTCGAAGAAGGGCCGCCGGAACGGATACGGCGTCGTCTCGCCGTCGGCGGTCGTCGCGCACGGAACCGTTCCCGCCGACGTGACGGCGACGTGGCCCGCCCGCGCACATCACACCATCGACTTCGGTGACGAGTGGGCCGAGACCTTCCGCCGGATCACCGCAAAGGCGGGCAAGGGGTCCTTGATGGCCGATCCGTCGCTGCTGATCACCCGACCGTCGGTCAGCGATACCCAACTCGAGATGGTGCGTGACGGTGTTCGATGCGAGCCGGTGTCGATCCTCGCACCGTGCCCCAATCTCGACAGCGCGCCCCTTCCCTGGAACGAATTGGCGCAGCCGTACCTTCGCGAGATCCTGACGACCATGGAAGGTCGGGGGTACAAGGGTCTACTCGACGGATTCACACTCGACCACATCGACACTCCCGAGACCTGGGCGCAGAAAGGCATGATCTCCGGTTCGCCGTTCTCGTCGGCGCACGTGTTTCGGCAGACCGGGCCGTTCCGACGCAAGAACATGGTCGCCGGGCTCGACAACGTGGTTCTCGCCGGCTCGGGCACGACGCCCGGAGTGGGCGTTCCCACGGTTCTGGTGTCGGGAAAGCTCGCCGCAGAGCGGGTGACGGGGCGCACGGGACGGTAGGTTCGTTCGATTGACTGCGTCGACCAACTAAGCTGAGCGCGATCGTTTGCCGGTCGCGCTCATTGCTGCGACCATGATCGTTCGGTGGTCGGCGTGAACCATCGGCCGGCGTACGGATCTCGACCCACAACTCGTTGCAGAGGAGGAGCAGGCGGCAATGTCTTCGATCTCGTCGCACTCCACCTCCGAGGATCGATCGTCGGACGGCCCCCTGCCCTCGGATTCGCGACGACCGTCCAGACTGACCGCAACGGGCAACTTCCTTCGCAGTCCCGAGGGCAAGGCCGCGATACTCGGTGTGGTCGGTGCCGTGTGCATCGTGTTCGGCGGGTTCGGGGCCGGCAGTGTGCGCAGGCGCGATCCGTTGCTCGAGGAGATGCACCTGTCGTGGCTGCGATTCGGCCACGGATTCGTCCTGTCGACCATCATCGTCTGGGTCGGCGTACTGCTGATGATCACCGCCTGGGTTCGGCTCGGGCGTGCGACTCTGCACGGCCGCACCACGGTGGGTGAACTGCGCTGGATCGTCCCGGCATGGACCGCACCACTACTGCTGTCGGTGCCGATGTTCAGCCGCGACGCGTACTCGTACCTGGCGCAGGGCGCTCTGCTCCGCGACGGATTCGATCCGTATGCCGTTGGCCCCGTTGCCAATCCGGGAGTTCTGCTCGACAACGTCAGCAATGTCTGGACCACCACCACTGCGCCGTACGGCCCGTTGTTCCTGCTGCTCGGCCGCGGAATCACCAGCCTGACCGGCGACAACGTGATCGCTGGAACCATGTTGCTGCGCCTGACGATGTTGCCGGGTCTGGCATTGATGATGTGGGCGGTTCCGCGGCTGGCGAAGCACCTCGGCGGCCGAGCGACCACCGCGGTGTGGCTCGCCGTCCTCAACCCTCTGGTCCTGATCCACCTGATCGGCGGGGTGCACAACGAGTTGCTCATGGTGGGCCTGATGACCGCGGGAATCGTGCTGACGCTCGAGCATCGACACGTGGGCGGCATCGCGCTGGTCGCCATCGCGGTGGCGATCAAGGCCACAGCAGGCCTCGCGCTGCCTTTCCTGGTGTGGATCTGGATGCTCCATCTGCGGGAGAAAGCACAGGCGGAGGGACGAAAGCCGATGTCGCCCGTCCTGGCGTTCGTCAAGACCGCCGGCATCGGAGCCTCCGTCTTCGTTGCCGTGTTCGCCGTGGCGTCGGTGATCGCCGGAGTCGGAATCGGTTGGCTGACCGCTCTTTCCGGATCGGCCAAGATCATCAACTGGCTCTCGCTGCCCACGATCCTGGCGCACCTGGTAACCGTCGGCACGTCGTGGTTCCTCGATCTCCGCCTCGGACCCGTTCTCGATGTGACTCGTCTGCTGTGCGCGATAGCGCTGGTGGTCGTTCTGGCGGTGGCCTGGTGGTTGGGCCGCAGATCCGAACGCGATGCGGTCAAGGGCATCCTGATCGCCCTGGTCGCCACCGTCGTGCTCTCCCCCGCAGCCCTGCCCTGGTACTACTCGTGGCCACTGGCGATCGCCGCAGGCTTCGCCCTCTCGCGCACGACCCTGATGATCCTGACGGGTCTGTCGACGTGGCTCATGCTCGTCTTCCAACCCGACGGATCGATCGGCCTGTACACCTTCGGACACGTCGCACTGGCGATCTTCGCCGCGGTCGTCGCAGCTCTGGCGCTGACACGCGTCGATCCGCTGCGTTTACGATCGGACCGATCCAGGGAACACCGTGCCGTGCCGAACGCGCCCAAGACCCCAGCAACGGAACCGACCGGAGACGAATCCACGTCATGAGGGCCGCATGATGAAAGAACTCGACGGTATCGATCCTGAACTGCACGCGGCGTACCGCATCTGCCGCGAACTCAACGCCCAACACGGCAAGACGTATTTCCTCGCCACTCGCCTGCTCCCCACCGACAAGCGCGCAGGCGTACACGCGCTGTACGGGTTCGCCCGGATGGTCGACGACATCGTCGACCTCGAAGGCACCGACATCGCCGTGGGATCGGACGAGCTCAACGCCCGTCGCATCGTCGAACTCGACGTGATCGAATCCAGGGTGCGCGACGCATTGGCGGGAAAACCCCTGTCCGACAGCGTGTCCGATCAGGTGTTGAGCGCGTTGTGCGACACCGTGGCGCGCTACGACATTCCGCACGACTACTTCTTCGCGTTCATGTACTCGATGCGTATGGACATTCCGGGGAGTCCGATGTTCGTCTCGCGCTACCGCACGATGGAGCAGTTGCGCGAGTACATGTACGGCTCCGCCGCCGTGATCGGACTGCAGATGTTGCCGATCCTGGGAACCGTCGTCGAGCGGTCCGTGGCCGAGCCCCCGGCCGCAGCCCTGGGCGAGGCGTTCCAGCTGACCAACTTCATCCGCGACATGGGTGAGGACCTCGATCGCGACCGCATCTACCTGCCCACCGACGAGCTCGCGGCATTCGGCGTCGACGAAGAACTACTCCGGTGGTGCCACACCACGGGCAGTGTCGACGCCAGGGTCACCCGCGCCCTCGCACACCTGATCGCCGTCACCCGCTCGATCTACCGCACGTCCGATGCAGGCATCGAGATGCTGGATCCGCGAGTGCGGCCGTCGATGCGCACGGCGTCGATTCTGTACGGCCGCATTCTCGACGAGGTCGAGTCACAGGGCTACCGTGTGCTCTCCCAACGCGCGACGGTGCCGCAGTGGACCAGAGCGCGCATAGCGCTGCCGCAGTTCGCCGTCACCGGCTTCAAGCGCGCGACGGTTCGCTAGAAGGCCATGGCCTGTGCGCGCCTGATCACTTCGCGCATCAGGTCGCCGTGCAGAGCAGCGACGGGTGCACCCGGCAGGCTCTCGTCCTCGGTGAACAGCCACCGCAGGATTTCCTCGTCCTCGTAGCCGCCGTCGTGCAGCACGGCCAGGAGACCGGGCAGCCCCTTGACGATGGTGCCCTTGCTCGAATCGAGGAACTGTTCCGGTACGACGGGCACGCGTGAACGCTTCAGGGCGAGCAACTGGCGATCTCGGACGAGCTGTTCGACGCGGGTCTTGGGGACGTCGAGGATCTTCGCGACATCGGCGAACTGCAGCACGGACTCCGACGGATCGAGCACGTCGTCGGCATAGGGAATGGCACTCACGCAGGTAACGTTAACGGGTCCGGCATCGAGACTTCAAAAGCGTCGCAGCCGGGTCGTTCCGCAGGCTCCACTCCTGTGCAGCCGACCCAGCCGGTCCGAAGACACAAGCCACGATCGTCGGTCGGCATCCCCGGCACCGATACGATCGTCTTCAGTGTCCGGCGACCGAGCCGGAAGACGAGTGGACGACGAGGGGAGGTTCGGTGATACCGGGTTCGATGCTCGATCGTCGATACCGAATAGACGCACCGATCGCGCGCGGCGGTATGTCGACGGTCTACCGCGGACTCGACACCAGGCTCGACCGCCCCGTGGCGGTGAAGATCATGGACCCGAAGTTCGCCGAGGACCCCCAGTTCGTGCAGCGCTTCGAGTTCGAGGCACGGGCCGTGGCCAGGCTCAGCCACCCGGGCCTCGTCGCCGTCTACGACCACGGGCGCGACGGCGAACACGCCTTCCTCGTCATGGAACTCGTCGAGGGCGGAACTCTGCGTGAACTGCTGCGCGAGCGCGGTCCGATGCCTCCGCACGCTGCCGCGGCCGTCGTTCGCCCGGTCCTCGACGCACTCGCCGTCGCCCACCGAGCCGGCCTCGTGCACCGCGACATCAAACCCGAGAACATCCTGATCAGCGACGACGGCGACGTGAAGATCGCCGACTTCGGTCTCGTCCGGGCCATCGCTGCCTCCACCGTGACGTCGAGCAGTGTGATTCTGGGCACCGCCGCGTACCTGTCTCCCGAGCAGGTCACCACCGGCTCCGCGTCCGCGAGCAGCGACGTGTACGGCGTCGGTGTCGTGTTGTTCGAGCTTCTGACCGGACGCACACCGTTCACCGGCGACACCTCACTGTCCATCGCCTACCAGCGCATCGACAACGACGTACCGCGCCCCTCCACCCTCATCGCCGGCGTTCCCCCGCAGTTCGACGAGGTGGTCCAACGGGCCACCGTCCGCGACCCGGAGCACCGGTACCGCAATGCCGACGACATGGCCCGTGCCCTGCGCGCTGCCGCGTCGGCGCTCGCACTGCCCGAGTATCGCGTGCCCGCACCCAAACGCTCGGCCGAGCACCTGAGCTCGGCCGCGGCCGGAGCACCGACGACGGTGGCAGGCAACCGTCCGCCGTCCGCTCACACCCAGGTCGTGGACAATTCTCCGCCCCCGCCCCAGCAACACGGGGTGCAGCACACCCGGGTGGTCACCTCGCCCACGTCCCGAGGCGTCGATGACAGCCAGGAACCGTTCGACGGGCCGCCGCCAGGGCCACCCCCGACCGGCCGACGGCACTACGAGTTCCCCGACTTCGACGCCGATCGCCAACGATCGCGCCGCGCGATCGTCATCTGGCTCCTCGTCGTCGCCCTGCTCGCCGTCTTGGTCGGATTCGGCGGTTGGTGGATGGGCTCCGGTCGATACACAGCTGTCCCGATGGTGGACGGGCTCGACACCACCGGTGCGACCAGCGCCGTGGAGGCGGCCGGCCTCGAAGCCGCGGTGCGCGGAACCTACTCCGACTCGGTGGACACCGATCTTCTCATCGGCACCGACCCCACCGGCGGATCGCGAATTGCCAAGGGCGACACAGTGTTTCTCCTGGTGTCCTTGGGTAGCCCCACGGTTCCATCCATCGACGCGGACGCATCCGTCGAAGACATGGAACAGCAATTGCGAGACCGGACTTTCACACCCGTCGACGGCGGCGAGGCCTTCAGTACCTCCGCACCTATCGGCGGAGTCGCGGCACTGGACCCACCGCCGGGCACGGTCCTGACCACCGGCAGCTCGGTCACGGTCCTACGCAGCAAAGGCGCGCCGCCGGTCGAGGTACCCGACGTACGTGGGCAGAGCGTGGACCAGGCCCGAACGACGCTGGAATCGGTCGGCATCACCGTCGGCGAGGTTCGAGAGACCTTCGACGAGGACACCGACGGCGGAAAGGCGATCGGGACGACGCCGGAAGCCGGCGAGACGGTGAGATCCGGGTCGACCGCGGTGCTCGAGGTGTCCAATGCCGTCACCGTGCCGTCGCTGCTCGGCCGGTCGGTGGGCTCGGCCCGGACCACCCTCGAAACATTGGGCCTGCCCATCGACGTCCGTCAGGTGGTGGACACCGACGGATCTCTGGTCATCAGCCAGAGCCCCGGAGCCGGTTCTCGCGTGGAACCGGGCTCCGAGGTCAAGGTCGTCTCGCTGCCCTGATCAGTCGCGAAGCATCTCGGCGACGAGGAATGCCAGTTCGATGCTCTGCTGCGTGTTCAGCCGCGGGTCGCAGGCCGTCTCGTACCGACCGGCGAGGTCGAGATCCGAGATGTCCTGGGCACCGCCGAGGCACTCGGTGACGTTGTCGCCGGTCAGTTCGACGTGAATTCCGCCCGGATGCGTTCCGAGGCCGTTGTGGACCTCGAAGAACCCCTGCACCTCGTCGACGATGCGGTCGAAGTGCCGCGTCTTGTAGCCGGTCGACGCCTCGTGGGTGTTGCCGTGCATCGGGTCGCACTGCCAGATGACCTGGTGGCCGGTGGCCTGAACCTTCTCGATGATCGCGGGCAGGATGTCGCGCACCTTGCCGTTGCCCATGCGTGAGATCAGCGTCAGACGGCCCGGCTTGTTGGTGGGGTCGAGACGCTCGACGTACTCGACGGCCATCTCGGGCGTGGTCGTGGGCCCGATCTTGAGACCGATCGGGTTGGAGATCAGCTCGGCCAGCGCGATATGCGCCCCGTCGAGCTGGCGGGTGCGGTCGCCGATCCACAGGAAGTGCGCGGACAGGTCGTACAGCTTGGGGTGATCGTCGGTGTTGTCCAGGCGCAGCATCGCACGCTCGTAATCGAGAACGAGCGCTTCGTGGCTGGCGAAGATCTGCGCGGTGTGCAGATTGGGGTCCGAGACGCCGCAGGCATCCATGAACCGCAGTCCGCGGTCGATCTCCCCCGCGAGCGCCTCGTAGCGCGCACCGGCGGGCGACTGCGCGACGAACTCGCGGTTCCAGTCGTGCACCTTGTGCAGGTCGGCCATGCCAGCACCGGTGAGCGCGCGGACCAGATTCATCGCCGCGCTCGCATTGGCGTACGCGCGCACCAGTCGCGACGGATCGTGGCCGCGGACGCTCTCGTCGGCGACGAGCGAGTTGATCATGTCGCCGCGGTACGACTGCAGACCGAGAGCGTCGATGTTCGACGAACGCGGCTTGGCGTACTGCCCCGCGATACGGGCGACCTTGACCACCGGCATGCTCGCGCCGTAGGTGAGCACCACCGCCATCTGCAGCAGCGTGCGGATGTTGCCCTTGATGTGCGGCTCGGTGTTGTCGACGAACGTCTCGGCGCAGTCGCCTCCCTGGAGCAGGAACGCCTCACCGCGAGCGACGGCAGCGAGCTTGTCCGACAACGCCTCCACCTCACCGGCGACGGTGATCGGAGGAACGCTCTCGAGCACCTTGCGCATGTCGGCAGCATGCTCGGGATCCCACTGCGGCTGCTGCGCAGCCGGCTTGGCCAACGCATCGTCCAATCGAGAGCGCAGCGTCGGCGACAACGGCGGCAGGTCGGGCAAGCGATCGATGGGTACGTCGACAGTCCAGTTCACCGCTACAGGATATTCGCACCGCCGAAGCCGCAGGACAACGGGTGTTCACCCGCGGTAGGAGTGCTCCTCGATCGCCTGGAACTTCGCCAGATTGTGCCGCGCGTCGGCGAGGGCGTCATGAGCGTCGTCCGGCACCGACGGCAGCTCGGGACTGCCGCGATCCTCCCAGTGCTGGCGCAGCTCACGAGTGAACCGCGGCAGCGAACGCGGCAACTCGGTCATCGAGCCCCACAGCTGGCAGAGCGCCACATGGTCGTACGCCGCAACCCACGCCCACAGTTCGACCTCGGCACCGTAGTGCGGAACGAGAAATTCGAGCAGTTCGTCCCGGATTCGCGACCGGCTCATCCACAGCGGCGACGAGTACGGTGGCAACTTGGGAAGCACGTTGCGTCGAACCCAGCGGCCGGCGCGCTCGGGGTCGAACTCGGAGGACACCGCATAGAACTCGCGACCGTCCTCCGACACCACACCGATCGAGACCAACTCGATTGTGCGACCATCCTCGATGAACTCTGTGTCGTAGAAGTAGCGCACGCGGCTCACCCTAGCGCGTCCTGGACACGCCCCCCACGTACCGGTAGCCACGATCCGAACAGCCCTGAAAGGGAACGTTGTGACCTCGCCCGACACCAACCGTCCGGTCGCCGAAGCACCGGAGCCTGCCGCGCCGACGCGACGCCGGTGGCCGAGTTGGGCGGTGGCGTCGAGCAGGGTCCTCGTGCTGATCGGTGCCGTCGTGGGCGTGCTGTTCCATCTCAACGGCTTCCCGGGTCTGCGTCCGATCGGTGAGCACTACCGACTGGATCTGGACGTGTATCGACTCGGCGGTCAGGTGTTCGCCGAGGGCGGGGATCTCTACGGTCAACTGCCTCCGATCGCGACCGGTACCACGCTGCCGTTCACCTATCCCCCGATCGCCGCGGCGATCTTCAGCCCACTGTCGTCGGTGTCGCTGTACGCCGCCTCGATCGCGGTCACCGTGCTGTCCATGCTCTTGCTACTGGTGACGATCGTGGTCACTCTCACCTCGCTCGGGGTACGCCCTCGCGCACTGATGTGGTGGTCTGCCGGTGCCGCGTTCGCGGTGGCCGTGCTCGTACTGGAGCCGGTCACCTCGACGCTGAACTACGGGCAGATCAACATCGTGCTGATGGCGTTCGTTGCACTGGACTGCCTACCGAAGAAGACGCCGTGGCCCCGAGGTGTGCTGATCGGTCTCGTGGCCGCCGTCAAACTCACGCCCGCGGTGTTCGTACTGTTCTTCCTGTTGCGCAAGGACTTTCGAGCAGCGGTGGTGTCGGTGCTGAGTTTTGCGGTCTTCACCGCGATCGGTTTCGCGCTCACGTGGTCCGACTCGGTGAGGTACTGGACCGAGACGATCGTCGATTCCGACCGAATCGGCGGCCCGGCCTACCCACCCAACCAGTCGATCACAGGAGTGCTCGCACGGCTCGGATTGGACGAAGTGCCCCGATCGATCCTCTGGCTCGCGTTGTCGGTGGTGGTGCTCGCCATCGCGGCGGTGGCGATGCGGAAAGCTTTTGCCGCAGGCGAGACTGCGCTGGCGCTGACGATCAACGCCATGTTCGGTCTGCTGGTGTCGCCGGTCTCGTGGTCACACCACTGGGTGTGGGCCATCCCGTTCACCGTTGTGCTCGCCGTTCTCGGTTATCGCCGCCGCAGTGCGCTGCTGGCGACCCTGGTGGCCGTCGGGCTGGCGTTGATGCTCTACCCGCCGCACTGGAAGCTCGGCGAGGGCCGATGGAGCGGCCTCGGCTGGCCGCTCGTGGATCAGTTCGCGGCCTCGGGCTACGTGTGGTGGGCTCTCGCGTCGATCGTCGCGCTTGCTGCGATCGGAAGGACCGACCGAACCGATACGAAGGCCGACACCCGTCCCGCACCCTGATCGCGGAGCGAGCCGGCAGCTTCAGCTTGCCTTGGAATCCGGAATACGCTGCGCGGTCGGAGCCGACTCCGCCGCGGGTGCAGCCTTCTTCAGAGACGCGGCGTACACGTCCACGTACTCCTGACCGGAGAGCAACATCAGGTCGTACATCACCTCGTCGGTGACGGCACGCTCGACGAAACGGTTGCCGGCCATGCCTTCGAAGCGAGAGAAGTCGATGGGCTTTCCGATTCGGATGGTGACCTTCGCCGGACGCCACACTCGCGAACCGATCGGGTTCATCTTCTCGGTACCGATCATCGCAACCGGGATCACCTGGACCCCGGTCTGCAGTGCCAGACGCGCCATCCCGGTCTTGCCCTTGTACAGCCGCGCGTCGGGCGAACGCGTGCCCTCGGGGTAGATACCCAGAACCTTGCCTGCTTCGATCACGCGCACACCTGCGTTGAGAGCGTCCTGTGCCGCGTCGGCTCCGGTGCGATCGATCGGCACCTGACCGACCGCGGTGAAGAACCACTTCTGGAACGCACCCTTGAGACCCGGTCCGGTGAAGTACTCGCTCTTGGCGAGGAAGGTGATGCGCCTGGGCGTCTTGAGTGGGAGATAGAAGGAATCGAGAACGGCCTTGTGGTTGCTGGCCAGAATGACCGGACCCTCCGTCGGGATGTTCTCCGCACCCTCGATCGTGGGCCGACCCAGGGCGATGAGAAGGGGGCCGACGAAAATGTACTTAACCAGCCAGTACCACATTGACATGCTCCCTGAAGATGGTCGGGAAATCGTTTGGTGCCGCCTCGCCCTGGAGCGAATCGACTGCGGCCGTGCCTCCTCGAACCGTGCCGCGTAGTGAACTGTACCCACGGTTTATGACACCAGCCACATCATCTCCGAACCCGGGACAGAGGTCACAGGAAGCGGGCGAAGAACAGTCACCGAACCCCGGTGACGAACTGCGCACGGGCCAACTCCGCGGCCCCGATCATGCCCGCTGCCTCACCGAGTTGAGTACTGCGAATCCGCGCGAAAGGCCGATGCCCCGCACCGGTCACCAGCTCGGCGTACTTGTCGGTCGCGCGGGCCAGGAACTGACTCGACGACGTCGCCACTCCACCGGCCAACACGATCAGATCGGGGTCGTACACGTCGCTGACCATCGAGAGCCCGACGCCGAGCCATTGCGCGAAGTCTTCCATCGTGCGGCGGGCGATGGAGTCGCCCTCGTGCGCAGCGCCGGCGATGCGGCGGCCGGTCAGAGACCCCGGGTCGAGGAACACCTCGCGTGCCAGGGTTGTCGACGACGCCGGGTCCGCCGCCAGTAACTCGACTGCCGTGTCCACCAGAGCGGTGCCGCTGCAGTACCGCTCCCAGCAGCCGCGCTTGCCGCAGGGGCATGCCCGGCCGTCCGGCACGACCTGGATGTGACCGAGTTCCGGTGCCACCCCGTGGCTGCCCCGATAGATCCTGCCGTCGATCAGCAGCGCAGCACCGATGCCGGTACCGATGGCCACCATCACCACGTTGCGACCACCGGACGCGGCACCGAAGCGATACTCGGCCCAAGCCGCAGAATTGGCGTCGTGCTCGAGCAGGACCGGCAGACCGATGCGCATGCTCATCTCCGTCGCCACGGGGGTGTTCACCCACGGCAGATGCGGGGCGAAGAGAACCGTCGTGCGATCGGAGTCGATGAACCCGGCGACGGCGAGCCCAACGGCCGCGATGTCGTGTCGCCCGGCCAGTTCCTGCACGGCGCGGTCGAGACCGCGTTCGAGGGCGCGAGCAGTGTGCGGGGTAGGAGCGGCAGTCGAGTCGAGTACCTGACCGTCCTCGTCGACGACGGACGCGCGCAGGCTCGTCCCGCCCACGTCGATGCCGACCGTCAATCGCTGGTGGTGCCGCTTCATTCGTTCATGCCTTCCTCGACCGTCCCCCACCCGGCCTGCACCCGAGTCGTACCGCTCACGGACGCTCCCGCTCGTCCGACTGCGAATTCTTCACTCGAACGGTAATCGGAACGAACGACGCGGGGCGGGCATCCTGCAGTTTCGTGTCGATCGACACGTCCGCGACCTCTGCCGGGTCCGAGGGGATGCCGGCACTGCCGGGTCCGGATTCGGCCGCGGCCTCGGGTGACGGCGACTCGGTGGGTGCCTGCGTCGCAGAATGTGGAGCCCCGGAGGTCGTGTGATCTGCGAGCAACCGACGCAACAGCGCGATCACCACGGCGCTCTCGGAGGCCACGAGCTCGACCAGATCGTGGCGCTCACCGCGCACCAGGGCCGCGAGCGCGCAGACCGGGCACCAACTGCATCCCTGTTGGTCACGATCCTGCTGCGTCTCGGCGACCCGGCGCAGGATCGGCTCGAGTCGCGTCAGCACGGTGTCCGCCAGGGCCAGCAGGTCCGCCCCCAGCTCGGAATGGTCCGAGGTCATCGAATCACCCCGGCCGTCGGGGTCGTAGAGGTCGTCGAAGTCACAGTGGCCACACGTCGGGGTTCGGGCGAAAACGCACAACGAGGAACGGTCCTTCGAGTTCGGCGGAGTCGGCGATGCACCGACGCAGCACCGACGCCAATGTGATGCGCCTTCGCCTCCCGTCGGCACTGACTATCAAGTCGTCCTCCACTCGCCCCAAGCCCAAGGTCGTCGAATCCGCCACCGGCAGCAGCATTCTCATCGCGTACACGGATTCGAGTCCGGTACCCGACTCGAGCACCACCGAAGGCTGCTCACCCCAGCCCGGCGCGCGCCGTTCGAGGGAGTCCGGTTCGAGGCGATCGGCCACATCTTGCAAGGGCCCCAACCCTACCGGTTCACCGGGAGCGTGCTCCACCTCCACGATCGGTACCGTACCGACGCGTCGACGCAGCTCGGCGACCGCGTCGAGCTGCGTCGCCCGCCACCTCTCGAACCAGAACACCGCCGGGTGAGCGCCCACGAGACCGATCGACGACGCGGTGAGCTTCGGCAGGATTCTGTTGACCAGAACACGATCGATTCTGATGCCGAGCAGAGCAGCCGCCGACAGTGTTCTCTCCGCGTCGACGACCGACAGCTGTTCGGCGGTGACGACGACGGTCGCCCCGGTACGAGCGGAGTCGGTGATCAGGGACCGGACGGAGCCGACCTGAGCGAGGATTCGCTCGATCATCGCCACCACGAGGGTCAGACGTACATCGGAGCCGGTGCCCGAGACCATCCGAGCATGCAGGGGCCAGATCCGCTCGACGTACGCGGCGACGGTATCGGGCAGCTGCAGCGTCCGCAGGGCATCCGCGGATGCGGGAAGATCGACTATCACTGTGTCCCAGCGATTCTCGTCGGCGAGACGGACGATCTCGTGCATGCCGAGCAGCTCTTCGACTCCGGGAAGACCGAGCAGCTCCTCCGGTTCGATCGCCCCGAAACTCACCCCGTGCTCGTGTCCCGCGGACGCCACGGCCATCAGCGAGCCCAGCCCCCGGTACCGCGCTTCGAGCAACGCCAACGTATCGATCTCGACGATGTCGAGACCAGGAGCGATCGAACGAACACCGGACGAATCCTCGGCCTCTGCGTCCCCCGCGAATGCGTCGGCGAGCGAGTGCGCCTGGTCGACGGAGGCGATCAGCACCCGTTCACCGGCCTGAGCCAGTCGCAGACCCGACGCAGCCGCCAACGTCGTCTTACCCGCGCCACCTTTGCCGAGGAACAGCAACACCGTGGTGCGGGCTTCGGTGCGAGCGTCGGTCAGCCTTCGACCCGCTTCTTCAATTCCTTGAGCGCGGTGTCGGTGATGACCTTTTCTGCTTTGCGCTTGAACAGACCGATCATCGGAATGTTCAGATCGACGGTGAGCTCGTACGTCACGTCGGTGCCGCCGCCGGTCTCCTTCAACGTGTACGAGCCGTTCTGAGACTTCTGCATCTCACCGGACACGAGATTCCACGAGACCGAACTGCCGTCCGCCGCCCAGTCGTACTCGAGTTCGTAGGTGTCCTTGACCATTCCCGCATCGAGCACGAACTTGACGCGCTTACCACGGCCGTCCTCGTCGACCTCGAGGACCTCGACGGATTTCGCGGCCGACACCCACGTGGGGTACGCGTCGAAATCGGCGATGACGTCCATGACCCGACTCGGTGGGGCTTCGACGACGATCGACCTCTGGGTTTTCTCCGCCATGACTACTGGTCCGCTTCCTCTCGGGTACTTCGATCAGCTCGGGTACTTCGATCAGCTCGGTTCGCTTCGGTGCCGTCGAACTCGCGCAGGCCTATCTCACACGATCGATCCGCCGCCGCACAACGCGAACCGGCCGACCGTACCGCGCGGTTCATTCACGAGCCGAAGTCGACGCTACGTGGTGGGGTGCCTCACCTGCAGACCGACCGGCCTCGAGCTCTCGTTTGAGCTCGAACGTCATCGCGCGTCCGGCCACCCGACGGGCATGCTGGTGCGCCGCGACGTCGGTGCCTGCGGCAGGTTCGGCATGCAGGAAGTAATGCACGATCACACCGTCGAGCGCAGGCTCGAGCCACAGTTCCATCGTTCCGACCACACCACCACGCACCGCCCAGCGGATCCCCTTCTCGCCCCGGTCCTCGGTGATGGTCAGGTTCAGATCCGGCCACCATCGACGCCACCGAGCGGGCGATGCGAACGCATGCGCAACCCGCTCGCCCGAGGCGGCCACGAACGTCTGATCCGCAACTTGAATACTGCTCATCGACAGAGCTTCACACATCGGTTCCCCGGCCGTGCGCGTCCCCTCTTCCCTGGTCGTTCCTGCAGGCTCCACTCCCCTCTTTCCGGGTCGTTCCTGCGGGCTCCACTCCCCTGTTCTCGGGACGTTCCTGCAGGCTCCACTCCCCTGTTCCCGGGTCGTTCCTGCAGGCTCCACTCCGGGCGCATTTCGATGCCGCGAGCCCGGGTCTAGAGTATCTGTGAAGCCGAGCTATCGACTTTCGTTCTCCCCGTTCTATCCGGAGGTAATCCCGTGCGCGAGTTCACCGTCGCCGCAAAATACGACATCGCGGACACCGACTCGGCTGTCGACACCGTCTTCGTCCGCGCCCGTAACTCACCGGACGCGACAGTGTTCCGCCGCCAGGTCGATGGGCAGTGGCTCGACGTCACCGCCGCCGAGTTCGAACAACTGGTGGTCGGAGTGGCACAGGGCCTCATCGCCGCCGGCATCGAGCAGGGCGATCGCGTCGCCCTGATGTCGTCGACGCGATTCGAGTGGTCGGTTCTCGACTACGCGATCTGGGCCGCAGGCGGTGTCACGGTGCCGATCTACGAGACCTCCTCCGCCGGGCAGGTGGAATGGATCCTCGAAGACGCCGAGCCCGTCCTGCTGATACTCGAGAACGACGCACACGTGCGGGAAACGAAAACCGTTGTGGCAGCTGCGCCGTCGGTGCGGCAGACGTTCGTGATCGAGAACTCCGCCGGGTCCGACGCCGTGCAGGCCCTGACCGACGGCGGATCCGAGTTCACCGAAGATCAGGTACATCAACGTGTTTCGACTCTCGCCTCGTCCGACCCGGCCACATTGATCTACACCTCCGGAACCACCGGTCGTCCCAAGGGCGTCCAACTGACCCATGCCAATCTGCTCGCCGAATCACTCGGCATTCGCGAGACCTCGCTGAAATCACTGATGAGGCAGGGCCGCAGCACCCTGATGTTCCTGCCGCTCGCGCATGTCCTCGCCCGCGCAGTGAGCATCGCGTCGTTCGATGCCGGAGTCACGCTCGGCCACACCAACGACATCCCGAACCTCGTCGCGACGTTCGGCACGTTCCAACCGGACTTCATCCTCTCGGTGCCTCGAGTGTTCGAGAAGGTGTTCAACACCGCCAAACAGAAGGCGCACGCCGACGGCAAAGGCAAGATCTTCGACCTCGCCACCGAATGCGCAGTGGCGTGGAGTGAGGCGCAGGACACCGGTGGACCGGGAATCGTGTTGCGCGCCAAGCACACCGTGTTCGACAAGTTGGTCTACGGCAAACTGCGGGCAGCGCTCGGCGGTAAGTGCGAGCTCGCGATCTCCGGCGGAGCGCCTCTCGGTTCCCGTCTCGGCCACTTCTACCGGGGCATCGGCGTGACGATCTACGAGGGCTACGGCCTGACCGAAACCACCGCGGCGTTCGCGGTCAACACCATCGGCTTCCAACGCGTCGGCAGCGTCGGGCGTCCACTGCCCGGCAACACCGTGCGCATCGCCGAGGACGGCGAGATCCAACTCCGCGGACCGGTCGTGTTCGACGGCTACTGGCGCAACGAGGTCGCGACCGCCGAGTCGCTGGACGACGGCTGGTTCCGCACCGGAGACCTCGGTTCGGTCGACGAAGACGGGTACATCACGATCTCGGGTCGCAAGAAGGAACTGATCGTCACCGCCGGAGGCAAGAACGTCTCACCGGCCGGACTGGAAGACCAATTGCGGGCGGGTGCGCTGATCAGCCAGGCCGTCGTCGTCGGCGATCAGAAGCCCTTCATCGGTGCGCTCATCACCCTCGATCCGGATGCGTTCGATCGCTGGAAGTCCTCCCACGGCAAGGCCGCCGACGCCACCGCAGCCGATCTGCAGACCGACCCCGAACTCGTCGCGGAGATCGACGCCGCCGTTGCCGACGCGAACAAGTCCGTCTCACATGCGGAGTCGATCAAGAAGTATCGACTCCTCCCCCACGACTTCTCGGAGGAGAGCGGTGAGCTGACTCCCACCATGAAGCTCAAGCGCAACGTCATCACCGCCGCCTACGCCGACGAGATCGAATCGATCTACGCCCGGTAGGTGCACCGCATCGCGATGACGCGCGTCAGATCAGTGACCGCAGCTTCTCGGTCAGCACGTCCCAGCGCCATTCCGCGTCCACCCACGCGCGGCCGGCATTGCCCATCTGCGTTGCCAGCGTGCGATCGGACAGGATTCGCACGATCGCGTCCGTGATCTCCGAGACCGACGTCCCGTCGACGACGACACCGGTCTTGTTGTGCTGCACCGCTTCCGGCGCACCCCCGGACATGCCCGCGACGACCGGTACGCCGCAGGACGACGCTTCGAGGTAGACGATGCCGAGACCTTCGACATCGAGACCGGCACCTCGGGTGCGGCTCGGCATCGCGAACACGTCGGCGATGGTGTGGTGGGCGGCGAGCTCCGCCGACGGCACGGTGCCGGTGAACACCACGTGTTGCTCCATTCCGGTGGATCGAACGAGCTCGCGCAGGGTCTTCTCGTAGGGTCCGCCGCCGACGATGACCAGGACCGCTCCGTCGACGGCCCGGCGGATCCCCGGAAGCGCACGGATCAGGAAATCCTGCCCTTTGCGCGGAACGAGCCGGGACAGGCACAGAACGGTGGGGCGATCACCGAGGCCGTAGCGCGCGCGAAGGTCCGTTCGCGCCGCGTCGTCGGGCACGAAGCGATCGGTGTCGACACCGGGCGGTAGGTGTTCGAGGGCGGCAGTCCGCCCGAACGCCGAGCTGAAGCGCCCCCGGGTGTACTTGCTGACGTAGGTCACCACGTCGGTGTTCTCGCCGATCGTGCGCAGGGTCGCACGCCCGCCCGGCACCATCGACCAACCGACCTCGTGACCGTGCGTACTGGCCACGATGCGATCGGCCCCGGCCTTGCGCAGGTACGACGACATCACCGCCAACGGAGCCGACGCACCGAACCACACGGAATCGCAGCCTCGGGACTTCAGGATTCGAGCTGCGCGACGCGCGACGAGCGGAGTCGGCAACATCAGGGTCGTCGGATGCCTGATCACCTCGAAAGGCTGCGCGGCATCGAACTTCTCGTGCGAGTCGCCCCGCCACCGCGGTGCGTACACCACCAGCTCGTCGGCCGGCAGTTGCGAGGCGAAGCTGTGGAGATAGGACTGAATACCACCCGGGCGAGGAGGAAAGTCGTTCGTCACGAGCAGAGTACGACGCATGGCGACAACCGTAGCGCCCCGTCTCAACCGGCCTGGCGAGCCACCCAGTCGCCCCACGAGGCGACGAACTGTGCGCGGCTCGTTCCCAACACCGACGCGAAGACAGAATCGGTGGAGCTGTCGGAGGCGAGCGACTCGTACAGGGTGCGCAGCCTCGACTCCCCGAATCTGTCGGCCACGAATGCGAACACCGACCACGCCGATTCGTAGGCCACACTCGATCTGGCCCCGCCTGCACCGAAGTCCTCGTTCTTCGGCAGCACCGTCGGCGGCCCGCCCGCCGCCACGATTGCCGCGAGAGTGGGGGCGACTTGCACGAACTCGGCACCGGAATTTCGATACCCGGAATAGTCGGCGAACCCTTCCGACACCCACAACTCGGTACCGTCGGACGTCTTCGCCCTCGCCGCCACGTGGGTCAACTCGTGGCGCAGAACCGAGCGCACGGTGAAGGGCGTCAACCGCGTCGCGGCGTCGGGACCGAACACCACCCGCTGACCCGTCGGACGGGAGCCGTCGCCCACCACCGCGTCGGACACCGTCACTGCGGCCACCTCGGTGGACGGCGCGGACCCCGTCAGTTCGGCGAACTCCTCCGCGGAGGACGCGACGAACACCAGCCCGTCGCGCGCCCAATCGTCCCCCCAGAAGTCGGTGACGGCCGCGGTTGCCGACGGAAGTTCGGCGGCCAGGCTCTCGACGAACTGCTCGCGGTCCGGATGCCCCATGACCACCGATGTCCCGGCTGCGGTGGGCACCGAGCGCACCTTCAAGGGCCCGAAATCCCACGGCCCACGCCAGGTGTGGCGTCGGTATTCGGTCAGGTCCGCGTCGTCGACCAGCCGCCAGCGACCGTCCCGCTCGGCTACCACCAATGAGACCGGCCGACGCGTCGGCGACGCGTCCGGCCCGGCGACCGCGTACTTCAGATACACCGCCGGTGCCCAGACGTCGGTCGAATCCAGCGCCTCGGCGATCTGCGGCGGCACCGGAGTTTCGGGCTCGTCACCCAACTCGTAGTCGAACTCGGAGAAGGGCACGCCCGGCACCACTGCGGCCCGGCGCACCTGCGCCTCCACGAAGTCGGGGGCGGCCAGAGGATCCACCGACTCCCGCAGTGCATCGAGATCGCCGGAGCGAACCGCACGGGCCCACTGGTCCAGGAGAACGGTCACCTCGGCGCGACGCTGCTGATCGTAGGTCGGTGGGTTTCCCTCGACTGTCGAGTCGGCAGTACCTGCGCTGGACGTGCTGTCGAATCGGTGAACAAGACCGACCGAGACAGCCACCGCGGCCACGAGCACGACGGCGAGCAACCGCACTCGTAGCGATCGGGCGAGAACACGCAATCCGGAGCGCCGGTTCGAGCCACTCATGCAGGCGTTCGTCGATCGTCGAGGCGCACCTCAGTATCGACGCGCCCCGTAGTACGGGAACGATGCCATCGACTGAACCTTCACAGGAACACCGAAGGTGGAGGCATGCAGCACGTTGCCGTTCCCGGCATAGATCCCGACGTGAGAGATGTCCGGGTAGAACAGGACGACGTCGCCCGGCTGCAGATCTTTCTGATCCACCGGCGTTCCGCCCGCTGCCTGCGCCTGACTCGACCGCGGCAATGTCTTGCCCACCTGCTTGTAGGCCCACACGACCAAACCGGAGCAGTCGAAGCCGTCCGGACCGGTGCCGCCCCAGACATACGGCTTGCCGATCTGCGTCAGGCCGGCCTGCAACGCACTGGCACCCGATCCCGGCGTCAGATTCTGCAGAATCGTGGTGGGATCGAATCCTTCGGGCAGGGCCGATCCGGCCAGAGCCAACTGCTCGGAGGACGAGAGCGCACTGTAGGCAGCCATGACCTCGGCTATCTGACCCTGCAGCTCACTCTGCTTGGCCTGAAGGTCGTCGCTGACGGCCTTGGCCTGTTCGGCCGCGACACGTGCCTGGTCGGCGGCCGTCGTTGCGGCCTGCTCGGCCGTCACGGCATCAGAGCTCGCCTGCTTGAATCGAGCGACCTGGTCGGCGGTATCGGCAGAGATCACGTCCAGTGCAGACATCTGGTCGAGCAACTGTTGCGGCGAATCGCTGACCATCACGGCGAACAGTCGATTGGTCCGCGCACCCTGGTAGTTGACGTTGGCGACCTTGTCCATGGCCGGTTTGAGCTGCGCCAACTGCGCCTGCGCTGCCTCCAGTGCGGCACGACTCCGGTCGACGGCGACCTGTGCGTCGAGTTGCTGCTGGTTCTTGGCGTCGAGATCGATCTGCGCGTTGTGCAGAGCTTCGTTGGTTTGCTCGGACTGGCGAGAGAGCTCGGCGAGTTCGGTCTGCGCGTCGGACGCCGAGTCGAATCCCGGCTGCGCGGTCGCCGTCGTCATCGGGACCACGACCATGCACGCGGTCAGTGCGACAGCAACCACCGAGTTGCGGGCCAGCCGCAACGCTCGGGTAGATCTCGATAGGGCCACGGAAAGCGACTCTCCGTCCTCACACGTGTTGCCTCGAGCGAGGCAACGGTTGGAAAAGTGGACCGAAACCGAACCATACCCATGCTCTTGCGGGCGCGGACGTGAACACGGCCCGAAATCGATGGGGATTCGAGGTGACAGGTCACAAAGTAAACATCGACCAGGTCTCGATCAGATTACGAACAAGGGGCTTCCCTGTCCACCGGACCGGCGTGTCGCGCGGCCGGTGTCCGGATACGACGACAGGGCCGAGCCGATGGACGGCTCGACCCTGTCGGTCGATCACAGCGGACGTCGCTCGCTCGAATCAGTAACGGCGAGCACCGTCGAACGGCATCGAGGCAAGCGGAGCAACCTTGACCGGCACGCCGGAGGTGGATGCATGCACGACATTGCCGTTGCCGACGTAGATACCCGAGTGCGAGCCGCCGTAGAACGACACGACGTCGCCGGGAACCAGGCTGTCGCGCGAGACCGGAGTGCCCGCGGCCGCCTGGTCGTAGCTGGTACGGGGCAGGCTGATGCCGGCCTGCTTGTACGCCCACTGGACGAGGCCCGAGCAGTCGAACGAATCCGGACCCGAAGCGCCGTACACGTACGGTGCTCCGATCTTGGACTCAGCGGCCTGAACGGCCTTTGCTGCCGGGGTGACCTGGGGTGCCAACGGCGCACCCGGTGCAGGCACACCCGGGATGTTGAGGGGAGGGAGGCCCGGGATGTCAGGAATCTCGAAGGTTCCGACGCCGGGAATGGTGAGGGGGGCCGCCATTGCGGGTGCAGCGGGAAGGATGACCACGCCTGCAGTGAGCGCTCCGGCTACGAGGACTCGCCGCAATGATCGGTTGGAAAGTTGTGACGCCACGAAAGATGGTGCTCCGTTTCTTCCTATCGTCCGCCGACCGAGTTAGCTGACGGGTTCGGGCTGGGAAGAGCAGCCCTACCCACCGGCCACCGTGTGGTGGCTCAGCGGGATTCACCCCAGTAGATATCGGGTTCCCGGTACGAACACTCTCGCGAGTGAACGATTAGGCGGTGACTTGCGACGCCACTCCGGTTTGGACTGGCGAGACTCCGCAAGGTCTCAGGAAGGTTACGAAATGGCATACCCCCGTGTCGACCCCAACTCGCCGAGGCGAGCGGATTCGGCTCGATTCTCACTAGCCGGCGCGCTGATCCCCCGGTGTGTCACGAGTCGATAACAAAGGAACCTCGGCGGTGTCGTCATCGTTCACAACGAGCTTGAGTGCGGGCACGAGGCCGACATCGGCGAGCACACCCATGGCACCGAGTTCTTCCTGCTCGAGCGTGATACGAGACGGCGGCCCGACCCACCGGCCGTCCGATCTCGAGGGCATCCCCGGAGCCCCCAGAAGCACCGTCACGACGCAGTCCGCGCAGGCGATGTCACGGACCAGGCAGTCACTGCAGTCGATGATCATTGTGATCCTTGTCTCTTTGCGGTTTCCGGCGGCCGAATCGGCCGACGAAGCGAAAGATAGCGACGGGCACCGACAGGTTTCGTGACACGGCGACGTTCGACGGCACCATGAACGTTCTTGTCGGGGGTCGGCCCTAACGTCGTCGCGGTGAGCCTGCCCATCCAGCTGACGTTCGACGAACTCGATACCCCGCTGCACGAGACCACGTTCGTCGTCGTCGACCTCGAGACCACCGGCGGGAGCGCGGATACCGAGGCCATCACCGAAATCGGGGCGGTCAAGGTACGAGGCGGCGAAATTCTCGGCGAATTCGCCACCCTGATCGACCCGGGCAGATCCATCCCGCCGTACATCGTGGAACTGACCGGCATCACATCGGCGATGCTCATCGGCGCGCCGCGCATCGAACGGGTTCTTCCCGGTTTCCTCGAGTTCGCACGCGGTTCGGTGCTGGTGGCGCACAACGCCGGCTTCGACACGGGATTCCTCAGAGCCGCCGCCAGTCGTCTCGACATCGCATGGCCGCGGTTCCAGGTGCTGTGCACGGTCAAGCTGGCTCGACGAGTTCTGACGCGCGACGAGGCACCTTCGGTGAAGCTGTCGGCGCTCTCCACACTGTTCCGATCCGGTACCAGGCCCACCCACCGCGCGCTCGACGACGCCCGAGCGACCGTCGACGTTCTGCACGGACTCATCGAACGGGTGGGCAATCAGGGGGTTCACAGCTACGCCGAGTTGGTCGACTACCTACCCGCAGTGTCGGCCGGCCAGCGCGCCAAACGCGGGCTGGCTGCTCACCTTCCCGGTACGCCCGGCGTCTATCTGTTCCGCGGCCCGTCCGACGAGGTGCTGTACGTCGGTACGTCCAACAACCTCAAGCGGCGTGTGCGCAACTACTTCACCGGTTCGGAGACGAGAGGCCGGATGAAGGAGATGGTCGCACTGGCGACTCGCGTCGACCACGTCGAGTGTGCGCACGCGCTCGAAGCCGGGGTCCGCGAGTTACGTCTGCTCTCGGCGCACGTCCCGCCGTACAACCGCCGCTCGAAGTTCCCCAGGAAGGGGTGGTGGATCACCCTGACCGACGAGGCGTTCCCCCGCCTGTCGATCGTCCGCACACCGACACCGAACAGTCTCGGACCGTTCTCGGTTCGCGGCGACGCCGCAGAGGCCGCTGCGCTCGTCGCCGAGTTCTGCCGCCTGCGAACCTGCACTCGCCGACTCGCGCGCTCGGTTCGACACGGCGACCAGTGCCCGGCAACAGACGTCGGAGGCTGCCCTGCGGCACTGTGCGGCCCGTTGACGGCCGACGAGTACTCGGATGCCCCGAGGCAGTTTCTCGCGCTCGTGTGCGGTCAGGACGATGCCGTGCTGTACTCCATGCGCCGCCGCGTCGCCGAGCTCGCGGACAAGGAGCTGTTCGAGACGGCCGCTCGTCTGCGTGATCGAATCGCGATCACCGTCGATGCACTACGCAGGATGCACCGATCGGCGGCGGTGGCCGCCATTGCCGAACTCGTTGCGGCGAAACGAACGGCCGACGGCGGGTGGGAGTTGATCGTGGTGCGCTTCGGCCGTCTGGCCGGCGCTGCCGTCGCACCGCGCGGAGTGCATCCGATGCCTGTCGTCGATGCCATCACCGCGTCGGCCGAAACGGTGCTGCCCGATACGACGCCGCTTCGCGGTGCGCCGCCGGAAGAAGTGGGACTGATCGCGGCGTGGTTGCGCACGGACGGAGTCCGGATCGTGCGCACGAGCAGCGGGTACTGCAGCCCGGCACGGTCGGCGGGTTCGTGGGAGTCGTGGTGTCGGACGGCGAGAGAAGCAGCGAGGGCAGGAGTGGAGCCTGCGGAACGACCGTTCGGGGCAGGAGTGGAGCCTGCGGAACGACAAGTGTGGGCAGGAGTGGAGCCTGCGGAACGGCTCTCGGGATATGGCAGCCATTAGGGTTTGGGGGTAGCTCGCGTCGGACACCGAGCTCGAGATGCTGGAGGAGCACAGATGATCAATGCCATCGTCTTGATCGACGCCGAGGCCGATCTGATTCCGGAGGCGGCGCAGGCCGTCGCCGATGTCGACGGGGTGTCGGAGGTCTATTCGTGTGCTGGGGATGTCGATTTGATCGCCATCGTCAAGGTTCGCGATCATGCTTCGATCGCGGAGGTGATCACCAAGCACATCAATCGAGTGAGGGGTGTGCGCAGCACCACCACTCACATTGCGTTCCAGTCCTATTCGAGTGCCGATGTCGATGCGGGGTTCTCGATAGGCGAATAGGCGCGTTCGGTGTCAGTCGGCGAGTTCGGTGGTGCATCGACCCCAGTCGGCGAGTAGCTGTGCTGCCGCGCCTGAATCGACTGTCTTTGCGGCGGTGACCAATCCGGCTTCGATCCGGGCGTGGAGGTCGTCGGACACGCCGTGGTGCGCTGCCAGTGCTGCGGCAGCGTTGAGCAGTACCGCGTCGCGGACGGGGCCGTGTTCACCGGCGAACACTCGGTGCGCCACGGCCGCGTTGAATTCTGCGTCTCCGCCTCTGAGTGCGTCGATGGGCGCTCGGGGGATTCCGTAGTCGACCGGGTCGATCGTCTCGACCGTGACGGCCCCGTCGGACACCACGTGCACGGTGGTCGTGGTGGACAGGGTGATCTCGTCGAGGCCGTCGTCACCGCGCACGACGAGCACCGAACTGCCGCGTTGGGCGAATACGCCCGCGACGACGGGGACAAGATTCTCGAAGGCGCAGCCGATCAGTCCGGCGCGGGGGCGGCCGGGGTTGGTCAGCGGGCCCAGCACATTGAACGCCGTCGGGATCCCGATCTCCTTGCGAGCGGGACCGGAGAAACGCAGCGCGGGGTGATGGATCGGGGCGAAGCAGAACCCGATACCGACCTGCTCGACGCTCGACGCGACTCCGGCAGCGCCCAGGTTCACGTGCACTCCCAGCGCTTCGAGCACATCGGTCGTTCCGCTCTTGGACGACGCTGCGCGGTTGCCGTGTTTGACCACTCGTACACCACTGGCGGCGACGACGATGGCGGCCATCGTGGAGATGTTCACGGTGTCTGCTCCGTCACCGCCGGTTCCGACGACGTCGACGGCGTCACGGTCGGTCTCGACGAGAAGGGCGTGCGAGAGCATCGACTCGGCGAGACCTTCCAGTTCCGCAGGCGTCGGGCCCTTCATCTTCAGCGCCACCCCGAAGGCGGCGATCTGCGCGGCTGTGGCGTTGTCGGACATGATCTCGTCCATCACCCAACCGGTGTCGGCGCTCGACAGGTCGGAGTACGTGGTCAACGCTCCGAGAATTCGACGCCACGTTCGCGGCTGCTCGTCACTGGTCGGTGCGGTCATGGTGGTTGTGCCGTGCCCTTCTGCCGTCGATGCCCGTACGGTGCGGTGGAAGCTTAGCCAGACGCTGCCCCGGGCTGCGCAGGCTGCAGTGCGTCCCACCCGAGTACCGCTCCCCCTCGTCGCTGGGCGAGCCCGGCCATGCGAGAACGCTCCTGTGAGCAGTGCAAGGCGTCGAGCACCTGAACACGTTGCAGTACCAGAGGCACGCCGTCGTCGACCCGAGGGCGGTAACCGGAGCTCTCCGGTAGATCGACGACCGGTCCCACCTCGTAGCCGTCCTGAGCCGCGACCGCCGCAGCGTCCTCGACTTGGTCCGAGGGCAACACCAGATGATGCCGGAGCACCACGTCCGCCGATTCCGTCCACACCGGCTGGGTCCTCGCTGCTTCGTCGAGCACGGCCGAACACGCCTGTGCATCGTCGAAGCAACTCGCCACTGTCACGAGGTCGTCACGGGTGGGGTCCAGAGGTTCTGCCGTCGATCGCGAGAACAGTCTCCGAAACCATCCACCCTCGGTGCGCTTTGCCATGAGGCCAGCCTTGCACGACTGGACCCTACCGGCCCGTACAGGGGCTCTCACCAGCACGGGAACAAGGACGGACCCGGATTCGTTCCGACACGACGCGCCAAGAGCGGACCCGGATATGCCTTCCGTACTACGACGGGTCATACTTCTCTTTGTGACGAGCGCTGTAGGGACTCAAGGATCGGCAATCACCCAACGCGTGCACTCGCTGAACCGTCCCAATATGGTCAGCGTCGGCACGATCGTGTGGCTGTCGAGTGAACTCATGTTCTTCGCCGGACTGTTTGCGATGTACTTCGTCGCACGCGCCCAGGCGAATGGAATCTGGCCGCCCGAGCCGACGGAGCTGAACCTCGCTCTCGCTGTGCCGGTGACCGCGGTGCTGATCGCATCGTCGTTCACCTGCCAGCTGGGTGTGTTCGCCGCCGAGCGAGGTGACGTCTTCGGACTCCGCCGCTGGTACATCATCACTCTGATGATGGGCACGTTCTTCGTGGCCGGCCAGGCGTACGAGTACTACCACCTGGTGCACGAGGGCACGACGATCTCGAGCAGCGTGTACGGCTCGGTCTTCTACATCACGACCGGCTTCCACGGACTGCACGTGATCGGCGGACTCATCGCCTTCGTCTTCCTGATCACCAGAACGTTGGTCAGCAAGTTCACGCCAGCACAGGCCACCGCCGCCATCGTCGTTTCGTACTACTGGCACTTCGTCGACATCGTCTGGATTGCCCTCTTCGCAACGATCTACTTCATCCGCTAGTGACAGTCAGCACGCCAAAGATAACGAGCGAACGGATTCAGCCCCCGACGTTCGGTCCGTCCCGACACGACAAGGGATAGAAGATGAGTTCATCTCCCCCAGCAGCATCCGACGACAACGCCGCCTCCAAGACGAGACGGCAGCGTAAGACGCGCCGACGCATCACCGGTGCGCTCGTTCTGATGATGGGCCTTCTGAGCGCAGGATTCCTCGCCTCGGCTCTGACGCCGGCTCCGCAGGTCGCGACCGCCGATACCGATTCGGCAGCGCTGATCCGCGAGGGCAAGCAGCTCTACGACACGTCCTGCGTCACGTGCCACGGAGCCAACCTGCAGGGTGTTCAGGATCGCGGACCGAGCCTCATCGGCGTCGGCGAAGCGGCTGTCTACTTCCAGGTGTCGAGCGGCCGCATGCCTGCCGTCCGCAACGAGGCGCAGGCGCTGCGCAAGCCGCCGAAGTTCAACGACAAGCAGATCGACGCGCTGGGTGCCTACATCCAGGCCAACGGTGGCGGACCGACGGTCATCCTCGACGAGAACGGCGAGATCGCTCAGGAGTCACTGCGCGGCGACGACATCGGACGCGGAAGCGAGTTGTTCCGACTCAACTGCGCCTCCTGCCACAACTTCACGGGCCTCGGCGGAGCTCTCTCCTCGGGTAAGTTCGCACCCCCGCTCGGACCCGCGAACGAGCAGGAGATCTACACCGCGATGGTCACGGGTCCTCAGAACATGCCGAAGTTCTCCGATCGCCAGCTGACGCTGGAAGAGAAGTCCGACATCATCGCCTACATCAAGTCGTCCACCGAGACGCTGCCTGCAGGCGGATGGAGCATCGGCGGCTTCGGTCCCGGTACCGAGATGATCGCTATCTGGACGGTCGGCATCATCGCCGTCGTCGGAGCAACTTTGTGGATCGGAGCTAGATCATGACCGACGGCGATTCCGGCCGTAAGGACGCGAACAACGACGAATCCGGACGCAAGGATGCGCCCGGTGCCGAAGGCGTGAACGCGGACAAGAAGTACACCGACGAGGAACTCGCCGCACTCAGCCGCGACGACCTGGTCAAACTGGGCACCAACCTCGACGGTGTCGACGTCGCTTTCCGCCGCAACCGTTGGGCAGTGGAAGGGACCCGCGCCGAGAAGCGCGCCGAGCGCAGCGTCGCCATCTGGTTCTCGATCGCCGGTCTCGCTGCGGTCGCGTTCATCGGTATCTACCTGTTCTGGCCGTGGCAGTACGCCGGTATCGGCGAAGAGAACTACATTGCCTACTCGCTCTACACCCCGCTCATCGGCGCAACGATGGGTCTGGCGATCCTCGCGGTCGGTGTCGGCGCGGTGCAGTTCACCAAGAAGTTCATCCCCGAAGAGGTCTCCATCCAGGACCGTCACGACGGCGGTTCGTCGGAGACGGACCGCAAGACGCTGGTGGCGGAGCTGGGTGACTCCCTCGACACGTCGACCATCGGTCGTCGCAAGGTGATCAAGCGGTCGCTGGTCTTCGGTGGTGGCGCACTCGGTGTGATGGCGCTTCTCCCCCTGGGCGGCCTGATCAAGAACCCGTGGGCGAAGGGCGAAGATTCGCCGTTGTGGGTATCCGGCTGGACTCCTCGCTACGATGGAGAGACCATCTACCTCCGACGAGACACCGGGCGACCGGAAGATGTCGTTCTCGTTCGGCCCGAGGACTTGGACGCTGGTGCCATGGAGACCGTCTTCCCGTTCCGCGAAGCGGATCGCGAGAGCGAGCACGACCTGCTCGTATCCCTGCGTGGTGTTCGCAACTCGGTGATGCTCATCCGCCTTCGCCCGGACGCCGCCAGCAACGTCGTCAAGCGCAAGGGTCAAGAAAGCTTCAATTACGGCGATTACTTCGCCTACTCCAAGATCTGCACGCACCTGGGTTGCCCGACATCGTTGTACGAGCAGCAGACCAACCGAATTCTCTGCCCTTGCCACCAGTCGCAGTTCAACGCGCTCGAGTACGGCAAGCCGATCTTCGGACCGGCTGCGCGTGCGCTGCCCCAACTTCCCATCACTGTCAACGAAGAGGGATTCCTCGTCGCTTCGGGAGACTTCACCGAAGCACTGGGACCCGCCTTCTGGGAACGTCGTCCGGAGCGTGACTCATGAGTACATTGCAAAACCTCGCCGCCAAGCAGGCCGACGGCGTAGACAGTCGCTATCACCTGGCACCTGGGCTACGGCGCCAGATCAACAAGGTGTTCCCCACCCACTGGTCCTTCCTGCTCGGTGAGATCGCGCTGTACAGCTTCGTGATCTTGCTGATCTCGGGCGTGTTCCTCACCCTGTTCTTCGACCCCTCGCTCAGCGAGGTCGTGTACGACGGTGCGTACACCCCGCTCAACGGTGTGACGATGTCCAGGGCGTACGCAACGGCTCTCGACATCACGTTCGAGGTTCGTGGCGGTCTGTTCATGCGACAGATTCACCACTGGGCGGCTCTGATGTTCGCCGCCTCGATCATCGTGCACATGATGCGCATCTTCTTCACCGGCGCGTTCCGTCGCCCGCGTGAGGCCAACTGGGTCATCGGCTGCCTGTTGCTCATCCTCGCGATGTTCGAGGGCTTCTTCGGCTACTCGCTGCCCGACGATCTGCTCTCCGGCACCGGCCTCCGCGCCGCACTCGGTGGCATCACGATGAGCATCCCGATCATCGGTACGTGGATGCACTGGCTCATCTTCGACGGCGACTTCCCCGGCACGATCATCATCCCGCGCCTGTACGTCGCTCACGTTCTTCTGCTGCCGGCAATCATCCTGGCCCTGATCGCGGCCCACTTGGCTCTGGTCTGGTACCAGAAGCACACCCAGTTCCCCGGACCGGGCCGCACGGAACAGAACGTCGTCGGCGTTCGTATCCTCCCGGTCTTCGCAGTCAAGTCCGGTGCCTTCTTCGCCGTCACCTTCGGCATCCTGGCAGCAATGGGCGGACTGCTCCAGATCAACCCGATCTGGAATCTCGGACCGTACAACCCGTCGCAAGTGTCGGCCGGAGTGCAGCCCGACTTCTACCTGATGTGGACCGACGGCATGGCCCGTCTGTGGCCTGCCTGGGAGATATACATCGCTGGGCGTTACACCATCCCGGCAGTGTTCTGGGTGGCAGTGATCATGGGTCTCGTCTTCACCGTGATGATCGCCTACCCCTGGATCGAGAAGCGTCTCACCGGAGACACTGCGCATCACAACCTGTTGCAGCGTCCCCGCGACGTTCCGGTGCGTACCGCGATCGGCGCAATGGCTCTCACCTTCTACGTGATCCTCACGCTCTCGTGCATCAACGACCTCATCGCGTACAAGTTCGACATCTCGCTCAACGCAATGACGTGGATCGGTCGTATCGGAATTCTCACCATGCCTCCGCTCGCCTACTTCATCGCGTACCGATTCTGCATCGGATTGCAGCGCAGTGACCGGGCAGTTCTCGAGCACGGCATCGAAACCGGAATCATCAAGCGCCTCCCGCACGGCCAGTACGTGGAAGTCCACCAGCCGCTCGGACCGGTCGACGATCACGGACACCCGATCCCCCTCGACTACCAGGGCGCACCCGTACCGAAGAAGATGAACAAGCTCGGCTCGGCCGGAAAGCCTGGCTCGGGATCGCTGTTCAGTCCGGATCCGGTGGCACAGAGCAAGGCTCTCGAAGATGCCCTCCACAAGGGTGAACACGAACAGCTCACGATGCTCCGCAACTACCAGGCGGGCATTCACGGCAACGGCCACTCGAACGGGAACGGTCACTCGAACGGCAACGGTCACTCGAACGGCCATGCCAATGGCAATGGCCACGCGAACGGCAACGGCAATGGACTCCATTCGGACGAGGACGCTGCTATTGCTTCGGGCCGAAGTGACAACGACAGAGAACACTGACATCTGACAGAGTCCGAAAGAGGGCGACACCGGCAACGGTGTCGCCCTCTTTTCTTGTCTGCCGACACATGGACCCAAAACCTGGGCTCGCTGTCCTGAGCATGACGGCTGAGGATCCGCGAGAGTCCCGAGCGGCCCTCCCCTCCCCCACCGGCGGACGACCCACTCGCTGTATCGGCCGATCTCGGCTCGCGGGTTCTCGACGAACCGGTATTACTATCGGTCTCATGGTCCGCATTCCCCTCACCCCCGGCGAACTCGCCCGAGGTGCCAGGCTCGGCTCTGCGCTCCGTCTTGCCCGTGGTGGCCGAACCATGACCGATGTTGCCGACAAGGCCGGCATCTCGGTCGAAACTCTGAGGAAGATCGAGACCGGCCGGATTCCGACGCCGGCGTTCTTCACCGTCGCCGCATTGTGCGGTGCGCTGGACATCTCCCTCGACTCTCTTGCCGATTCGACGTCCTGTTCCGGTCGGACCCACTCGGAGGCCGACGTCTCCTGACTGTCCCCCGTGGTGCGCCTCCCGCTTACACCTCCCGAGTTCATAGCTCCGTCGACGTCACAGCCGCCGTGAGCCGAGCATCCGGACCGGCCTGTGCGTGTACAACAGACAAGGGCCCTGGTCGTTCGTGAGAACGACCAGGGCCCTTGTCGGGTGGAGCTGGTGGAGTCAGTGGCGCTCGGCACCTACGTGGTACTCGAAGACCAAACCTGCGGCCGCGGCGATGACACAGAAGACGCCCAGAGCGATGAGCCACGGCTGGAAAAAGGCGAAGCCGATGGCAGTGACGGCTGCAAAGGCTGCCAGCACGATCGGCCAGAAGCTGCCGGGGCTGAAGAATCCCAGGTCGCCTGCACCGTCGCTCACCTCGGCGTCGTCGAAGTCTTCCGGGCGCGTATCGAGGCGTCGGGCGACGAACCTGAAGTAGGTACCGATGATCAGGGTCAGACCCACCGACAGGAAGATCGCGGTGACTCCGGCCCACTCCACTCCTGTGCGGCTCAGGCCCGTGAACAACGTGTACACGATGCCGACCAGGAGGAAGAAGACAGTGAGGATTTCGAAGATCTTGGCTTCGATTTTCATATCAGCATGCTTCCTTGGTCAGTTGCCTTCAGCGACAGCGGCTGTTCGGAGGGTGCGGTCGGTAGAGAACGGCGAGGTGCTCGTTGCGAGGGGGCTTTCGCCGATGGCTTCTAGTGCCTGCGCATTGGTCAGCGCATCTCCGCCCTCGGACAGGGGCTTGCGCAGCTCGATGTACTGCTCGAACCGCTCCGGAGACACTGCACGAACCTCGAAGTTCATCATCGAGTGGAAGGTGCCGCACATCTCGGTGCACCGTCCGACGAAGGAGCCTTCGCGTTCGATCTCGCTGATCTGGAAGACGTTGTCGGAGTGGTTCTCCTCGGGGTTCGGGAGGACGTCGCGCTTGAACAGGAATTCCGGAACCCAGAATCCGTGGATGACGTCCGAGGACGCGAGCACGAACTCGATGCGCTTGCCGGTCGGCAGAACCAGAACCGGGATCTCGTCGCTGGATCCGACCGTTTCGATCTTGTTGTAGTGCAGGTACGACAGATCCTGCGTGGAAGCTCCGTTGATCGGTCCCGGAACGAATTCGCCGTCCTCGCTGCCCTCGGCACCTTCGCCCGGGGTTGCCGCGGCCTCGGCTGCAGCCTGCTCTTCCTCGTCGGTGCCCTCGTACTTGGCGGCACCGTCCTTGAGGTCGATGGTCCGGTATCCGAACTTCCAGTTCCACTGGTACGCCGTGACATCCACCTGGACATCGGGATCTGCCTGCTTCTCGTCGACGTAGTTCTGCACCACGACCGTGAAGTAGAACAGCACCGCGATGATCACGAACGGAACCGCCGTGTAGAACAGCTCGAGCGGAACGTTGTACGCCGTCTGGCGAGGGAACTCCGGTGAGCTCTTCTTCTTACGATGGAACAGCACCACCCAGAAGATGAGAACCCACACGATGATGCCCATGACCAGGGCTGCAATGACCGACCACGTCCACAGGTCGCCGATGCGTCGCCCCTGAGGGGTGACGCCCGAGGCGAAACCGAAATTGAGTACGTTGTCGCTGCTGATGGAACAGCCCGACAGCATCAACGCGGCTACACCGAGAAATGCTGTCAGCCCCGCTCGCCGAAGGATCCGACTCTGCGCCACGTTCACGCCTTCCTGATTGCCCACCACTGAAGAATAAGGGCTTCCACATGGAGATGCCCGAGTACTACGCAGCGTAGACCAAAGCCGGAGGAGAACCACCCTTGGGTCGTTACCTACGTCCGAGCGTGTCTGCGGCATACTCGGATCCTGATCTACAGTCCCGCTGACGACGCTCGCGGAGACCAGGACCCCTGCACTGTCCCCAACTGCGAGAAGAGGTAGCAGACGCCGTGTGTGGACTGCTCGGAGTACTCACGTCTCACGGAACGACCGCCGCCGGAGTCGAACTCGTCGCTTCGGCGACCCATTGCATGCGACACCGCGGCCCGGACGAGCCCGGTGGCACCTGGCACGACGACGACGTCGTCTACGGCTTCAATCGGTTGTCCTTCATCGACATCGAACACTCGCATCAGCCGATGCGTTGGGGTCCGCCGGAGTCGCCGAACCGGTATGCGCTCGTCTTCAACGGCGAGATCTACAACTATCTGGAACTGCGCGCAGAACTGGCACGCGACCACGGTGCCGAGTTCAGCACCGAGGGTGACAGCGAGTCCATCGTCGCAGCGTTTCACTACTGGGGTGCTGCCGCTGTGGAGCGGCTTCGGGGCATGTTCGCATTCGCCGTCTGGGACACCGAGACCCGTGAGATGTTCGTCGCTCGCGATCCCTTCGGCATCAAGCCGCTGTTCCTGGCCACCGGTCCGGGTGGCACCGCGTTCGGTAGTGAGAAGAAGAGCGTGCTCGAGCTGATGGAGTTGCTCGGTGTCGACACCGGTCTCGACCCGCGCGCCATCGAGCACTACACCGTTCTGCAGTACGTCCCCGAGCCCGAGACCCTGCACGCAGGCGTTCGGCGGCTCGAGTCCGGTTGCTACGCCACCCTGTCCCCCGGTACGACGCCGAAGATCACCCGCTACTTCACACCGAAGTTCCCGGTGCAGCCGTTCACGCCGGGCACCGAGAAGGCGCGGTACCAGGAAATCGCCGAGGCACTCGAAGATTCGGTGGCCAAACACATGCGCGCCGACGTCACCGTCGGCTCGTTCCTGTCCGGCGGCATCGATTCGACGGCCATCGCAGCTCTGGCGATTCGCCACAATCCCGACCTGATCACGTTCACCACCGGATTCGAGCGCGAGGGCTACTCCGAGGTCGACGTGGCGGCGGAGTCCGCGGCCGCCATCGGAGCGAAGCACATCGTGAAGGTCGTGGGGCCCGAAGAATTCGCGGCATCCATTCCCGAGATCGTCTGGTATCTGGACGATCCTGTGGCCGACCCCGCCTTGGTGCCGCTGTACTTCGTCGCCAAGGAAGCACGCAAGCACGTGAAGGTCGTGCTGTCCGGTGAAGGTGCGGACGAATTGTTCGGCGGATACACCATCTACCGCGAACCGCTGTCGTTGAAGCCGTTCGAGTCGCTGCCCGCCTTCCTTCGACGAGCGGCCGGCTCGTTGAGCGAGCGAATCCCCGAGGGCACGCGCGGCAAGAGCCTGCTCAACCGCGGATCGATGACCCTCGAAGAGCGGTACTACGGTAACGCTCGCAGTTTCAACGACGCGCAGTTGCGCTCGGTGTTGCGCGAGTTCCGGTCCGAATGGACCCACCAGGACGTCACCGCCCCGATCTACGCGCAGTCGCAGGGATGGGATCCGGTGGCTCGCATGCAGCATCTGGATCTGTTCACCTGGTTGCGTGGCGACATTCTGGTCAAGGCCGACAAGATCACCATGGCGAACTCACTCGAGTTGCGAGTCCCGTTCCTGGACTCCGAGGTCTACAAGGTTGCCGAGAAGCTCCCACTCGAGCAGAAGATCACCAAGAGCACCACCAAGTACGCTCTGCGTCAGGCGCTCGAGGGAATCGTTCCCGGTCATGTCCTGCACCGCGCCAAGCTGGGATTCCCGGTGCCACTGCGCCATTGGCTCCGCGGCACGGAACTCTTCGACTGGGCGCACCAGCAGATCGCCGACTCGCAGACCGATCACCTGCTGAACAAGGCAGCCGTCGTCGCAATGCTCGACGACCACCGCGCCGGCCGGTCCGATCACAGCCGTCGACTGTGGACCCTGCTGATCTTCATGGTGTGGCACGGAATCTTCGTGGAGAAACGCATCGTGCCGAAGATCGCCGAACCGGAGTACCCGGTCAACATCTGATCGAGGTCACCTCGCCGCCCCGATGGCTCGGGGCGGCGAGATCGGCATCAGACGGGGAGCAATGCCCCGATCTCCTCGCCCGCGTCGGCACCGTACGCCGCGGTCAGACGTTTGATCGCGTCGTCGCGATTGAGCTCCCACTCCTGAGTGCCGGTGGTCTCCAGCACCAGCACGGCCACGAGCGAACCGAGTTGCGCTGCGCGTTCGATACTGGCTCCGGCCATGTGTGCCGTGAGAAAACCTGCCCGGAAGCCATCGCCGACGCCGGTCGGGTCGACCTTGCTCGTCTCGGGCACGACGCCGATGTGGGTGTGTTCGCCGCCCTTGGCCACGATGTCGACGCCGCGCTTACCCAGGGTGGTGACACGTAGCTCCACCTTCGCAGCGATGTCCGCGTCGGACATGCCGGTCTTCTGCTTCAGCAGTGCCCATTCGTACTCGTTGGTGAACAGGTACGCGGCACCGTCGATCAAGTCGGTCGCCTGCGCTGCGTCGAGCCGGGCGAGCTGCTGCGACGGGTCGGCCGCGAACGGGATACCCGCAGCGCGGCACTGGGCCGTATGCGCTGTCATGGCGTCGGGGTCGTTCGCGCCGATCAGAACCAGGTCCATCTCGTGCTGCGCCGCGAGCGTCTCGATGGAAATATCACGGGCCTCGCTCATCGCTCCGGGGTAGAAGGACGCGATCTGCGCCATGTCCTCGTCCGTGGTGCAGACGAAGCGGGCGGTGTGCGCGGTAGCGGACACGCTCACACCACTGCAGTCGACGCCGTGCTCCTCGAGCCAGGTCCGGTATTCGGCGAAGTCCGGTCCCACGGCCCCGACGAGAAGAGGCGCACCGCCGAGAACTCCGAGTGCGTACGCGATGTTTCCGCCGACGCCTCCCTTGCGAATCACCAGATCGTCGACCAGGAAGCTCAGCGAGATGTTCGAGAGCTGGTCGGCGACTATCTGCTCGGCGAACCGTCCGGAGAATCGCATCAGATGGTCGGTCGCTATCGAGCCGGATACCGCGAGAGTCACGAAGGAGGGCCTTTCGGTTCTTGAGTGCTGGAGAGCTGCTGGGCAGACACGACTGTGACCGATACACGCACGCGTGTACCGGTCACAGTCGAGTACGAGTCAGCTCAGTTGAACGAGTCGCCGCACGCGCACGATCCCGTGGCGTTCGGGTTGTCGATCGTGAAGCCCTGCTTCTCGATCGTGTCCACGAAGTCGATGGATGCACCCTCCACGTACGGGGCGCTCATCCGGTCGACTGCGAGCGTGACGCCGTTGAAGTCGACCGCGAGGTCGCCGTCGAGGCTTCGGTCGTCGAAGAAGAGCTGGTAGCGCAGTCCTGCGCAACCACCTGGCTGCACCGCGATGCGCAGCGCGAGGTCGTCGCGGCCTTCTTGGTCCAGCAACGCCTTGGCCTTGGTCGACGCGGTCTCCGTCATGGTGACCTTGTGCGCTGTGGTTTCGGTCGTTGTGGCCTCGTTCGAGACGGTCATGGGCTCTCCCTATCAGTCGTACAAACCCGTGAACTACTCAACCGTACTCCCGGTGGCTCTATTCCTCACGCTCGCCGCCTCGGTTGTACGGCAGTGTCGTCCACGTCGGCCGCTACGCGCGCGGCCAGCTGTTCGAGCTGGTTCGCCGCGTCGGACATCGCCAGCTCCACCGATCCTGCGAACTCACTGATCGAGTGCGCAGCGGAGATACCCGCCGATTCCAGTTCGTCCTCGGACAATGTGACCTGTCCCGCGAGCACGATCGTGTCGATACCGGTCGCGCCGCCCGCGGCAGCCATTCTCGTCACCAGCTTGCCCCGCAGCGATTGCGAGTCGAATTTGCCCTCACCGGTGAGCACCAGGTCGACGGAGTCCAACAGTTCTTGCTGGCCGGTCCGCTCGGCCACGACAGCCGCCCCGGGCTGCTGCCTGCCGCCCAGTGCGAACAACGCCGCCCCGAGACCACCGGCGGCCCCGGCACCCGGCCGGTCCGCCACGTCGTGACCCGCGGCGGACAGGACCGCCGCCCAGTCGGCGTTCAGCTCCTCGAGCCGAGCAACGGTCTCTGCGTCGGCACCCTTCTGTGGACCGAAGACTCGGGCTGCACCGGCGTCGCCCAGCAGCGGATTCTCCACGTCCGACGCGGCGACGAGGTCGATGTCGGACAACCGGGCGACTGCCGATCCGAGTCCGCCCAGCGCACGAATCATCGCGCGGCCACCGTCGCTGCAGCTACTTCCGCCGAGTCCGACGAATATCGTTTCGGCTCCGCTGTCCAGTGCCGCGCCGAGCAACTGGCCGACGCCGTAGCTGCTCGCCTTCGATGCGGACAGTGGGGTGGGCGGCCCGTCGAGCAGATGCAGTCCGCAGGCCTGAGCCGATTCGATGTATGCCGCCGTGCCGTCGAGCAGCCATTCGGCTCGGACCGGGTTACCGAGCGGCCCGTCCACATCCGCGAACTGCGCGGTGCCGATGCGGGAAGCCAGTACTTCGACGAAGCCGGGGCCACCGTCGGATTGAGGGGCGAGTTCGAGCTCGTCGGTCTCCCGAACCGACGCCCATCCCCTGGCGATGGCGTCGGCCGCGGCCGCGGCAGTCAGGGTGTCTCCGAACGAATCCGGCGCAATCATCACTCGCATCGTCGGAAGTCTAGGGCTGCAGCGACGGAACGGCATCCGCTGTTTCGTCGCTGACCTGGCCGGTGTTCGAATCCGACGAGCCATCCCATACTCTGAGTGCGTGAAGCTGCTACGCCGTGGAAACTCTGACAATTCGGACGGAAACGACTCGAACGAATCCGAGTCGACGACGGCCGGGAGCGACGCGACCTCTTCGGTGTCTCTCGGTAAGGGCCGACCGACCCCCAAGCGTCGTGACGCCGAGGCGCGGCGTCGTGGACCGGTTGCTCCTGCTCCGCTGACGAGCAAAGAGGCACGCGAGCGCCGCAAGGCGAACAAGGGCAGCAAGGAAGACCGCAAGGCCGCCTCCAACGAGCGACGCGCCGCCGCAGCCGAGCGTCGCGCACGCATGCTCGCGGGCGACGACAAGTACCTGCTCCCCCGCGACAAGGGTCCGGTCCGCGCATACGTGCGCGACATCGTCGACGCGCGGCGCAACCTCGTCGGACTGTTCATGCCGCTCGCGTTGATCTTGATCTTCGCGTTGTTCCTGCAGCCTCAGGTGCAGCAGTACGTCACCCTCGGCATGTTCGTGATGATGCTCTTCATGGTCGGTGAGGGCATCTACCTCGGCAAGATGATCAACAACAAGATCCGGGTGCGGTTCCCCGAGACCACCGACGGTGGTTTCAAGATCGGGTGGTACGCATTCGTCCGCGCGTCCCAGATCCGCAAGATGCGCGCCCCCAAGCCGCGAGTCAGCGCCGGCGAGGCCGTCTGACGTCGGTGGGCGTACCGACTCGAACTCTCGTGCTCGGTGGGGCCAGATCCGGCAAGTCCGGGCACGCCGAATCGCTTGCCGTTCTCGAGCCGGTTCGCTACCTCGCCACCGGTAGGCGGGACACCACCGACGAGGACTGGCAACGCCGTATCGACCTTCATCGCGCGTCGAGACCCAATCACTGGTCCACCGTCGAAACCGTCACGTCACTGGCCGGTGTCATCGCGCAGCCGTGGGACGGCACCACCGTCGTCGACGACCTCGGAACGTGGCTGACGGGAATGCTCGACGACGCGCAGGCCTGGGAGCTCCCCCGCGGCACCGTCGCACCGGCAGTCGACGACCTGGTCGGGGCGATCGCGCGATGCGCGTCGCCTCTCGTACTCGTCAGCCCCGAGGTCGGCCTGTCCGTGGTGCCCGAATCCCGTTCCGGTCGCCTCTTCCGAGACGAGCTGGGCTCGCTCAATTCTCGGCTCGCGACAGTGTGTGACAGGGTTCTGCTGGTCGTTGCGGGACTCGCGCTGACCCTCAAGGAACCTCCGGCGGACTTCACAACCGCGAAAGGCACAGTGTGACAATTCTTTCGGAAGAGGATTCGGCGACGCCGTTTCGTCCGGTGACGGCTCCGTCGGACTCGGCCAGATCGGCTGCGGCGGACCGGCAACGGGAATTGACCAAGCCCGCCGGCAGCCTCGGTCGCCTCGAGACGCTCGGTGAGTGGATCGCGGCCTGCCAGGACGCCTGCCCGCCGCGGTCTCTCGAACGAGTGCGTGTCGTCGTCTTCGCCGGCGATCACGGCGTCGCTGCGCACGGGGTCTCCGCCTACCCTCCCGAGGTCACGGCCCAGATGGTCGAGAACATCCGCGCCGGCGGTGCCGCGGTGAACGTGCTCGCCGATATCGCCGGAGCGGCGGTTCGGGTCGTCGACATCGCAGTCGACGCCGATACCGATTCTTCCGTGTCCGCGTTCAAGATTCGACGGTCCAGCGGATCCATCGACCGCGAGGACGCGCTGACCGAGGATGAGGTTCGGGCCGCCGTCGCTGCCGGAGCCGCCATCGCCGACGAGGAAGTCGACGCCGGCGCGGATCTTCTCATCGCAGGCGACATGGGCATCGGAAACACCACTCCTGCAACGGTTTTGATCGCCACCCTGACCGACACCGAACCGGTTGCCGCTGTCGGCCGCGGCACCGGAATCGACGATGCGGGGTGGATCAGGAAGACCGCGGCGATCCGGGATGCGATGCGTAGGGCTCGTCCGGTCGCGAAGAACCCCACCGACCTGCTCCGGGTCGCGGGCGGTGCCGACATCGCGGTTCTCGCCGGCTTTCTCGCCCAGGCTGCGCATCGGCGAACCCCGGTGATTCTGGACGGCCTCGTGGTGACCGCGGCCGCTCTGGTGGCCGAGGATGCAGCGGCCGGAGCGCGCAACTGGTGGGTTGCCGGACATCGTTCGGCCGAGCCTGCCCATTCGCTTGCGTTGCGGCACTTGCGTCTCGAACCGCTCGTGGAGCTCGAGATGCGTCTCGGCGAGGGCTCGGGTGCGCTGGCGGCGTTGTCTCTGGTTCGTGCGGGTGTCGGCACTCTGAATTCGATGGCGACCTTCGCCGACGCCGGGGTCAGCACCGGCGACAGCGAAGCTCACAGCAGTACCGAAAATCCCTGACCGTGAGCAGGCGCGCCGATGGAGTGTTGCTCGCGTTCTCCTGGCTGACGGTACTGCCCGTGCGCGGCCCGGAGGACGTCGACAGACACTCCGCGGGACGCGCGATCGCGTTCGCGCCGCTCGTCGGCCTCGCCCTCGGTGGCATCTCCGCCGCGCTGCTGTGGGTGTCGATCGCGGCCGGACTGTCACCACTGCTCGGCGGACTGATCGCCGTCGGCGCCTCGGCATTGCTCACCCGGGGTATGCATCTCGACGGCTTGGCCGACACCGCAGACGGACTCGGCTGCTACGGGCCTCCCGAGCGCGCGCGAGAAGTCATGAAATCCGGCAGTGCAGGCCCGTTCGGTGTGGCAGCACTCGTTCTGGTGTTGGGGATACAGGCCGCAAGCCTGGGCCAGCTCGCGCAGTTGCACATGTGGTGGGCCATCGTGTGCGTCTCGGTGATCGCACGGGTGTCGGCAGTGGTCGCGTGCCGCCGAGGGATCGACGCGGCGACACCGAGCGGCTTCGGCGCGCTGGTGGCAGGCACTCAGTCGACCGCGGTGGTGGCGTTGTGGACAGGCGTGGCAACGGCCATGTTCACGTACATTTTGCCCGACCGACCGTGGCAGGGAGCGCTGGTGGTGATCGCCGCACTCGCCGTCGCGGTGATTCTCACTCGTCACTGCGTCCGACGCTTCGGCGGGCTCTCCGGCGACGTGCTCGGAGCCGGAATCGAGACCACCACCGCACTGGCCGCGGTCGGCCTGCTCCTGGGGAGCTAGCGGAGCGTGGTCATCCAGCCGTGAGTATCGGCGAACGTTCCGCGCTGAATGCCGGTGAGCGTGTCACGTAGTGCGAGAGTGATCTCGCCGGGCTCACCGCCTGCGATCTCGAACGTGCCCTCGGTGGACTTGACGCTGCCCACCGGTGTGATGACGGCTGCTGTGCCGCAGGCGAACACCTCGGTGATCTCGCCGGAGTCGGCACCCTTGCGCCACTCCTCGGTGGAGATCCGCCGCTCTTCGACGGGGATGCCTGCGTCGGTCGCCAGGGCCAGCAGCGAGTCGCGGGTGATGCCGGGCAGAAGCGATCCGGACAGCGACGGGGTCACCAGGCGGGCATCGGAGCCCGAGCCGAAGACGAAGAACAGGTTCATACCGCCCATTTCCTCGACGTAGCGGCGCTCGGTGGCGTCGAGCCAGACCACCTGATCGCATCCCTCGTCGCTGGCCTGTGCTTGCGCCAGAAGCGATGCGGCGTAGTTGCCGGCGAATTTCGCCGCACCGGTCCCGCCCGGCGCCGCCCGGACGTATTCGGTGGACAGCCAGACGCTCACCGGCTTGACGCCTCGAGGGAAGTACGCGCCGGCGGGCGAGGCGATCAACATGTAGCGGTACGAGTCGGCGGGGCGCACGCCCAGCCCGGCCTCGGTGGAGAACATGTACGGCCGGACGTACAGCGCGTCTTCGCCGCCTGCTGCGGGGACCCACTCGTGGTCGAATTCGAGAAGCTTCTCGATCGATCCGATGAACAGCTCGTCCGGCAACTCCGGCATCGCCAGGCGGCGGGCGGACGAGCGGAAGCGCTCGGCGTTGGAGTGCACCCGGAAGGTCGAGAGGTCGCCGTTCGGCTGACGGTAGATCTTGAGTCCCTCGAAGATGGCCTGGCCGTAGTGCAGCACCATCGCGGCCGGGTCGAGCTCGATCGGTCCGTAGGGCGCGATCGTCGCATCGTGCCATCCGCCGTCACGGGTGTAGTCGATGTACACCATGTGGTCGGTGAAGTGCTTTCCGAAACCGGGTGCAGCGAGCACCGCGTCGCGCTCCACCGGAGTGGCGGGAGAAGGATGCTGCACGTACGCGAACTCGGAAACACCTGTCATGCCGGAGATACTATCGTCAAGGTCGCTGCGCTCTCGCGCGGTCACCTGGTCTTCGCTGCGACGAACGGCGGCGCGACCACTTCGCAGCGCAACGCTCGCCCACGAACGTCGACCTCGACCTCCGTGCCCACCTCCGGAGCGGCTTGCGCGTCGAGCAGGGCGAGGGCGATTCCGATCTTCAGCGACGGCGAGAACGTTCCGGAGGTCGTCGTCCCGATGTCCTGCCCCGACACACGCACGGTGAGACCGGGGCGCAGAACACCGCGGTCGAGGGCCTTCAGTCCGCGCAGTACGCGCGCCGGCCCGCTCGCCTTCTCGGCGGACAGTGCTTCCTTGCCCCAGAACGCATCCTTCTTCCACCCGATCGCCCAGCCGCAGCGCGCCTCGAGCGGCGAGATGTCCAGTGCCAGTTCGTGTCCGTGCAGCGGGTACCCCATCTCGGTGCGCAACGTATCGCGTGCGCCGAGCCCGCACACCTGCCCTCCGCGCGATCGCACTGCAGCAACGAGTGCCCGAAAGAGAGGTTCCACATCTCCGGCGGGGGGAACGAGCTCGTAGCCGTGTTCGCCGGTGTATCCGGTCCGGCAGACCCGCACCGCCACCGAATTCCAGGTGGCGTCCTCGAACGCCATGTAGTCCATGTCGGTCGGCAGGCCCAGCTCCTGCAGGACCTCGCTCGATTTCGGTCCCTGCACGGCCAGCACTCCGAAGTCTCGGTGCTGGTTCACCACCGACACGCCTTCGGGTGCCTGCTCGGCCATCGCCGCGACGACGGCCGCAGTGTTGGCTGCGTTCGGCACCAGAAAGACGTTCTCGTCCGAGACGTAGTACGCGATCAGGTCGTCGACGACACCGCCGGATTCGGTGCAGCACAACGTGTACTGCGCCTTGCCCGGATCGATTCGGTCCAGATCGTTGGTGAGCACGGAGTTCACGAACGCGGCGGCTCCGGGCCCGGTCACCGACGCCTTGCCGAGATGCCCCACATCGAACAGGCCGACGGCTTCTCGCACCGCCGTGTGCTCGACGACGACTCCGGCGTACGACACCGGCATCGTCCAGCCGCCGAAAGGTGCGAACGTCGCGCCCAATTCGGTGTGCACGGCGTGAAGTGGTCCCTCGATCAGCTCGGTGTCGGTCATGGCGGTCACGCTAGCTCACATCGCGGCCGTAGCGGGCCCGGCAGACCGACTGCGTCCCTCGACGCGTCGTCACTAGGATCGAGGTACGTACACGTCAACCCCTACAGGAGCAGCCACGTGCCTTCACCCTCGACGCCTTCCCGCACTCTCGGACCCGACCTGGTCCTCGCGGGCAAGCTCGGCAAGAAAGTCGACGTTCTCGTAGTCGCGCTGAGCACCAGTGACGACGGCCTCGAACTCGCCATCACCGACGACATTTCCGACGACGCCGTCGCCGCTGCGCTACTCGACGCCTTCGAATCCGTCGGTGCCACCGGAAAGGCCGACGAGCTGGTGCGCATTCCGGCGCCGTCCGGCCTGTCGGTGGACAGCGTGCTGGCGGTCGGCCTCGGCAGCGCCGCCGACATCGACAGCGAGCGGATCCGGCAGTCGGCCGGTACCGCGGCACGCTCGCTCAAGGGGGTCGACACTGCAGCGACCACGTTGTCGGCGCTCGATCTCGGTGCCGCCGCAGAAGGGTTCTTTCTCGGCGCGTATCAGTTCACCGAGTTCAAATCGGCACTCTCGGCACCGAAGTCCGACGCGCTCCCACTCGCGCGCGTCGAGTTGCTCGTTCCCGACACCCGCTCCAAGGACGCCAAGAACGAGCTGGCACGATCGCTCGCCATCGCCGAATCCGTCGCCGTAGCACGCGATTTCGTCAACACCCCGCCGAGCCACCTCTACCCCGAGGAGTTCGCCGCGCAGGCCAAGGCCCTCGGCACGGCAGCGGGCCTGAAGGTCGAGATCATGGACGACAAGGCACTGGAGAAGGACGGCTACGGCGGCATTCACGGCGTCGGCAAGGGTTCTTCGCGCCTGCCGCGGCTTGTTCGCCTGACGCACTCGGGTGGGAAGCGAGGCGCGAAGAAGGTCGCCCTGGTGGGCAAGGGAATCACGTTCGACACCGGCGGAATCTCCATCAAACCCGCTGCGGGCATGGAGAACATGACCTCGGACATGGGCGGTGCCGCTGCGGTCATCGCGACGGTGATCCTGGCCGCGAAGGTCGATCTGCCACTGGACGTCATCGCGACGGTGCCGATGGCCGAGAACATGCCGTCGGGCACTGCGCAGCGTCCGGGCGATGTACTGACCCAGTACGGCGGCATCACCGTCGAGGTCATCAACACCGACGCCGAAGGCCGCCTCATACTCGCCGACGCGATCGTGCGGGCCTGCGAGGACGATCCGGATTACCTCATCGACACCGCGACACTGACCGGAGCTCAGGTGGTCGCGCTCGGCAATCGAACGCCGGGAGTCATGGGCACCGAGGACTTCCGCGACCGCGTCGCGGAGATCTCCCAAGCCATCGGCGAAAACGCATGGGCGATGCCGTTGCCGAAGGAGATTCGACGCGAACTCGATTCCAAGGTGGCCGATCTGGCGAACGTCACCAACGGCCGGGCCGGTGGAATGCTCGCTGCCGCTTTGTTCTTGAAAGAATTCGTCGCCGACGGCGTCGAATGGGCTCACATCGACGTCGCGGGCCCGGCGTACAACACCGGTGGCCCCTTCGGGTACACCGGCAAGGGCGGCACCGGCGTTCCCGTACGGACGATGTTCGCGGTCCTGGAGGACATCGTCGAGAACGGCTGATCACGAGAGTCCGTGCGTGCGGATTCGGCGTCCGCACGCACGGGCCAGGTCAGAGATCGCGTTGCTGCTGTTCGCGCTTCCTGATGACCTTCTGGCGGGCGTCGTGATCGCGCATGCGCTGGGGGTAGCCGGTCTTGCGCACGTCGTACACCGGGATCTTCAGGTCGGATCCGATCTTTCGTACATATTTTTCATCGAGCGGCCGACGGGTCCATTCGCCGTCGTTCGCGACCAGTACGACGGTCAGCGGGGTCACGGTCGTCTTCGGCTCGACGTAGGCCTCGACACCGATTCGCGCGTCGGTCCAATCGGCCAGGTACTGGGCAACCGACCCTTCCGGAGCCCGTTTCGCGCCCCCACCGCTTCGCTTGAGTCGATCGAACAATCCCACGAGAACATCCTTTTCGTACGGCCGATGGGTCACCGGTTCTGGTACCGGAATTTTGTTACCCGCCAGTTTGCCAGGCGTGTTGCACGCCCTAGGGGAACGGCGAGGCGATAACAATGGAAGGATGACATTAGAGGGTTCAGCTCTCTTGATAGTGAACCAAGGCTCGTGAAGTGAGTAAGTGAATTGCCGAGAGGGAGTGTCTACGTGGGCGCTGTGTCGAGCCGAGCAAGCTCGATCGGTGCCGTGTGCACCGGCGCCCCCGTCGAACCGAATCACGCAACTCTCGTCCATGAACCCTGTTCCGCCAGCACAATGGTCTGCGACCACGAGTCGTCGAACTACATCACCCGCACACAACTGTCGAGGAGTCAACAGACATGGCCTTCTCCGTCCAGATGCCAGCTCTTGGTGAGAGCGTCACCGAGGGAACTGTCACGAGGTGGCTCAAACAAGAAGGCGACACCGTCGAAGTCGACGAGCCATTGCTCGAAGTCTCCACGGACAAGGTCGATACCGAGATCCCGTCGCCTGCAGCCGGTGTTCTGACCAAGATCGTCGCTCAGGAAGACGACACCGTCGAGATCGGTGGCGAGCTCGCCCAGATCGGTGACGCAGGCGAGGCCCCCTCGTCCGACGCACCGGCCGAGGACTCCGCGCCCGCCGAGGAATCTGCGCCCGAGGAAGCTGCCGAGGAGCCCACTCCCGCTGCCGAACCAGAGCCGCAGGCCGAGGAGGAGGCACCCGCAGCGAGTGCATCGTCCGACTCGTCCGGATCCGGCACGCCGGTCACGATGCCCGAGCTGGGCGAGTCCGTCACCGAAGGCACCGTGACTCGATGGCTCAAGGCCGTCGGTGACGAGGTTGCTGTCGACGAGCCGCTGCTCGAGGTCTCCACCGACAAGGTCGACACCGAGATCCCGTCTCCGGTCGCCGGAACTCTGCTCGAGATCTCCGCAGAGGAAGACGACACGGTCGCCGTCGGTGGCCAGCTCGCCGTCATCGGTTCGGGATCGCCCGCCGAGAAGGCCCCCGAGCCCGAGGCCACCCCGGAGCCCGAGGCCCCGAAGGCCGAAGAGCCGAAGAAGGAAGAGCCGAAGAAGGAGGCTCCCAAGCAGGAAGCCCCGAAGGCCGAGCCGAAGCCTGAGCCCAAGCAGGAGGCACCCAAGGCTGCTCCCGCCAAGGAGTCGGCACCGTCGGGTGATTCCAGCCCGTACGTCACTCCCCTGGTGCGCAAGCTGGCGTCGGACAACGACGTCGATCTGTCGACCGTGAAGGGCACCGGTGTCGGTGGCCGCATCCGCAAGCAGGACGTGCTCGCCGCAGCCGAGGCCAAGAAGGCTCCTGCAGCTCCGGCCGCCGCTGCTGCGCCCGCCGCCGAATCGAAGCCCGCTGCCCCGGCGACCGCTGGTGTTCGCCCCGAGCTCGCGCATCTTCGCGGAACCACGCAGAAGATCAACCGGATTCGTCAGATCACCGCGAAGAAGACGCGTGAGTCCCTGCAGACTTCCGCACAGCTGACGCAGACCTTCGAGGTCGACGTGACGAAGATCGCCGGTCTACGTACCAAGGCGAAGGCGAAGTTCGCCGAGAACGAGGGCGTCAACCTGACGTACCTGCCGTTCTTCGCCAAGGCCGTCGTCGAGGCTCTCAAGGCACACCCCAACGTCAACGCGAGCATCAACGAGGACGCCAAGGAGATCACCTACCACGCCGACGTCCACCTCGGTATCGCCGTGGACACCGAGCAGGGTCTGCTCTCCCCCGTCATCCACAATGCGGGCGACCTGTCGCTCGCCGGACTGGCTCGGGCGATCAACGACATCGCCACTCGTGCACGCTCGGGTGGACTCAAGCCCGACGAGCTGTCCGGTGGAACGTTCACCATCACCAACATCGGCAGCCAGGGCGCTTTGTTCGACACCCCGATCCTGGTTCCGCCACAGGCGGCCATGCTGGGCACCGGAGCGATCGTCAAGCGTCCGGTCGTCGTCAAGGACGACTCGGGCAACGAGTCGATCGGTGTTCGCTCGATGTGCTACCTGCCGTTGACGTACGACCACCGTCTGGTGGACGGGGCCGATGCGGGTCGCTTCCTCACGACGATCAAGCAGCGTCTCGAAGTTGCATCGTTCGAGGCCGATCTCGGCCTGTAGGCAACCGGCGAATCGCGCCGCTCACGTATTCTGGTGAGAGCGCGAAACATTCGCATCGGAGTCTCGAAAAGAGGGGCACGAACCGTGCATCCGGGGCATCATTCGTTCGCGAATGATGCCCCGTTTGCGTCAAGGAGGCTTTCGTTCACATGCGCGTAGTCATTGCAGGTTCATCAGGATTGATCGGCACCGCTCTCGTCGCAGCACTGCGGGGTCGTAGCCACGACGTCACCCGGCTCGTTCGACGCACGCCTGCCGGACCGGACGAGTCCCAGTGGGATCCGTCGCGCGGGAGCATCGACGCGGCCACGCTCGACGGTGCCGACGCCATCGTCAACCTCTGCGGCGTCGGTATCGGCGACAAGAGATGGTCCGGTGCATACAAGCAGTTGGTACGAGACAGTCGCATCGCCCCGACCGAGGTACTCGCTGCGGCTGCGGCCGACGCCGGGGTCCCCACCTTGATCAATGCCAGCGGCGTCAACTTCTACGGCGACACCGGCGACCGGGTGGTCGACGAGAGCGCACCGGTCGGTGAGGGATTTCTGGCCGAGGTCTGTCGCGACTGGGAGAACGCAACGTCGAAGGCGTCGGAGGCCGGTGTCCGAACCATCCTTCTGCGCAGCGGTGTGGTGCTGTCGCAGCGCGGCGGCATGCTGGGCAAGCTTCGACCGCTGTACCTGTTCGCCCTCGGCGGGCGGTTGGGCAGCGGCCGTCAGTATTTCCCGTGGATTTCGTTGGAGGACGAGATCGGGGCCATCGTGCACGGCATCGAAAACGACGCACTCCGGGGACCGGTCAACATGGTCGGCCCCACTCCGGTGACCAACGCCCAGTTCAACAGTGCGATGTCGCGAGCGGTACATCGACCGGCCCCATGGGTTGTGCCCGGCTTCGCGTTGAAGGCCGTGATCGGAGAGTTCGCCGAGGAGGCGATCCTGACCGGGCCGAGGGCGATCCCGAAGGCATTGGAGGACGCCGGGTACGCCTTCGAGCACAACACGATCGGGGAGGCACTGCGGGTAGCTGTCGGTAAGTGACTCGGCGTACCGTTTCGATTCATGAGTGACGCGAACTCTCCTACGGTCCAGGTTCCGGTATCGGCGCGCGCGAGCACCGAGCCGGTCGTGGTGCGCGAGTTGGGCACCGTCGAGTACACCGAGGCCTGGGCACTGCAGCGCGAACTGGCCGGTGCCCGGGCGGACGACATCGGGTCCGACACCCTGTTGCTGCTCGAACATCCGTCGGTCTACACCGCGGGTCGACGCACGTCCGAGGAGGACATGCCGCGAGACGGTACGCCCGTCGTCGAGGTGGACCGTGGCGGCAAGATCACCTGGCACGGCCCCGGTCAATTGGTGGGCTATCCCATCGTCAAATTGGCGCAGCCCATCGACGTCGTCAGATACGTACGTCGCATCGAAGAGGCGCTCATCTCCGTGGTGTCTGCCTACGGTATTTCCTGCGGACGCGTGGACGGTAGATCCGGGGTATGGCTCGCCGCCGAGACCCGCGACGGAACGTGGCTGCCCGAACGCAAGATCGCTGCGATCGGGGTCCGCGTGCAACGCGGGGTCACCCTGCACGGCTTCTCACTGAACTGCAACGCGGCCATGACCGGTTTCGACGCGATCGTGCCGTGTGGCATCGCCGATGCCGGTGTGACGTCGCTGTCGCTGGAGCTCGGCCGAGAGGTCGGCACAGGTGAGGTCATCGCTGCGGTCACCGAGGCCGTTCTTGCCGCGCTGGACGGATCGTTGTCCGTACAGGATCACGAGATCGAGCATCCGTCGCCGAACGGCGCGTCTGTCAACCCGCAGTTCACCACGGTTCGCTTCGGCGCGTAGCATCGTTTCTGTGACTGTGGCCCCAGAAGGACGCAAGCTGCTCCGCCTCGAGATCCGAAACGCGGAGACCCCCATCGAACGCAAACCCAATTGGATCAAGACCAAAGCCAAGATGGGCCCGGAGTACACCGAGCTCAAAGGTCTTGTGAAGCGTGAAGGTCTGCACACGGTGTGCGAGGAAGCCGGCTGCCCCAATATCTACGAGTGCTGGGAGGATCGCGAAGCGACCTTCCTCATCGGCGGTGAGCAATGCACCCGCCGGTGCGATTTCTGTCAGATCGACACCGGCAAGCCGGAGGATCTCGATCGTGACGAGCCCCGCCGGGTCGCCGAGAGCGTGCAGGCCATGGGTCTGCGTTACTCCACGATCACCGGCGTGGCTCGGGACGATCTCGAGGACGGCGGCGCGTGGCTGTACGCCGAAACGGTTCGATACATCAAGAAACTCAATCCGAACACCGGCGTCGAACTTCTGATCCCGGATTTCAACGCCAAGCCCGATCAGTTGGCCGAGGTGTTCTCGTCGCGTCCCGAGGTGCTGGCCCACAACGTCGAGACGGTGCCGCGCATCTTCAAGCGCATCCGTCCCGCGTTCCGATACCAGCGGTCGATGGACGTCATCACCGCGGCCCGCGACGACGGTCTTGTCACCAAGTCCAACCTGATCCTCGGCATGGGTGAGACGCCCGAAGAGGTGCAGGAAGCCATTCGCGACCTGCACGAGGCCGGTTGCGACATCCTGACCATCACCCAGTACCTGCGCCCGTCGCCGCGCCACCATCCGGTCGAGCGTTGGGTCAAGCCGGAGGAGTTCGTCGAGCACTCCGATTACGCAACCGAAATCGGTTTCGCGGGTGTGCTGGCCGGGCCGTTGGTCCGCTCCTCCTACCGCGCCGGACGCCTCTACGCGCAGGCCATGGCTCATCACGGCCGTGAACTTCCCGAGAGCATGAGTCACCTGACCGACGGTGGCGAAGCCTCTCAGGAGGCCAGTTCGCTGATGGCGCGTCTGGCGGCTCGCTGATCCTGTCTGCCAACCCGGCGCGGTGCACGTGAGCGTCGGCACAGCACGTATCCTGTGAGGTATGGCGAACGGCAGTAAGGCTGGCAAAGCAGCAAAGCCCAGCAAGGAAGCAAAGGCGGCTGCGAAAGCGGCGCGCAAGCAGGCATCGAGGGAACGGCGCAAGCAGCTCTGGCAGGCGTTTCAGATGCAGCGCAAGGACGACAAGGCACTCCTTCCGCTGATGATCGGATCGGTGGTCGGGCTCGGACTCCTCGGGTTCCTCATCGGCCTGGCCTTCGGTTTCCAGTGGTTCCTGCTCCCCATCGGACTGCTCCTGGGCGTCCTGGTTGCGTTCATCATCTTCGGTCGCCGTGTGCAGAAGTCGGTGTACAAGAAGGCAGACGGGCAGGCAGGCGCGGCTGCATGGGCGCTGGACAACCTGCAGGGGTCGTGGCGGGTGACCAATGCGATCGCCGGAACCACCCACCTCGACGCCGTGCATCGTGTCATCGGCAAGCCCGGTGTCATTCTCGTTGCCGAGGGTGCACCGCATCGCGTGAAGTCACTGTTGGCTCAGGAGAAGAAGAAAACCGCACGCCTGGTGGGCGACACTCCGATCTACGACATCATCGTCGGAAACGAAGAGAACCAGATTCCGCTCTCGGGTCTGCAGAAGTACCTGTCGAAGTTGCCGAAGAACATCGACGGCAAGCGCATGGACACCATCGAGTCGCGACTCTCGGCTCTGGGTACCAAGGGTGGACCTGCCATGCCGAAGGGACCCATTCCCGGCGGAGCCAAGATGAAGGGCGTTCAGCGGACCATGAAGCGCCGCTGACAACTCACGACCGCTCGAACAGCCCTGGTGCGCAGACCCTCAGCGGGTTCGCAGCAGGGCTGTTCCCGTTGCACGATCATGCATTCCCCGGCCGTCCATGTCGGTGACGACGGCCGGCACCACGAACAGCAGGATGAGCTGCCGAACAAGCGCGCGCACGAAGCCGACCCGCGCGGGTGCGTCGATGCGTGCCACCTGGATACCGGCGATGAATTGCCCCGGGGTGAACGAGAACAGCGAGACGCTCACCAGTCCGACGCCGAACCACACGGCCAGCACGATCGTCGAGATCAGTCCGCTCGTGGTGTATCCACCGAGAACGAGCGATGCCACGCCGGTGGCCATCGTCCAATCGAGCACCAACGCGAGAACCCGGCGTCCGGTACCTGCCAACGCGCCGACACCCTGCTGCGGTAGGCCCAACTCCTCCCCGCGGAAGTTCTGGGGTTCACGTGGGTTCGCGGAGGCCGGTCCGGACAACCAGGACCCTGTCATTCGTGCCATGATTTCCAGGATAGGCGCGGTCGGGCACACGGGAAAACACCTGGACGTACTGTTGTCCGTGCCAGTCGTGAGCCAGGACGCGTAACACGGGCGAAACACGAGCTTGACGGGCGGGCAACACCAAGTCCATACCGTCAGGTTGACGGACTCAACAAAGGAGCAAAAGCGTGGCGTTTTCCACGGCCCAAGAGGTCATCAAGTTCATCGCAGATGAAGGAATCGAATACGTCGACATCCGGTTCACGGATTTGCCGGGTGCACAGCAGCACTTCTCGATCGCCGCCAAGGCGTTCACGGCAGACACGCTCGAGGACGGCCTCGCGTTCGACGGTTCGTCGGTCCGCGGCTTCCAGTCGATCCACGAGTCCGACATGATTCTGCTTCCGGACTACGCCACCGCTCAGGTCGATCCCTTCCGCAATGCCAAGACGCTGAACATCGACTTCTTCGTTCACGATCCGTTCACGCGTGAGGCCTACAGCCGCGACCCGCGCAACGTTGCCCGTAAGGCCGAGGAGTACCTGGCCAGCACCGGCATCGCAGACACCGCGTACTTCGGTGCCGAGGCAGAGTTCTACATCTTCGATTCCGTGCGCTTCGATTCGCAGGCGAACGGTGCGTTCTACGAGGTCGATTCGTCCTCGGGTTGGTGGAACACCGGAGCCGAGACCGAGGCCGACGGCAGCCCGAACCTCGGGTACAAGGTGCGTTTCAAGGGTGGCTACTTCCCCGTCGCTCCGTACGACCACTACGTCGACCTGCGCGACCAGATCTCCACCAACCTGCAGAACGCCGGCTTCGAGCTCGAGCGTGCGCACCACGAGGTGGGCACCGGCGGCCAGCAGGAGATCAACTACAAGTTCAACACGCTGCTTCGTGCGGCAGACGACCTGCAGCTGTTCAAGTACATCGTCAAGAACACCGCATGGCAGAACGGCAAGTCGGCTACGTTCATGCCGAAGCCGCTCTTCGGCGACAACGGCTCGGGTATGCACGTGCACCAGTCGCTGTGGAAGGACGGCAAGCCTCTCTTCCACGACGAGGCCGGATACGCCGGACTGTCGGATCTCGCGCGCCACTACATCGGCGGCATCCTGCATCACGCACCGTCGCTGTTGGCGTTCACCAACCCGACGATCAACTCGTACCACCGTCTGGTGCCGGGCTACGAAGCCCCCATCAACTTGGTCTACAGCCAGCGCAACCGCTCCGCCGCGGTTCGTATCCCGATCACCGGCAACAACCCGAAGGCCAAGCGCCTCGAGTTCCGTGCGCCGGACTCCTCGGGTAACCCGTACCTGAACTTCGCCGCTCAGATGATGGCCGGTCTGGACGGAATCAAGAACAAGATCGAGCCGATGGCACCGGTCGACAAGGACCTCTACGAGTTGCCGCCCGAGGAAGCCAAGAACATTCCTCAGGCACCTACCTCGCTGAACGCGGTCATCGACCGTCTCGAGGCCGATCACGACTACCTCACCGAGGGTGGCGTGTTCACGACCGACCTGATCGAGACCTGGATCTCGCTCAAGCGTGAGCAGGAAATCGCTCCGGTGAACCTGCGTCCGCACCCGTACGAGTTCTCGCTGTACTACGACGTGTGATCGTCTGATTTCTCATCGACAACGCCCGGCCGAATCTTTTCGGCCGGGCGTTTCGCGTTCTTCGCCGCCGAATTCTGGTGCAGATCGGCAAAAAATCCGGACCGGTCGGCGTTTGATAGTTGGCACGGAGGGTAAAGGTATTTATCCGCTCACGGCGAACAGAGGACGACAACTGCATGGATGCACTGTGGGAATTCATCGTCGGACGGCGAAGACAGTTGGCGATCGACTCCTATCTGCACGTCTCGGCCGTCGTGCAGTGCGTCGTGCTAGCGACGGTCATCGGCGTCGCGATAGGAGTTCTCGTCTACCGCAGCCCCGCTGGATCGGCGATCGCGACGGCTCTCGCGAGCACGATCCTGACCATCCCCTCGTTCGCGCTGCTGGGTGTCCTCATCCCCATCATGGGATTGGGCGTTCGACCCACGGTGACCGCGTTGGTCCTCTATTCCCTGCTGCCGATCATCCGCAACACCGTGGTGGGCCTGGCGGCCGTCGATCCCGCCGTCTCCGACGCCGCCCGCGGAATCGGCATGAGCCGCACCCTGGTGCTTCGGCGCATCGAGATCCCACTCGCCTGGCCGTCCATTCTCACCGGAATGCGCATCAGCACTCAGATGGCCATGGGCATTCTCGCCATCGCCGCATACGCCAAAGGACCGGGCCTGGGCAATCTGCTCTTCTCCGGTCTCGCCCGAGTCGGTAGCCCCACTGCGCTACCGCAGGCCCTCACCGGCACTGTCCTGATCGTCCTGCTGGCGTTGATCCTGGACGGGATCTACGTGTTGATCGGCAAACTGACCACCTCGAGGGGTATTCGTGAGTGACTCGACCCGTACATCGAACGTCTCCGGCGCGGAAATCGTGCTCGAGAACGTCACCAAGAGCTACCCGGGGCAGAAGCTCGCGGCCGTGGACAACGTGTCCATGACGATTCCGGCCGGCGAGGTCGTCGTATTGGTCGGGCCCTCGGGTTGCGGCAAGACGACGACGATGCGCATGATCAACCGGCTCATCGAGCCGACATCGGGCCGCATCACCATCGGCGGCAAGGACGCGCTCTCGATCGACCCCAACGAGCTGCGCCGTACCATCGGCTACTCCATCCAGCAGGCGGGCCTGTTTCCCCACATGACGATCGCGCAGAACGTCGGAATGGTGCCCGGGCTGATCGGGTGGGACAAGAAACGCATCAACGATCGCACCGACGAGATGCTCGATCTCGTCGGGCTCGATCCGGCGGTCTACCGCGAGCGCTATCCGCGTCAGCTCTCGGGTGGCCAGCAGCAGCGTGTCGGCGTCGCCCGCGCACTTGCCGCCGATCCCCCGGTGCTGTTGATGGACGAGCCCTTCGGCGCGGTCGATCCGATCACCCGAGGACTGCTGCAGGACGAATTGATGCGCCTGCAAGCCGAGCTGGGTAAGACCATCGTCTTCGTGACCCATGACTTCGACGAGGCCGTCAAGCTCGGTGACCGAATCGCGGTACTCGGGAACCAGTCCACGATCCTCCAGTACGACACTCCCGAGGCCGTCCTCGCCAACCCCGCGGACGACACCGTCGCGGGATTCGTCGGGGCCGGAGCCGCGTTGAAGCAGCTGACGCTGATGCGAGTTCGCGACATCGAGTTGTCCGATGTGCCGGTGTTCGGCGAGGACGACTCGGTGGAGTCGATGAACTCGGCACTCGGCTCCGATCCCGAGGCGTGGGGAATCATCCTCGACTCGCGCAAGCGCCCGCTTCGGTGGACCGATCGACGCCACCTCGTCGGAGTCGGGAGCCTGCGCGACGTCGGTGTGCCGATGGGCGAGATGGTCTCGACGCAATCGACCCTCCAGGACGCACTCGAAGCTCTGCTCTCCGAGGGCAACGCGACGGCCACCGTCACCGGTAATCGCGGCGAATACGTCGGCACCGTGACGATCGACGTACTGATCGACACCATCAAATCTCTGCGATCGCAGCACGCCAACGATCACGACGAGGCGCGCACAGACGTCGGGACACCGTCGTGACGACCCTCGCCGATACCGGCGACGAGACCAAGGACGTTGCGCGCGCAGCCAAACGCGCAGAGCGAATTCGTCTGCTCATCCAACCGGCCGTCGTGCTGCTCATCGTGGCAATTCTGTTGGTCTATGCGTTGACCCGAGATCTCACCGCGACACAGGCCGAGACGATCAACATCAACACGATCTCCACCCGGGTTCTCGAGCACGTACTGATCACCTTCGTGGTTACGACGCTGGTACTCGTCATCGCCGTACCGCTGGGAATTCTGTTGACTCGCAACGGGTATCGCAAGGCCGCGCCGCTGTTCATCGGTATCGCGAACATCGGGCAGGCCGCGCCCGCCGTCGGACTTCTGGTGTTGTTGTTCCTCTGGACGGGCGCAACGGGCTTCTGGACCGGCGTGCTCCCTATCGCGTTCTATTCGCTGCTCCCGGTTCTGCGCAATACGATGTTGGGCTTCCAGACCGTCGAACCGACGTACATCGATGCAGCTCGTGGTCAGGGCATGTCGAACATGGGCATTCTGCGCCGCATCGAGTTTCCGCTTGCGGTGCCGTTCATACTGGCAGGCCTGCGTACCTCTCTGGTTCTCGCCGTCGGCACGGCGACGCTGAGCTTCCTTGTCGGTGCGGGTGGCCTCGGCGTCCTGATCGACACCGGCTACAAGCTCAACCAGCCACTCATTCTCGTGGTGGGTGCCGTTCTCGCGGTCGCACTCGCGCTGCTGGTGGATTGGCTGGGCGCACTCGCCGAGGCTTACCTCGGACCGAAAGGACTCCGCTGATGCGACGCACCACTCGACGACTCGCTGCGCTGTGCGCCACCACTGCTCTCGCGCTGACGGGGTGCGGGTTGCAGTCCGGCGGCGCTATGCCGTTGTCGGTCGAGGCCGGCAGCATCACTCCGCTCCCCGGGCTGGAGGGTGCCGAGTTCACCGTCGGATCGAAGGACTTCACCGAGCAGATCATCCTCGGCTACATCCTCGAATTCGCTCTCAGTGCAGCCGGTGCCGACGTCCGGGACCTCACCAATATCGTCGGCTCGCAGAGCGTCCGGCTGGCCATGCAGAGCGGCCAGGTCGACCTTGCCTACGAGTACACCGGAACCGGGTGGATCAACTACTTGGGCAACGAGACACCCATTCCCGATGCGACCGAACAGTTCGAAGCAGTGCGTGACGCCGACAAGGCCAACGGTATCGACTGGGTCAATCCTGCGCCGATGGACAACACGTACGCCCTGGCCATGAATCAGCAGGTAGCACAGGAGACCGGCGTACGCACGCTCTCGGATTACGCCGCTCTGGTGAACCGCGATCCAGCCGCTGCCGCTCTGTGCGTCGAAACCGAGTTCAACAGTCGCCAGGACGGGCTCCCCGGCCTCGCCGCCACCTACGGTTTCGACGCCAACGCCATCCCGGTGCAGATCCTGCAGACCGGCGTCATCTATCAGGCGACCGCGGACGGTTCGCAGTGCCGATTCGGCGAGGTGTTCACCACCGACGGCCGAATCAAGGGGCTGAATCTGACCGTGCTCGAAGACGACAAGTCATTCTTCCCGCGCTACAACGCGACGGTCATCATCCGTCAGGAGGTCGCCGATCAGTACCCCGAGATCGCCGAGGTGACCGCACCGATCTCGGCGGCGCTGACCAACGAGGCCATTTCCGAGTTGAACAAGCAGGTCGACATCGACGGCCGCGAGCCCGCGGACGTCGCACGGGACTGGATGGTTCAGCAGGGGTTCGTCACCGTCGGCAGCGACTAGAGACGGGGACTAGCTTCCGCCGAAGGTCCGTTCCACCACTGCCTTCGCTCGACGTGTCACGCGCAGGTAGTTGTCGAGGAATGCTCCGGCGTCGCCGTTCTCCCAGCCCGCCACTTGCGCAACTGCGGAGAGCACAGCTCCCGGTCGCGGCAGCTGATCGGTGGGCTTGCCGCGGACCAGCACCAGCGCGTTGCGTGCCTTCGTCGCCAGGATCCAGGCTTCCCTGAGCAGTTCGACGTCGGTTTCGCTCATGAGCTCGGCCGCACCGATGGCGTCGAGTGACTGCAGGGTCGAGGTGTTGTGCAGCGCGAGGACCTTGTGCGCGTACCTGAGCTGGATCAGCTGAACGGTCCACTCGATGTCTGCCAGTCCCCCACGTCCGAGCTTGGTGTGGGTGGATGGGTCGGCTCCCTTGGGCAGACGCTCGGAATCGATGCGCGCCTTGATGCGTCGAATCTCGCGGACCGCATCGGCGGACACACCGCCCTCGGGGTAGCGCACCTTGTCGGCCATCAGCAGGAATCGGATGCCGAGATCCTGGTCGCCGGCCACTTGGTGTGCGCGCAGGAGAGCCTGCACTTCCCAGGCCTGAGCCCACTGCGAGTAGTACGCGGCGTAGGACGCCAGGGTGCGCACCACCGGGCCGTTGCGGCCTTCCGGCCGCAGACCGGTGTCGACCTCGAGCGGCGGATCGGTGCTGGGCGCGCCGAGCAGTTTGCGGATGCGGTCGGCAATGGTGTTGGCCCACTTGACCGCAACGGTCTCGTCGACGCCGTCCACCGGTTCGCAGACGAACAGCACGTCTGCGTCGCTGCCGTAGCCGAGCTCACCGCCGCCCAGGCGTCCCATACCGATGACGGCGAGAGTTGCCGGTGCAGGTTCTCCGCGTTCCTTCTCGCTGGCTCGCACTGCAGCGGCGAGCGCTGCGTTGATCACCGCGGCCCAGACCGAGGACAGCGCGCGGCACACCTGAGGGACGTCGAGCATGCCGAGAATGTCTGCCGAGGCCACCCGGGCCAGTTCGTGGCGTCGTAAAGCCCTGGCGGCGTTGATCGCTCGTACCGGGTCCTCGTACCTGGCCGAGGACGACAGGATCGCGCGGTACGTCTCCTCCGGCTCGACGTCGAGCAGCCGAGGGCCGGTGGGTCCGTCGGCGAACAACCGAATGACCTCGGGGGCCTTGATCAGCAGGTCCGGCACGTACGCCGAGGAGCCGAGCACGATCATGAGCCGCTGAGCCACTGCGCCTTCGTCGCGCAGCACCCGCAGGAACCACGTCTGCTCCCCCGCCGATTCCGACAGCCTGCGGTAGTTGAGCAGTCCGGCGTCGGGATCGGGTGTGTCGGCAAGCCACTCCAGCAGCGTCGGCAGCAACACGGCCTGGATCTGACCACGACGGGTACCCGAGCCGACGAGCGCACGAAGGTGGCCCAATGCGTTCTGGGGAGTCGCGTAGCCGAGCGCTGCGAGCTGACGCGTCGCGGCGTCCGGCGTCAACCGCACTGTCTCCGAGTCGAACTTGACCACCGAGTCCAACAGCGGCCGGTAGAAGAGCTTGGCGTGCAACCGTCTGATGCGTTGTGCGTTGCGCTTGATCTCGGCGTTCAGCACCCCGAGGGAGTCGCGGTTGCCGTCCGGTCGCATGTGCGCCGACCGGGCCAGCCACCGCAGAGCTTCCTCGTCGTCCTGCGGAGGCAGGGTGTGCGTGCGCCGCATTCGCTGCAGCTGCAGGCGGTGCTCGATCAGCCGAAGAAACTCGTAGGAGGCCGTCAGATTCGCGGCGTCGTCGCGGCCGACGTAGCCGCCCTCGGTGAGTGCGGTCAGTGCGTCGGTCGTGCCGAGTACGCGCAGCGATTCGTCGGTTCGACCGTGCACCAATTGCAGGAGCTGGACCGCGAATTCGACATCCCGCAGGCTTCCGCGGCCGAGTTTGATCTCGCGCTCGCGGAGCTCCGGCGGCACCATCTCCTCGACTCGACGCCGCATCGCGCGCACCTCGGGCACGAAGTCCTCGCGCTGGCTGGCCAACCACACCATCGGGTTGACCGCGTCGACGTAATCGTTGCCGAGCGCGATGTCGCCGGTCATCGGGCGTGCTTTGAGCAACGCCTGGAACTCCCAGGTCTTGGCCCAGCGCTTGTAGTAGGCCACGTGCGAGTCGAGGGTCCTTACCAACTCGCCGCGCTTGCCCTCGGGACGCAGCGCCGCGTCGACCTCGAAGAAGGCCGAGGATCCGATGCGCATCATCTCGCCGGCGATGCGACTCGCCTGCGAGTCGGCAGGCTCGGCGACGAACACGACATCGACGTCGGAGACGTAATTGAGTTCGCGCGCACCGCATTTGCCCATCGCGACAACGGCCAAGCGCGTCGGGCACGGGGCGTCGGGGCACACGGTGGCGACGGCGACGGCGAGTGCCGCAGTGAGCGCGGCATCGGCCATGTCGGACAGTTGCGATCCGACCACCGTGTACGGCAGGACGGGTTCGTTCTCGACGGTTGCGGCGAGGTCGTACGCCGCCAGGACCATGATCTGGTCGCGGTACTTCTTGCGCAGGGCGATCACGGCTGGCGGTCCGGTGATCGACGCCCGGTACAGGTCGGGCGCGGCATTGGGTCCGGTCTCGGGCTCTGCCCCGACCACCTCGAGGAGTTCCGCGACCAATGTCGCCTTGCTGGGGAGTTCGATCTTCGCCGAGACCCCGGTGCCCTGACCTTCCTTGGTCAGCAGTAGACGCCACGTGCTGTCGTCGGCCACGAGGTGATCGGCGAGCGCACTCGAGGCACCGACGAGTCCGAGGATGCGCCCGCGGAATCCCTTGTCCGTGCGCAGCGCCGTGTCGAACTCCGACCAACCGGAACCGAGCAACTCGTACAACCGCACGAGGGTGCGGAGCGCGAGATCGGCATTGGGCGCACGCGAGAGCGACCAGAGCAGCTCGAGGCTGTCCTCGTCCGTCCAACCGAGAGTGCGCAGATCGGACGGCGCAGTCTCTTCGACCAGGCCGAGTCGGCCCGGTCCGGGAACGACGGATCTGGAAGTAGGAGGACGCACCATCTAGAATCCACCTCGGCGTGCCACAGTTTTACCCCGTCGTCTGTAATGCGACGCGAGGGTGCCCGCGCCGGCATCGGAACTACCATTCACGATCGACTAGAACGTAGCCCATGACGACGCCGTGCTGTTAAAGACCCAGGTAGGCCTTCAACTCGTACGGCGTGACGTGGCTGCGGTATTCCTCCCACTCGCGACGCTTGTTGCGGAGGAAGAAGTCGAAGACGTGCTCGCCCAGTGCCTCGGCGACCAGTTCGGAGCCTTCCATCGCGTTCAGTGCCTGATCGAGATTGCCCGGCAGTTCCTTGTATCCCATGGCGCGACGTTCCGCGGAGGTCAGTGCCCACACGTCTTCCTCGGCCTCGGGCGGCAGGGTGTAGCCCTTCTCGATACCGCGCAGACCGGCGGCCAGCAGAACCGCGAAGGCGAGGTACGGGTTGCAGGCCGAATCAGGGCTGCGGATCTCGACTCGGCGTGAGGATGCCTTGTTCGGGGTGTACATCGGCACGCGGATCAGTGCCGAGCGGTTCGCCGGTCCCCACGACGCCGCCGTCGGTGCCTCGCCGCCGCGCACGAGCCGCTTGTAGGAGTTGACCCACTGGTTGGTCACGGCGCTGATCTCGTTGGCGTGTTCGAGGATGCCTGCGATGAAGGACTTGCCGGTCTCCGAGAGCTGCATCGGGTCGTCCGGGTTGTGGAAGGCGTTGGCGTCGCCCTCGAACAGGCTCATGTGCGTGTGCATCGCCGAGCCGGCCTGATCGCTGAAGGGCTTGGGCATGAACGTCGCGCGCACGCCTTCTTCGATGGCGACTTCCTTGACCACGTAGCGGAAGGTCATGATGTTGTCGGCCATCGACAGTGCGTCGGCGTAGCGGAGGTCGATCTCCTGCTGGCCCGGTGCGGCCTCGTGGTGGCTGAACTCGACCGAGATTCCCATCGACTCGAGCGCGTCGATGGCGTGCCTGCGGAAGTTCGGGGCCGAGTCGTGTACGGCCTGATCGAAGTAGCCGCCGTTGTCGGCCGGGGTCGGCGGTGAGCCGTCCTGCGGAGCGTCCTTGAGCAGGAAGAATTCGATCTCGGGGTGCACATAGCAGCTGAATCCCAGGTCCGCGGCCTTGCTGAGCTGGCGACGCAGCACGTGGCGTGAGTCGGCCCAGGACGGCGAGCCGTCGGGCATGGCGATGTCGCAGAACATCCGCGCCGAGTGCTGGTGCCCCTTGCTGGTGGACCACGGCAGAATCTGGAACGTCGACGGATCGGGCTTGGCCACGGTGTCGGCCTCGGACACGCGGGCGAATCCTTCGATGGCGCTACCGTCGAAACCGATCCCCTCGTCGAAAGCCCCTTCGAGCTCGGCGGGGGCGATGGCCACCGACTTGAGGTACCCGAGAACGTCGGTGAACCAGAGGCGGACGAAACGAATGTCGCGCTCTTCGAGGGTCCGGAGCACGAATTCCTTTTGACGATCCATGAACGCGAGAGTAAGCAAACGGAGTTAAATCTGTGTTACATCGTGAATTCGGTCTCACTTCGTGAAACTCTCTGCGCACTTCGCTGGACGTGAGCCAGCACGTCAACACCGCAATCCGTCCTCCGGCGGCACCAGCTCGACGAGGTAGTTCACCAAAGGCTCGTCGATGCAGTCGACGCCGGAGAAGGCGACCGTGTGCTGCGTTCCGTCGTACGTCACCAGATCCGCGCGCAGCTGCGCCGCCAGCTCGACACCTGCCTGGTAGGGCGTGGCCGGGTCGTTGGTCGTCGAGACGACCACCAGCGTCGGCAGTCCCTCGACGTCGACGATGTGCGGATCACTCGTGTTCGGCACCGGCCAGAAGGCGCACAGGTCCAGTGGCGCGCTGCCCGTCGCCCGACCGTCGTCCAGGTACGGCGCGGCGGCACGGAACCGGGCGTCCGCCTCGTCGGCCGCTGCGCGATCGGTGGTCGGTGGGCCGTCGACGCAACGAACCGCATTGAATGCGTCGTCGATGTTGGTGTAGCTACCGTCCTCGAGCCGGCCGGAGTAGGTGTCGGCGAGCCGGAGCAGCGTGTCGCCCCGACCGTCGCGCAATTCGTTCAACCCGGCCCGGAGCAGACGCCACAGTTGCTGTGAGTACAGCGCTTGCTGGGCTCCGGTGATCGCGTCGTCGTAGCTGAGGCCACGGGGATCGGTCGTGTCGGCGGGTCGGTCGATCAGTGGGTCCACCAGGGACCGGAACTGCGCGACGGCCTGCGTCGGGTCGGTTCCGAGCGGGCAGGTCTCGGTCTGTGCGCAGTCCGCGGCGAAAGCGTCGAACGCGGTCTGGAATGCCGCCCCCTGGGCAACGGCCTCGTCGACGGGTGACTGGTCGGGATCGAGCGCACCGTCGAGCACCATCGCGCGCACGTTCGACGGGAACTCCTCGGCGTACGCGGTCCCGATTCGCGTGCCGTAGGAGTACCCGATGTAGGTCAGCTTCTCGTCGCCCAGAACTGCGCGGATGACGTCCATGTCCCGCACCACCTCGCGGGTGCCGACGTGCTCGAGCACGTCCGCCCCGGTCCGCTCCACACACTGCGCGGCGTAGTCCCGATGTTCGGCCTCGGTCGCCGCGATGCCTTCGGGGCTGACGTCCACATCGGGTTCGCGACGCTCCTGGTCGACCTCCTCGGACGTCAGACAACGGACCTCCGGCTCGGATGCTCCGATCCCGCGTGGGTCGAAGCCGATGCGGTCGAAGCGATCGGCGACGGCGGTGCCTTCGGCCTGCCCGGCGAGGTAGAGGCCCGACGATCCGGGCCCGCCCGGGTTCATCAGTACCGATCCGATCTTCTCGCCCGTCGCCTTCGTCCGTGAGATGGCGACCTCGATCGTCCTGCCCTCGGGGTCGGCGTAGTCCAACGGCACGGTCACCATCGCGCATTCGACGGCACTTCCCAGTTCGCTGCCGTCGGTGTTGTACCGGTCGCAGCTTTCCCACTCCAGCGTCTGGGTGTAGAACGTTTCGAGCCCCGAGGGGATCGGGCCGACGGCGGATGCCGATGAGGAGCTGTCCGACGCACCGGAGTTCTCGGGAGTGGCTGTCGGCTCGGACGTGGAGCAGCCGACGGCCAACACGGCGACCGTGGACAGTGCCACGGCCGTGCTCCTGGTGCGCGTTCTCATGGCACGATCGTGCCAGGTCTTTCGGACCCTCCGCTCCCGCTGCCCGGCGGGGACGTCGTGCGAGCACTAGCGTGGATGCCGTGCAGGCACTTCGACTCGCCCTCGCCCAGATCAACTCCGTGGTCGGCGATCTTGCAGCGAATTCCGCAGCGATCGTCGAGTGGACGGTCCGCGCAGCTCACGACGGTGCCAACGTGGTGGTGTTTCCCGAGATGGCGCTGACGGGATACCCCGTCGAGGATCTGGCTCTGCGACCGTCGTTCGCCGCCGCGTCGGCGCACTGCCTCACCGAGTTGGCGACAGCCCTCGACGCTGCCGGGTGTGGCGATCGCATCGTCGTGGTCGGCTACCTCGATCGCGACGCCGAGGGCTCGCGGAACAGCGCGGCAGTGATCACCGACGGACGGGTGACGACTCGGTACGACAAGCACTCGCTCCCCACCTACCGAGTGTTCGACGAGGCACGCTACTTCGCTCCGGGATCCGGCCTGAGCATCACGACGGTGAACGGCCTGCGGCTCGGCGTCGTTGTCTGCGAGGACATCTGGCAACCGGGCGGGTCCGTGCCCGCCTATGCCGCGGCCGGGGTGGACATGCTGCTCTGCCTCAACGCCAGCCCCTTCGAGCAGGGGAAGGACGAGGTGCGTCGCTCCATCGCCCTGCGACGGGCCACCGAGATCGGCGCTCCGATCGCCTATGTGAACGTCGTCGGCGGCCAGGACGAGTTGGTGTTCGACGGGGCGAGTTTCGTCGTCGGTCCGGACGGCTCCACCTGGGGTCGCTCCCCGCAATTCGTCGAGCATCTGCTGATCGTCGACGTCGATGCTCCGACGGCACCACATCCGGATGCCGCCGAGGTACCCGGCTGGACCATCGATCGGGTCACGCTCCCCGACGTGGCGGTCACCGGCTGGCAGCGAGCCGAGCCGTTCCTCGCAGAGATCGTGAGCACCGAGGAACAGGTGTGGGGCGCACTGGTGACGGGTCTACGAGACTACGTGCACAAGAACGGTTTTCGTTCGGTGGCTCTCGGATTGTCCGGCGGAATCGATTCGGCGGTGGTCGCCGCGATCGCCGTCGACGCCCTGGGCCACGATGCGGTACACGCAGTGTCGATGCCCTCGACGTACTCGTCGACTCACTCTCGCACCGACGCAGAGGATTTCGCGTCGCGCACGGGTGTTCATTTCCGCGTCGAGCCGATTGCCGACATGGTCGCCCGCTACGTCGACCAGCTGCATCTGACCGGGCTCGCCGAGGAGAACATCCAGGCGCGGTGCCGGGGCATGGTGCTGATGGCACTGTCGAACAGCTTCGGCCATCTGGTGTTGGCCACCGGCAACAAATCCGAACTGGCCGTTGGCTATTCGACGATCTACGGGGATGCCGTCGGCGGCTTCGCGCCGATCAAGGACGTGCCGAAGTCGCTCGTGTGGGATCTGGCGCGGTGGCGAAACAAGTCCGCGGCCGACCGTGGGGACATTCCTCCAATCCCCGAGTCGAGCATCGACAAGCCGCCGTCCGCAGAGCTCAGGCCGGGGCAACTCGACACCGACTCGTTGCCCGATTACGACGAGCTCGACGCCATCCTGTTCAGGTACGTCGACCACGACCAGGGCTTCGAGGACATCGTGGCGGCCGGATTCGAGGCCGCGGTGGTCGCGGACATCCTGCGCAAGGTCGACGCGTCGGAGTACAAGCGGCGTCAGTATCCGATCGGCACCAAGGTCACCTCTCGTGCGTTCGGACGTGACCGCCGCATGCCGATCACCAACGGCTGGCGGAACTACGCGGCGCGCGGCGGGGTGTGACGAATTGCACTGCCGGTAGCGGTCCGGCAGGTCGTGAGCAGTGGCAGACTTGCCCACGTCATCACACCCCATCCCGGGGACCCGCCGAGCGGGCCTCGAGGACCAGAAAGGGACAAAGATGTCCGAAACTGCTGTGTACGGCGGATCCGCTCAGGAAGCACCCTCCACCGCGCTGACCCGCAAGACCCGCACCCACCACCTTCTGCAGATGAAGGCCGACGGTGAGCGCTGGGGAATGCTCACCGCCTACGACTACTCCAGCGCCCGCATCTTCGAGGAAGCCGGAGTTCCGGTTCTCCTCGTCGGCGACTCGGCGGCAAACGTCGTCTACGGCTACGACACCACCGTGCCGATCACCGTCGACGAGCTCCTTCCGCTGGTCCGCGGAGTGGTCCGGGGCGCACCGCACGCCCTCGTCGTCGCAGATCTGCCCTTCGGCACCTACGAGGCCTCGCCGCAGCAGGCACTGGAAACCGCTGTCCGGTTCATGAAGGAGGGTCTCGCGGGCGCAGTCAAGCTCGAAGGCGGCGAGCGCGTGGCCGCTCAGATCGCCGCGATCACTGCCGCGGGCATCCCGGTGATGGCCCACGTCGGCTTCACCCCGCAGAGTGTCAACACCCTCGGTGGCTTCCGCGTTCAGGGTCGCGGAGACGCGTCCGAGCAGCTGGTGGCCGACGCCATCGCAGTCCAGGAAGCGGGAGCATTCGCCGTCGTCATGGAGATGGTTCCCGCCGACATTGCCGGCCAGGTCACCCGCAAGCTGACCATTCCCACGGTCGGCATCGGTGCGGGCAACGAATGCGACGCGCAGGTTCTGGTGTGGCAGGACATGGCCGGATACACCAACGGTAAGACCGCGAAGTTCGTGAAGAAGTTCGCCGACGTCGGCGACTCCTTGCGGACCGCGGCAACGACGTACCTGTCCGAGGTGCGGTCGGGTGTCTTCCCCGGGCCCGAACACAGCTACTGATCGTTACCGTCTCCGTCGGGTGCGGATGGCACACTCGGACCATGAAACTCAGACGAGGTTCGACCTTCGAGGCACGGAGAAGCGCAGTCGCAGTAGTCGGCGCGGCTGCGCTCCTCACGCTGATCGGTGCGTGCAGCACGGATACGACCAACACCGGTTCGTCGTCGACGACGACGACTGTCGTGCCGACCACCACGGTCACCGCACCGCCGGCGGAAGCAGTGATCACCGATGCCCAGAAGCAACAGCTGTGCACCGATCTCGAGGCGCAGCTGTCCAATTGGCGCGTCCAGGGGCCGACGCTCGGCCGGGGCGGGCTCAACATCCTGGTGCAGACCTGGGCGGCGCAGAGCGGCGTCATCAACCTGCAGGTGGTGCAGAACCGAGCGATCGTCGACGACATCACGACGGAGACGTGCTCGGACGTGCGGGACGAGGCCATCCGCTCGCTGGACATTCCGGACCTCGCATCCGGTCTGGTGGGCTTCTAGGATGCGTTCTCTGTACCCCGAGATCGATCCTGTCGACACCGGACACCTCGATGTCGGCGACGGACAACAGATCTACTGGGAAGTCTCCGGTAATCCCGACGGCGCTCCGGTGGTATTCGTACACGGCGGTCCCGGCGGGGCCACCAATCCGTTGCAACGGCGGTATTTCGACCCGCAGGCCTATCGAATCGTGTTGTTCGATCAGCGGGGCTGCGGGCAGTCGACCCCGCACATCGCCGACGGCGCCGATCTGTCGGTCAACAGCACCGACCGGCTGATCTCGGACATGGAGAAGCTGCGGGAACATCTGAGCATCGACACGTGGTTGGTGTTCGGCGGTTCCTGGGGCTCGACGCTGTCGCTGGCGTACGCACAGTCGCACCGGGATCGCGTGCGAGGACTGATTCTGCGGGGGATTTTCCTGGTGCGGCCGTCGGAGATCGACTGGTACTACGGCGGCGGGGCAGGCCACATCTTCCCCGATCTGTGGGAGAAGTTTCTCGAACCTGTTCCGGAGGACGAGCGCGGCGGCAATCTCGTCGAGGCATACCACCGGCAGTTGACGTCCGACGACCGCGAGGCCGCTACGAAAGCCGCGGTGGCGTGGTCCACCTGGGAGGCGGCGACGAGTTACCTGTTGCCCAAATCGGATGCAGTGCAAGACAACTCGGACTCGCGGTTCGCCCTGGCATTTGCCGGTATCGAGAACCACTACTTCCGTAACAACTGCTTTCTCGAAGAGAATCAACTGCTACGTGATGCCCACTTGCTCGACGGCATTCCAGGTGTCATCGTGCAGGGCCGCTACGACGTCGTGTGCCCGGCGACGAGCGCGTGGGCGCTGCACAAGGCCTGGCCCTCGGCAGACCTGGTGATCGTCGACGACGCCGGGCACTCTGCAGCCGAACCCGGCATCGTGCATCACCTCGTCGAGGCGACGGATCGTTTCAGGCAGTGACGGCCGGGTAGTCGAACCGGACTGTGCGCGAGTCGGTGTCGGCCCGGGTCAACCGGACCTTCACCGACTCTCCCGCGGGCGGTTCTCCGTCGCACTTGCCGAGAACGATCGGCTGCGACACCAACACCTCGGCGTCCCGCTTCCCCTCGGCACCGCGCAGCACGACGGCCGAGAAATGCTCGCCCACTCTGTCTTCCAGTACGTGCGCCTCGGTGAGGTCGATGCAGGCCCGGTCCACCTTCGACGCCGCGGAATCCGATCCACGCATGATGGCGGGCAACTCCGGCAGCGCCTGCGCCGCCCAGTCCGGTACCGGCACTCCGGCCACGACGGCCAGGCACACCTCGGTGGCGAAGCGATCGGACAGCCGCCGCAGTGGTGCCGTCACGTGCGCGTACGGCGCGCCGATTCCCGAATGCTCGACCGATGTATCACTGTCCACAGGGTTCGTCGTGCGGTCGAACGCGAGGTAGTCCGCACCGCGCAACAAACCGGTCGCCTGGGTCATCATCGCCAGTGTCGACGGCTCGTCGGTGGGCAGACCCGCCAGCACAGACCCGGCGGATGCGCCTGCGGGCCAGTCGATTCCGAGGGCTGCTGCCGTCTTCTTCAGTGTGTCCACGGATTCGGACGAGGCAGGCGGGAGGGTGCGCACGATACCGATTCCGGCGTCGAGCATGACTCTGGCGGCGCACATTCCCGTCAGCAGCGATATTTCGGCGTTCCACCCGTCCACTGCGGTGCGTGGTTGCAGCACGATGCGCCAGCCTCGCCCGTCCGGCACCACTTCCTGCTCGGGCAGGGTGATGTCGACGGCTCCGCGCCGTCTCGCTGCAGCTGCGCGCTGGGCCCCGAATTCGGCCAACGCTGCGATGGACGGATGCGGTGTCCCCGCGTCCACATCGGCCTGCACTGCGGCGTAATCGAGCCGGGCGGTCGATCGAACGAGCGCGCGGGTGACGGTCCACGCGGCCGCCTCGCCGACGTCGTCGAGTTCGATGGTCCATAGCGCGGCGCAACGCGTCTGGCCCTCGAGCAGGCTGCCCGAGCCCTCCGACAGCTCTCGTGGATGCAACGGTACGGATCCGTCGGGAAGGTAGAACGTCTGACCGCGTCGACGGGTTTCGGTGTCGAGCGCTCCCCCGGGCGTCACCAGTGCGCCCACGTCGGCGATTGCGTAGTGCACCACCAATCCGTTGGACGTCTTCTCGATGTGTACGGCTTGGTCGAGGTCCTTCGAGCCGGGCGGGTCGATGGTGACGAACGGGATGTCGGTGCGGTCGATTCTGCTGTCGGCGTGCAGGTCTCGGGCTTCGACCGACTCGCGCATCACGTCTGCGTCGAACGCTTCGTTCAGTGCGAACTCGGATCTGATGGCCTCGAAGTCGAAGCCCGGGGCCCTCAGCCGGGTGAGCAGCACCGTCAGTTGTTCCAGTCGTCGTCGGAATCGGCGGCCTTGTTGCGCGCCGCGGCGATCTTCAGCGCCTGCTCCGCGGTGGCCTTGTCCGGATACGGGCCCATGCGGTCGAGGGCATTGGTCTGCTTGCCCTGTACGACCTGCTTGGTGCTGATGTCGTAGTACCAGGAGGTGTCGTCGTCGGTCATGACTTCCAGTGTGCCCCATGGAGCGACACCGCAGGAGAACTGCGGAAGAAATAGTGAGTGCGAACGAGTCGGCCTGTAAGCCGGATCCTGTCTGCCGTTCCTGCTTTCGCGGGTTCGACGTCGACGACCATCCATCTGGGCACACCGTTGCCGGGTACCTCGAGCAGTCCACCCGCAGGCTCGGGCGAGCAGCCCTCGAGCACCTGCGCAGCTGCACCACTTTCGGGGTGCAGCCTTCGACCTTGCTCCGGGCGGGGTTTACCTAGCCATCCCAGTCACCTGGGATGCTGGTGCGCTCTTACCGCACCGTTTCACCCTGACCTGCCGTTCGATTCCGAAGAACCGATCCGCAGGCGGTCTGTTTTCTGTGGCACTGTCCCGCGAGTCACCTCGGGTTGCCGTTAACAACCGCCCTGCTCTGTGGAGTCCGGACTTTCCTCGGCTCGAAGCGCGACGACACTCGTTCGCCCGTCCTTCGAGCCGCAGCCGTCCGGCCAACTCGTTCGCGGTTGCGTACTCTACTCGTCTCACGTCGACGGCTCGGCGGCTGCCCGGCCACGAAGGACGGTGGCAGTCGTGACGGCCGCGGCAGCGGTGACGGCTGCGCCGACCCAGGCGGCCGACGTGTACGACCCCTCTGCGGGAGAGGTCGAACCCGAATTCGTTCCGGCGGCAAGTACCAGACCACCGATCGCACTACCGAACGCGAACCCGACACTGCGCACCACCTGGTTGATACTCATGGCACTCGACGTCTCCGCCGGAGGCACGACCGGCAGAACGACAGCCGGGATCGCAGCCGAGAAGCTACCTACGCCGAAGCCCAGAATTGCCGTTGCCGCACCGAGTTCCAGAACGCTGGTGCGGGTCCCGGCGAACAGGGCGAGAGCTCCGAGAACGACGAGCGCGCTGACCGTCAGCGCATGGGCGGGCCCCAGCCGACGTAGTGCGCGGGGCACCAGCTTGCCCGCGAGAAACCCGGACACGGAGAACGGAACGAGGACCAGCCCTGCCGTGAAGACATCGAGCCCGAAGCCGTAGCCGGCAGCGGAAGGTGTCTGCGCGTATCGCGTCACGATGGTGAGCAGGAGATACATGCCTATGCCGCCCAGGAACATCGCCCCGTTCGCTCCGACCACGGCCCTACGGCGGAGCAACCGGAGCTCGACGAGCGGTGCCGAGCTCCTGAGTTCGACGCGGACCCACATTCCCGCGCTGACAACCGCGATTGTGGCCAGTATCCCCACCGCCCATGGGTGGCTCGTCCACAGCGCCGTTTCACTGACGAGAATCAGCACCAGGGACAGAGCGAGCGCGAGCAGCACTGCACCGGGAACGTCGATTCGAGTCGAACACTTCTGCGGCGAGGGTGGAATCACCTTCAGAGCAACAGCCGACGCCATCACTGTCAGAGCGGCACCGAGGCCGTATGCGGCGCGAATCCCACCGTGGTCGGTCAGAAACCCGGACAACGGGTAGCCCACGCCGACGCCCGCCGTCGATGCAACCGACAACAACGCAATGGTCGATCCAGCGCGCCTGTCGGACAGATGATCTCGCGCTACGCCCATCAGCATCGAGGTCAGCGCCAGCCCCACTCCCTGGGCCGCTCGGCCGAGTAGTAGCCACGAAAAGGGCAATGGCAGTGCGGTCAGAAGTCCACCGACCGAGACGACGCCGAGTGTTCCCAGAATTGCCGCTCGTCGATGCGGACCCGATCCGAGACGGCCCAGAATCGGCGTCGCGACAGCGCCGGTCAGGAGTGCCACCGTGAGCGTCCACTGCGCACTCGACAGCGAGACATCGAAAGTGGTTGCAACACTGGTGATCAACGGAGCACCGAGACTGCCGACGGCGGCCACGACCACTCCGACGAACACCAACGCGAGCACGAGCAGTCGCGAGTCGCGGCACTCGGCGTCGGCGGTCATCGGTTCGTATCGCTCGTGATGTGGTCGAACAGTCCGGCCTGGATGCGAGTGCCGACTCCGTTCGCCCACGGTGCGTCGACGTCGTCGATCTGCAGGGCCGCACCACTGTTGAGCAGCATGCCGAACGCGAGAAACGCCTTGACGGTCACGGCATCGAGCCCGGTGATCTCCGCGACGGTGTTCCACATCCGGCCGAAGCCGGACCGCACCGCGTCTCGGACCTCGGGGTCGCCACATGCTGCGATCCCCTGTAGTTGCAGCAACAGTGAGGTTCGATCCTCGAGCATGCTGTAGTAGCGCTCCCCCATCGACGCCAACGCCTGTTGCCCGGTTTCCGTTCCCGCCGCTTCGCGCATTCCGTTCGCCAACCGGTCGAAGGACGCGACGACCAATTCGGAGAACAGCGCCCTCTTGGTTCCGAATATCCGAAAGATGTAGGCCTGTGTGATCCCGGCTGCGCGGGCGATCGCCTCGGTCGAACCGCCGTGGAGTCCGGCCGTAGCGAATTCGTCTGCTGCGATCCGCAGGATCTGCTCGCGACGGTCGGGTCCGGTCATACGTTCTCGCTGCGCCATGACAATTAAGTTACTGGTTACTAACTACTTACTCAAGGGCGATTGTGGAGCGCTTCACTACAGTTCCCTTCATGAGTGAGTGGGTCGTGTTGCTGCGTGGCATCAATGTCGGTGGCATCAACATCAAGATGGCCGATCTTCGTGCGGCCCTGACGTCGGCCGGCTTCACCGATGTCCGCACTGTTCTCGCGACCGGCAATGTCCTGCTGAACTCCCCGCTGACTTCCGTCGTCGTGAAGGAACAGGTGGAGAACACGCTTGCCCAGGCGTTCGGCTATCAGGCCTGGGTTGTCGTCCTGGACGTGCCGACACTTCGGGCGATCGTGGAGTGCTACCCGTTCGACGCCGAACGGCAAGGGTGGCATCCTTACGTGGTGTTCGGAACCGACCCCACCCATCTGACCGAATTGTCCGCTCTCGCAGACGAACTCGATGTCGAGCTCGAACGTGTCGCTGCCGGACGTGATGTCGTGTACTGGGAGGTCCGCGCGGGGAGCACGACGACGAGTCGCTTCGGGAAAGCGACGGCCAAGGCGAAATTCAAGCCGACGACCACCACTCGAAATCTGCGCACTCTCGTGAAGATTCTCGCGTGACCGTTCTCGCCGCGGCACTGGTCGCAGCTGTGCTCGTTTTCGCGATCGTCCGACCCCGGGGTCTGCCCGAGATCGTCGCCGCGCTGCCGGCTGCCGCGATAGTCCTGGTCGTCGGCCTCGTCAGCCTCGACGCCGCACGCGAGCAGGTACTCGAACTCGCTCCGACCGTCGTGTTTCTGGCGTTCATCCTGATCCTGGCGCATCTGTCGGACGCGCTCGGAGTGTTCACCTGGATCGCGGCGAAGCTGCGACGAGGTGCGAAGGGCAGCCCCCGCAGACTGTTGACACTCGTGTTCGCAGCAGCCGCATCGACCACGGCAGTACTGAGCCTCGACGCCACCGTGGTGCTGTTGACGCCGGCCATCATCGGTGCGGCTCGCGTCCTGAGAATGTCGCCGCGTCCACACAGTTACGCCACGGCGCACCTGTCCAATTCGGCGTCGACGCTGCTGCCGGTATCGAACCTGACCAACCTGCTCGCCTTCGCCGCGACCGGACTCACCTTCCTGCACTTCACCGCTCTGATGGCATTGCCCTGGATATTCGCGGTGGCCATCGAGTTGGCGGTGTTCCTGATCTTCTTCCGCAAGGATCTGACTCGCACCGCCACACCGCCGAAGAGCTCGACCCTGCAGAGCGCCGAGAACGTCCCTGCACCCCGGACCACGCTGGTCATCCTCGCCGCGACACTCGTCGGCTTCGCGGTGGCAGGGCTGTTCGACGTCGAACCGTTCTGGGTGGCCGCGGTGGGATCGGTGGCACTGGCCATCCCCGCGCTTCGAGGACGTCACACCAGTGCTCGCGCCATTCTGCGCGGTGCCGATCTACCGTTCTGTGGCTTCGTCTTCTTGCTCGGCATCGTCGTTCTCGGTGTCACCACAGGCCCGATCGGCGACTGGCTGTCCCGAATTCTGCCGTCCGACACCAGCTTCGCCTCGCTGCTGGCCGCGGCCGCCATCGCGGCGGTTGCGTCGAACATCGTCAACAACCTGCCCGCGACGCTGCTGCTGCTGGCCGCATTCGGGGCCGACGCTCCCCCGGCACTGTTGTTGGCCATGGTGATCGGGGTGAACCTCGGCCCCAACCTCACCTACGTCGGGTCGCTTGCGATCATGCTGTGGCGACGCGTCGCATCGGCCAACGACGAGCCGGCAGATCTGCGAACCTTCACCGTGTTGGGCGTCATCACGACACCGCTGACGATCGTCGGTGCGGTGGCAGGCCTGTGGCTTGCACTGCAGGTTTGAGCCTCGGTCAGATCGAGCGCCGTACGCGGAGTGTCGTGATCGCCAAGCCCACAGCGAAGACCACGGCACCGACCACCGCCCCCACCACCGGCAACAGCAGCCCGGCATGCACGGTGTCGAACAGCGGCGGTCCGCCGTAGATCTCCTGGCGTGCAGCGCCGGTCGGCCCGAGGTCATCGAAGTAGGGATCCGCGACCATCCTGATGCGGATCTCGGGAGGTCGACGTCGTGCCCACCATGCTGCCCCCGCGCCTACGAGGCCTCCCGCCACGAGTGGGGCCGACATGTGCAACGCCCGGCCGTGCGATCGGGCGCGCAGAATCCATCCGACCGTGATCGAGACGACGGTCCCGACCAGAAGTGCCGCGACCGGAGCGACCAACGTGATCGGCCACCACGGCGGTCCCGACACGTACTGCACGTAGTCGTACACGCGAAAGTACCCGGAGTCGCCCGGATTCACAGGTGGTGGGGCATCGGCATCGATCCACATCCGGGGCACGCAGTATCGCCAGGTGAAGGCAACTGCCAGCCCTGCGGCGGCCGATGCGGGCGATGCGATTGCCATCCAGCGCGCCGCCATGGGCTCGCGCACGGCGTCAGTGAACACGCAACGCATCATCCCCCACTCGACCCGAGCGACATGCCGGTCCGACGCCCCACCTGTCGGAAGGCGCTCAGTGCCTTCTCGGTCGATGACTCACCAGCGAAGCAGACCCTGACTGTTTCCTACGGTGCCGGTCGGTCCGTCCTCGGCAATCGTGGCGAGTCGAACGATCTCGTCGGTGCCCTGCGCGACGTCGTGTGCTCCCTTGCCGCCGTTCAGATCGGTACGGGTGTAGCCGGGGTCGGCAGCGTTGACTCGCATCGTGGGGAGTGCGTGCGCGTACTTCACCGTGAGCATGTTGAGTGCCGTCTTGGACGACGCGTAGATCGGCGGCACCACCTGCCAGTCGAACCAGCCCTGCTCGATGGTGTCGTGGATCGATCCGACGCCCGAGGAAACGTTGACGATTCGTGCATTCTTCGAGATCTGCAGCAGTGGCACGAATGCGTTGGTCACTCGAACCACGCCGAAGACATTGGTGTCGAAGACATCTCGGGCGTCGTCCGCCGATCCTTCCTCGAGCGGCACGAAGGCCCCGGTGATGCCGGCGTTGTTGATCAGGACGTCGAGCCGTCCGTGGTCCACACGCACCTGGTGTGCGGCAGCGTCGACGCTGCCCTGATCGGTGACGTCGAGTTGGACGAAGGTGACGCCGAGGTCGGCGGCAGCAGCACGACCGAGCTCACGGTTGCGGGCACCGATGATCACGGTGTGGCCGGCACGCTGTAGGCGCCGTGCTGTCTCGTGGCCGATTCCCTTGTTGCCGCCGGTGATCATCGTGATTGTGCTCATGACGTCGACGCTAGGGCTCGGCGATCCAATGGAGAAGATGCCGATTGTCGGTAGGTCTGCCGGTACCACCCACGTCGTCGTCGAGGAGACGCACGTGGCCGAGTGGCACAGTGGGGAGATGAGCGTAGAGCAGCAGGGACGCCGACCGGCGGGTTTCTCGTCGGTGCTCCGTGGCTGGCGTGACTGCAGCGCACCCGTTCCGTCCGACTCGACCGTCAGACCTCGGCGTTCGTCGGGTCTGCGCCGCGAAGAACTCGCCACCCTCGCCGGGATCTCCGTGGACTATCTGGTTCAACTCGAGCAGGGCCGTGCGTCGAATCCGTCGGCGGCGGTGGTCGCTGCTCTGGTTCGGGCCTTGGGTCTCGACCTCGCCGATGCCGGGGTGTTGTATCGAGCTGCCGGACTCGCGGCACCGTCGTCGGCTGTCGATCGATCGGTACCGGACAGTGTCGATCGACTGCTGGCCCGAGCCGACCACTGGCCTACGGCGGTGTACGCGGCGGATTGGTGGCTGCTGAGATGGAACGCGGCGTGGTCCGCGCTGATGGGCGATCCGATGGACCTGTCCGGACATTCACGCAACCAGGTCTGGTTCGAGATGACCGAGGACACGTCGTCAATGTGGGTCGATCCCGGACAACGAGAGCAGTATCGGGACGCGCTGGTCGGGGACCTCCGTGTGGCACAGATATCGCATCCCGACGACGCCGAGCTCGACAGTCTGGTCCGTGACCTTCGGGCCCGCAGCAACGAGTTCTCCGATCGTTGGCGCTCTGCACGTCCGACCGTCTACCGGGGAGCACGCAAGAGCATCGACCATCCCCTGGTTGGGTCGATGGTCCTCGATGGGGACGTGTTTCGGCCTGCCGGCTCCGACGTGCGGGTGATCGTCTACACCGCAGCACCCGGCTCGCGAGACGAGTCGAGACTGTTGTCGCTGTTGTCGCCCGGATCCCGTTAACGGAACCTAGCCGCGATTCAGGCCGACGAGGCCAGGTGCGAGGTGTCGTTCACCAAGCGCACCGAGGCCCCGCCGTCGGGGTAGAACTCGGCGATGCTCAGGGACGCGAGATCCAGGTGCAGTCGGTACAGCAGCGACGGGCCGACGTCGAGTGCGAGTTGCAGCAGCATCTTGATCGGTGTCACGTGGGTGACCACCAGGACGGTCTTCCCGGCGTACTCGGCGAGCAATCGATCGCGGGTCGCTTCGATGCGCGTGCGTACTGCGTCGAAGCTCTCACCGTTCGGCGGTGCAACGGAGGTGTCGCCTCGCCACGCCTTGTGGACCTCGGGGTGACGTTCCATGGCCTCGGTGAAGGTGAGCCCTTCCCAGTCGCCGAAGTCGGTTTCGATGAGACCGTCGACCGTGGTGACGGGCAAACCGAGACGGTCGGCTGTCGCCGCAGCAGTCTGTTGGGCGCGCGCGAGCGGCGAGGCCACGATGGCGTCGATATCCGTCCGTGCACCGAGAACCGTTGCGGCAGAATCTGCTTGGCGTCGACCCAGTTCGGTCAGGTCGGGATTGCCCCGGCCGGAGTATCGACGGTCGACCGACATGGGGGTCTGGCCGTGTCGCAACAGCAGCAGGCGGGTCGGCTCCCCCATCGCACCGGTCCATCCAGGCGACGCGGGCTTCGCTGCTACCGGCTCGGCGTCGGGCCGATCCGACAGGTCCACGCCCTCGGCCGCCGCGTCCATCGCCTCGTTGGCCAGCGCATCCGCGTGCGAGTTCTGTGCACGCGGAATCCACTCGTAGGTGACGGAATCGAAGCCGCGGGCGAGTTCGGCCGCTTGTCGCTGAAGCGGAATCATGTCCGGGTGCTTCACTTTCCAGCGTCCGGACATCTGTTCGACGACGAGTTTGGAGTCCATCCGGACGGCAACCTCACGGGCACCGACGTCGCGGGCCGCGGTCAGTGCGGCGATCAGTCCGTTGTACTCGGCCACGTTGTTGGTCGCCACGCCCAGCGACGCCCGACGCTCGGCGAGCACCTGCGAGCGATCTGCACTGAGCACCACCGCGCCGTAGCCGGCGGGCCCAGGATTTCCACGCGATCCACCGTCGGCCTCGGCAACGACTCTCGACACCTGACTCAAATTCCGGATTCCTTGGTGCGCACCAGGATTGCGTTGCACTCGGAGCAACGAATCAGAGCATCCGCGGGCTTGCTGGCAATGCTCGCGATCTCGTTGCGATCGAGTTCGATTCGGCACGCTCCACATCGACGAGCCTGCAGCAGTGCCGCACCGCGGCCGGTGAGCGCTCGCTGCTTCTCGTAGAGCGCAAGCAGATCCGCGGGCAATCCCGAGGCCAACGATTCGCGGCGCTCCGCGCTGCGCTTCTCGGCGACATCGAGGTCTGCGACGGCGTCGTCACGGCGGCGGCCGGCGTCGACCAACTCGTCCTCGATCTGCGTCAGTTGCGCACCGGCGTGCTCGTAGTCACGTTCGCTGGCCTCACGCTGCTCCATGACCTCGAGCAGTTCCTCTTCGAGGATGCCCTGACGACGTTCGAGGCTGCCGAGCTCGTGCTGCAATTCGGTCATCTGCTTCGGTGCGATGGTGCCGCTCTCGAGCATCTTCTTGTCGCGGGCTTCGCGTTGCCGAACCGCGTCGACCTCGCCTTCGAGTTTGCGAATGTCCCGGTCGAGGTCGTCCATCGAGATCTGCACCGTCACCGCGGCATCCTTGCGCGTGGTGCGCTCGGTCTCGAGCTTGTCCACCTCCTGCTGTTCGGGGAGGCTCTTGCGGCGGTGGGCGATCTGCGAGAGTTCGGTATCCACACCGGCCAATTCGAGCAGCGAGGCCTGGACTTTGGGATCGACGTTCACGCTTGATGACTCCTGCGACTATGGAAGTTGATTCGGATTACCCTACCGGCTGCAGGAAAATGAGTGAGCCGGATCCACTCGATGGCAGGTCGTGGGTTCGATGATCACAGTGTCCACGGGTCGGTACGCACCTCGGTGACCCAGCTGTTCCATCCCTCGGTGTCACCGAACGCGGCGTCGACGATGCCTCGCGCCTGTGCGCACCACGGGAACTCAGAGGCCCAGTGTGCGGTGTCGATCACCGCGGGGCCGCCGGCGCGCAGGTGCTCGTCGACCGGGTGGTGCCGCAGATCGGAGGTGACGTACACATCGGCGTCGGTGCGCGCCACCGCGGAGAGGAACGAGTCACCCGCTCCCCCGCACATCGCAACCACCGAAACCATGGCGGCGGGGTTTCCCGCTGCGCGTACTCCCCACGTCGTGGCGGGCAACGCCTCGCGGACGACCTCGGTGAACTCGGCCACTGTCATCGGATTCGGTAGTTTTCCGATGCGGCCCAGGCCGGTGCACGACGGTAGAGCCGCGGATTCGAATACGTCGAACGCGGGCTCCTCGTACGGGTGTGCCCGACGCATCGCCGAAAGTATTTGAGCACGTAGCCCTTTGGGGGCCACGACCTCGATGCGATCCTCCGCCTCGGTGTGCACCTCACCGAGAACGCCGAGCGTCGGGTGTGCGTTCGGGCCCGGACGGAATCGGCCGAGACCCGCACTCTGCCAGCTCGCTTCGCTGTACTCGCCGATCTGCCCGGCTCCGGCGTCGAACAGGGCCTGTCGCACCGCCGCCGAGTCGGCGGTGGGCACGAAGACCACCCACTTGTCGTGTGCGGGAGACGGAATGGGATCGAGTGGCCGGGTGTCGATCACCCCGAGCGCGAATGCGAGTGCGTCGGAGACTCCGGGATCTGCGGAGTCGGCGTTGGTGTGGGCGGTGAACAGCGCGCAGTCGGCCTTGATCAGACGGTGGATCACCGATCCTTTCGCGGTGTCGGCCGCGACGGTGTCGACGCCTTTGAGCAGCAACGGATGGTGGGCGACGATGAGATCGGCACCGCGGGCGATGGCGTCGTCGACCACGGCGTCGGTGACGTCGACCGTGTACACGACCTGCTGCACAACAGCTTTCGGATCTCCGCACACCAGGCCCACCGAGTCCCAGCTCTCCGCAAGACGGGGTGGGTACGCGTCGTCGAGCACCTCGATGACGTCGGCCAGTGTCACTGCCATGTTCGCTGCTCTCCTCACAGAACGGTCTTCAACGCGTCCACCAGTATGTCGACCCGCTGCGAGTCCCGTACCGCGACGCGCAGGTGGTGCCGGTCGAGCCCCGGGAACGTGTCCGCGCGCCGCACCGCGATACCCATCGTGCGCAGACGTTCTCGAACAACATCGGCTCCGTCGACGCGCAGCAGCAGAAACGGCGCACGGGCCGGGCCGGTGATGTCCAGGCCCAAGGCCTCGAGGCGCTGGGTCATCGCGGTGCGTTCGCGGTGGATGCGCTCCGATTCGACGCGTGCCCGATCGACGGCGAACGGTTCGGTGCAGGCGCGTATCGCTTCGATCTGCAGACTCCCCAGGGGCCAGTGCGCACGGCCGTACTGCAGTCGCGCGAGGACGTCGGGGTGCCCCAGTGCGTATCCACACCGCAATCCCGCCAACGCCCACGTCTTGGTCAGACTGCGCAGAACCAGCACATCGTCCAGGCTCTGTGACGCCACCGATTCCCCCTCCCCGAGCACTGCGTCGGCGAAGGCCTCGTCGATTACCAGCATGCGTCCGGATCCACGCAGACTCAGGACCGCCTCACGGGGGTGCAGAACCGATGTGGGGTTGGTCGGGTTGCCGAGGATCACCATGTCGGCGGTGTCGGGTACGAGCGTCGGGTCGAGCTCGAAGGGTGGCGGCAGGATCACTCGGTGCACCGCAATGCCTGCCTGCTCCAGCACCCAGTCGGGCTCGGTGAACGACGGGTGGATCGTCGCCACTAGCTGGGGCCGAAGCCGCGGCAGCATCGAGAAACCCTCGGCCCCGCCGCTGAGCAGCAGTACCTCGTCCGGTGAGCGGCCGTGGTGTTCGGCCACCTGTTCTCGCGCGGCCGTCTCGGCGGCCGCGCTCGGGTACGAACCCAACGAACTCAGTGCCGCGCCGAGCCGATCGCGAAGCCATGCCGGCGGTCCGTCGCCGCGTACGTTGACGGCGAAGTCGACGAATCCGGAATCGACCTCGACGTCTCCGTGGTGACGGAGGAGCGCATCGGGATCGGCAGCTGTGTCGGACATCGCGACGAGCGTAGCCGCGCCGTCACCGAACAGCCCGCACCGATAGGCTCCGACCATGTCTGTCGATGCTCCCGCGTCCGTTGTCCTGTTCGATCTCGATGGGACGTTGACCGATTCCGCACCGGGAATTCACGCCGGTTTTCGCCACGCACTGGCGTCGGTGGATGCCCCCGAACCGACCGAGGAACAGCTGTCGATGGTCGTCGGACCACCACTGATCGACACGTTGCGCGGCCTCGGCCTGGACGAGGATGCGGCGCAGCGTGCCCTGGCGGCGTACTTCCAGCGTTACGACGAGCGGGGCTGGGCCGAGAACACCGCGTTCGACGGCATCGAGTCGGTGTTGACGCGATTGCAGGATCGCGGCGTCCGGCTCGGTGTGGCGACGTCGAAGTCGGAGCGATTCGCGGTCCGGATTCTGGACCACTTCGGCCTGTCGCGGTACTTCGAGTTCATCGGCGGTGCCAGCAACGACGGCACCCGACGGGCGAAGTCCGACGTGATCGCGCACTCGCTGACCAACCTCGGCATCGACCCGGTGGAGTCCGCGGACGGCGGCACCGCCGGGGTGATCATGATCGGTGATCGTGATCACGACGTGCACGGCGCCGCCCGATTCGGCATTCCCACGGTGTACGTCGAGTGGGGCTACGGCGTCGACGGCGAGAGCGACGACGCCGCGTTCACCGCGTCGAGCATGGACGAGCTGGCCGCCGTGCTCGAGCAGAACACGGCGGCCGTGCGATGACCGAGCCACTGCACGTGACGTTCGTGTGCACCGGCAACATCTGCCGATCGCCCATGGCCGAGAAGGTCTTCGCTGGTCATTTGCGCGACGCCGGCCTGAGCGAGGCGGTGCGCGTCTCGAGCGCCGGGACCGGCGGTTGGCATGTGGGCGACGGCGCGGATCCTCGAACCGTCGCCGAGCTCGATGCCCACGGATACGACAGCGAGCACGCGGCGGCGCAGGTCGGGCCGGATCATCTGGCAGCGGATCTGATCGTCGCACTCGATACCGGCCATGCTCGCGCCCTGCTGCAGCTCGGTGCTCCGGCCGATCGTGTCGCCTTGCTGCGGTCGTTCGACCCCGATGCCGACGACTCGTCGGTGGCCGATCCGTACTACTCATCCGATTCGGCATTCACCGAGGTGCGCGAGCAGATCGAAGGTGCCGTGCCCGGCTTGCTGGACTGGGCACGGTCTCGGCTCCCTCGCTGACCCGGCTACCGTGGTGGCGTGGACAAGTTAGCGTTCTTGCTGCGACCCAAGTGGTTGGTGCTGGCTGCGGTGGTGCTGGCCTTCGCGTTCCTGTGCTTCAGCGTGCTCGCTCCGTGGCAGTTGGGAAAGAACACCTCGACGTCCGAGCGCAACGATCTGATCACCCGATCCGTCGACGCGGATCCGGTACCGATCTCGGACGTTCTCACCGCTGACGGGTTTCCGGCCGAGGACGAGTGGCGTCGGGTCATCGCCCCCGGGTCCTACGTCGCAGATTCCGACGTGCTGGTGCGGCTGCGCAGCATCCGTGATCAGCCCGCATACGAGGTCATCACCCCGTTCGTGATCGACGGCGGGCCCACCGTGCTCGTCAACCGCGGATACGTACTGCCGGTGGAAGGAACCAGAGCGCCCGAGTTCGAGGCGGCCCCCACCGGTGACGTGACACTGAACGCGCGGGTACGACAAGCCGAGGGCACCTCGCGCGAGCCCGTCGAGGACGACGGTCGACTGCAGGTCTACAACATCAACCCGGAACAGATCGGCGCGGCGGTAGGAGTCGACGCCATCGACGGATATCTCCAGCTCGACGACGGTCAGCCGGGCGGTCTCGGCTTGATCGAACTGCCGCAGACCGACGCAGGCCCCTATCTGTCCTACGGTCTGCAGTGGCTGGCGTTCGGCATCATGGCACCGTTGGGTCTGGCGTATTTCGCTCGCGCGGAGATACGGGAACGCCGCAATGCACGTGCACAACTCGCGGACGCGATCCCCGGCGAGCCGGATACCGAGCCCGAGGGCGAGAACGAGGCCGGTCCGGATAAGGCCGGTCCGGACGAGGAAGAAGAGTTCACCTTGCCCACGCGTCGCGAGAAGCGAGCCAGGGCGCGAGCGGCGTCACGCCAGACGACGCCGTCGGATCCTCGCCTGGCCGATCGCTACGGCAAGAATCGCTGACGCGAAAGCCGACAGTTCTTGTACTCGGCTCGACAGTGCGACCGATCGGCGAAGATCACGTGCGGTCGGCGCGTGTCCGTCACCGAGTGTCGGCCTGATCTCGACGCCGTGTCGGTACTGCGTTCTGCCACCCAGTTGCAGCCCCAGTGCCCCGGCAGCCGACGCCTCCGCGACACCTGCGTTGGGGCTGGGGTGCTGCGCGGCGTCGCGTCGCCACATCTTCAGGGCTCGGGTGGGCGAACCCTGCACCGACGGAGCTGCGACGACCGTCGCCAGGCCGGTGACGCGGGCCGGCAGCAGGTTAAGAACGTCGTCGATTCGCGCTGCGGCCCAACCGAAGCGCAGATACTTCGGCGAGCGGTAGCCGACCATCGCGTCGAGCGTGTTGCTCGCTCGGTAGGCCAGAATTCCCGGCACCCCGGCCAGCGCTCCCCACACCAACACGCCGACCGTCGCATCGGAGGTGTTCTCCGCGATGGACTCGAGGGCGGCGCGTGCGAGGCCGTCGGAGTCGAGTGGTTCCGGATCTCGACCGCACAGTGACGGCAGCAGTGCGCGTGCACTCTCGAGGTCGTCGTTGTCGAGATGGTCGGCCATCTGCCGGCCCACCTTCGACAGTGACGTGCCTCCGAGCGCGGCCCAGGTAGCCGCCGCCACCAGAGCGACTTCAGCAGGTGCACCCACACGGGCGGCCACGCGACTCGACGCGACGCCGAGTGCGGTCATCGAGCCGATCAGCGCGGCCGCATGGACGACGCCCGAGGCTCGACTGTCGCGGTAGAGGGCGCGTTCGACGCGCAGTGCCGTGGTCCCGAATCCTGCGACCGGGTGCCAGCGTCTCGGGTCTGCGAACACTCGATCGAGGCCGTAGCCGACCAGTAAGCCGATCGCTCGGGGGTGTGTCCACATCCCACGAATCTTGCCAACTGCACACCGGGCTCAGGACACCGGACTGTCAGGCCCAGCGGTGACGGTACGCACCTGCCAGTTGACGGTTGCGGAAGTCGATGTCGCTTCCGTCGTTGAGCAAGGCGATTGCCATTCCTACGAAGCCGACTGCTGTCATTACGAACATCGTCATGATTCCCCCAGAATCTCGTGTGGATCCGCCGAGCGGATGTGGGCGTAACAGATTGTTACCCGCGAGTAAGGCGATTCCCACGCCTTTGAGGTCGGCGTCACGTGTGTCCGTGGTCACGAGACGTCGGTCTCATCGGATCGTCCAAATATCAACGGCCACCGACACTCTCGGGATGTGCGTTTGTCCCGTCGTTACTGCGGCACAGGAAACAGATGCTGTTCGTCGGTCACGACCGACCGGAGAAATTCGTCGACGGCCTTCACCCGCGCGAGTCCGGTCAGCTCTCTCGGTACCACCGTCCAATACGTCCGCTCGACCGAGACGACACCGGGCAGGACCGACACGAGGGACCCGTCCGGCTCACCGATATAGCTGGGCAGGGGCGCAATCCCCACACCGGATCTTGCCGCGATCCACTGCCCGGTGATGTTGTTGGTCTGAATCTGCGCGCGGCCCTCCGGCAGGATCGCATCCAGGATGCGCAGCGGTGCCACATCGAGCAGCGCGTCCACGTACGAGATCAGTGTGTGTTCACGCAGCTCGTCGACGGTCCTGATCGGTGCCATCGCGGCGAGATACTCGGCCGAGGCGTAGAGCCCCAAGGAGTACGTCGCCAACCTGCGGGTAGTGACGAACCTCGGTGACGGCCGCTCCAACGTGATTGCGATGTCGAACTCCCTGGTGGCCAGCGAGTTGTGCTCGGTGGCGGTGACCAGTTCGATGTCGAGATCGGGGTGCTTGTCTCGGAGTACTCCCAGTTTCGGTGTCAGCACGAACGCTCCGAAACCGTCCGGGGCAGCGATGCGCACGGTTCCTCGCAGGGAGCCGGTGTCCGAGGTCTGATCCTCGAACGCCGCGATGAGTGTCGACTCGACGGTCTCGGCGTATGCGACGAGGCGTCGACCCGCCTCGGTCAGTCGCCAACCCGACGGCGTTCTGTCGAACAGGCGCTGCCCGGCCGACTTCTCGAGAGCCGTGATGCGCCGACCGACGGTGGTGTGGTCGACACCGAGAGTGTGCGAGGCGTCGGTCAGACGCCCGGTCCTCGACACTTCGAGGAAGTAGCGGAGATGGTCTGCGTTGAACACCCACCGAGACTATCGCCGGTGTGCATTTCTGCACAGCGATCTGCGGTTTTGGCCTTTGACATGTGCATCCGTACAAGTGAGACTCGAGACACACCGATGGAAGGATCGAACGTTGACCGACGTCATCACGCACTGGCTCGATGGAAAGACCTATTCCGGCGTCTCCGACCGGACCGCCCCCGTCACCAACCCCGCCACCGGCGAGGTCACCGGAACGCTCACCCTGGCCGACACAGACGATGCCCGTGCGGTCATCGACGCCGCCGCAGCCGCATTCCCGGCGTGGCGCGACACCTCACTGGCCAAGCGCACCTCCATCCTGTTCTCCTTCCGAGAGCTGTTGAACGCCAAGAAGAACGAGCTCGCCGCGATCATCACCGCCGAACACGGCAAGGTTCTCTCCGACGCCCTGGGTGAGATCGGCCGCGGTCAGGAGGTCGTCGAATTCGCCTGCGGCATGGCACATCTGCTCAAGGGCGGATACACCGAGAACGCGTCGACCGGCGTCGACGTCTACTCCATCCGTCAACCGCTCGGACCGGTCGGCATCATCTCGCCCTTCAACTTCCCCGCCATGGTCCCGATGTGGTTCTTCCCCATCGCCATCGCGGCAGGCAACACCGTCGTCCTCAAACCGTCCGAAAAGGACCCGAGCGCCAGTATCTGGCTCGCCGAGCTCTGGGCCGAGGCGGGCCTACCCGATGGCGTCTTCAACGTCCTGCAGGGCGACAAGGTGGCCGTCGACGAGCTCCTCGAGAACAAGAAAATCAAGTCGATCTCCTTCGTCGGCTCCACCCCCATCGCCCAGTACGTCTACGCCACCGGCACCGCCCACGGAAAGCGCGTCCAGGCCCTGGGCGGTGCCAAGAATCACGCCGTCGTCCTCCCCGATGCAGATCTCGATCTCGCCGCCGACGCCATGGTCAATGCGGGCTTCGGTTCCGCAGGCGAACGCTGCATGGCCATCTCCGCCCTCGTCGCCGTCGGGAACATCGCCGACGAACTCGTCGCCAAGATCGCCGAGCGGACAACACCGTTGGTCACCGGCGACGGCACCCGAGGGGCAGACATGGGCCCGCTCGTCACCAAGGCACACCGTGACAAGGTCGCCTCGTACGTCGATGCAGGCGAAGCGGCAGGTGCCACCCTCGTCGTCGACGGCCGCACCGTCCAGCCCGACGGTGGCACCGACGGATTCTGGCTCGGCCCCACCCTGATCGACCACGTGACTCCCGACATGAGCATCTACACCGACGAGATCTTCGGACCCGTCCTGTCGGTCGTTCGCGTCGACACCTACGACGACGCACTGCAGCTGATCAACGACAATCCCTACGGCAACGGCACCGCCATCTTCACCAACGACGGCGGCGCGGCCCGACGCTTCCAGAACGAGGTCGAGGTCGGCATGATCGGCATCAACGTCCCCATCCCGGTTCCGATGTCCTACTACAGCTTCGGCGGTTGGAAGAACTCGCTCTTCGGCGACAGCCACGCCCACGGCACCGAGGGAGTGCACTTCTTCACCCGAGGAAAGGCCGTCACCAGCCGCTGGCTCGACCCGAGCCACGGCGGCATCAACCTCGGCTTCCCTGAGAACAGCTGAGTTCCGAAAACAGCCAGCCCATGTGCGCGGAACTTCGTAGCAGGCTACGAAGTTCCGCGCACATGGTCACCTCGCGAAGGAGCACACCATGGTTTCCAACATCTCGTTTCCTCGGTTCCTCAAGCTGGGCGGCGGTGCCGTCGAAGAGCTGGGGACGGTGCTGACCGATCTCGACGTGTCACGGCCCTTGCTCGTCACCGATGCGTTCATGGCCGGTAACGGCTCGGCGGATCGTTTGATGAAGATCATGACCGAGGCCGGGAAGACACCGGCTCTGTTCTCGGGCACCGTTCCCGATCCGACGACCGATTCGTTGGTCGCGGGCCTCGACGCGGTGCAGCAGCATTCGGCCGATTCGATCATCGGGTTCGGCGGCGGCAGTCCGATGGATACGGCCAAGGCGCTGGCGATTCTCGCGGTGCAGGGCGGCACGATGCGGGACTTCAAGGCCCCGGTGCTGTCGACCGGCCCCGCGCTACCCATCATCGCCATCCCAACCACTGCCGGAAGTGGTTCGGAGGCAACTCAGTTCACCATCATCACCGACGTGGCATCGGACGAGAAGATGCTGTGCCCCGGGCTGTCGTTTCTGCCGATCGCTTCGATCATCGACTTCGAGTTGACGATGTCGATGCCGGCGCGCTTGACGGCCGATACCGGCGTCGATGCGCTCACTCATGCCATCGAGGCGTACGTGAGCAAGAAGGCCAACCCCATTTCCGACGGTTTGGCCCTCAGTGCGATTCGCACGATCGGGACGTCGTTGCTGCGGGCCTATCGGGACGGCGACGACCGGCAGGCGCGCGAGGCGATGATGCATGCCTCGACGCAGGCGGGAATGGCTTTCTCCAATGCCAGCGTCTGTTTGGTGCACGGTATGAGTCGACCCATCGGCGCGCATTTCCATGTTGCACACGGGCTTTCCAACGCGATGCTGTTGCCTGCCGTCACGGCATTCTCGATCGACGGGGCCCAGGCGCGTTACGCCGATTGCGCCCGCGCACTGGGCGCGGCGTCGGAAAGCGATTCGGATCAGCTTGCCGGTGGCAAGTTGCAGGATGCGATCGTCACGCTGTGCCGTGAGGTGGAGGTTCCGACGCCGGAGACCTTCGGGATCGAGAAGGCGAAGTGGGACCAGCTGTTGCCGCTGATGGCCGAGCAGGCGCTCGCCTCGGGTAGCCCCGGCAACAATCCGGTGGTGCCGACAGCCGAGCAGATCGTCGACCTGTACCGGCAGGTGTACGCGGGAATCTAGTCGGGAGAACCGGATGCTCGGGCGGCCACGGTGTCGCGCCGCGTATTTCGGCGTTGCACCGCAATTCCACCGATCACGGTCACGGCCGCCAGCACTGCCGACAGCAGAATGGACGACCGCTGCTCCGGCCGCACCACCATCATCACCAGCACGAAGACGATGAACCCGATGGCAAGGTACGTCAGCCACGGGTAGAGCCACATCCGAACGGCGGGGCGTTCGCCGTCGCGGTCGAGGTGACGCCGCAGCACCAGCTGGCTACTGGCGATGGCCAGGTAGACGAACAGCGCGACGGCGCCGGTGGTCGCCAGCAGGTAGGTGAAGAGCTTCTCGGGCAGGATGTAGTTTCCGACCACCGCGAGGAACCCGAGCACCATCGAGGCGATCACCGCAACCCACGGCACCCCGTTCGTCGTGATCTTCTTGACCGCCCTCGGTGCGTCACCTCGATCGCCGAGCGAATACAGCATGCGCGACGCTGTGTAGAGCGCCGAATTCAGGCACGACGCAACCGCGGTCAGAATGACGATGTCCATGATGGTCTCGGCGTGCGGGATCCCCATCTTGGACAGGACGAATTGGTACGAGCCCGTGTTGGGATCCAGTTCGTTCCAGGGCACCAATGCGACGATGACGAAGATGGAACCGAAGTAGAAGATCGAGATTCGCCAGATCACCGAGTTGGTGGCGCGGGTGATTCCCTTGGCCGGATCCTTGGATTCGGCAGCGGCGATGGTGACGATCTCCGAGCCCATGAACGAGAACATCGTCGTCAGCATGGCCGCGATCACCGCGCCGAAGCCCCCCGGCATGAAACCACCCGAGGCCCAGAGTTGGTCGACACCACTGACTTCCGAGTCGGGTAGCAACCCGAAGATCGCCGCGATCCCGAGGCCGATGAACGCGATGATGGCCACGACCTTCACCAGGGCGAACCAGAACTCGAACTCGCCGTAGTTGCCGACGCTGATCAGGTTGGTCGCGGTGAGGGCAACGACGATGAGCAGTGCCCACATCCATTGCGCGCCGCCGAGCCAGTTCGTGAGAATGGATGCAGCCGCGGTGGCTTCGACCGGGATCACCAACACCCAGAACCACCAGTACAGCCATCCGACCGAGAATCCGGCCCAATGCCCCAGGGCGCGAGTGGCATAGGTGGAGAACGAGCCGGTGTCGGGATTGGCCGTCGCCATCTCCCCCAGCATGCGCATCACCAGGATCACGAGTGTTCCCGCGAACAGGTACGCCAGCAGCACCGCTGGGCCTGCCGTCGCAATGGCGTTGGCCGAACCCACGAACAGACCTGCGCCGATGACTCCGGCTATCGAGATCATCGTCACGTGCCGTGGCTTGAGGCTGGTGCCGAGTCCGTTCTCGCCGGTATCCGGCTTCTCCGTAATGGCCATCCCTGTAGTCGAACACAAAGTGAACGCAGACGCAGCGGGTGACCGATATGTCCAGACAGCCGGTGGTACAGAGATATTCGGACGAATCCCGGCATACTGGACGGATGAACTCCGAAGCGGACATCATCTCCGATCCGGTCACCATCATCGGTGCCGGCATAGCAGGCGCGGCCTGCGCGCGGGTTCTCCGCGACGCGGACGTACCGTTTCGCATCGTCGACCGAGGCCGCGCTCCGGGTGGGCGGATGTCCTCGCCCGAGTTGCACGGCCGTCGCGTCGATCTGGGAGCGGGCTACTTCACCGTCCGAGATCAAGAATTTGCGACGGTCGTGGCCGACTGGGAGTCGGGTGGATTGGCGCGTCAGTGGGCCAACACGTTCGGCATTCTCAAACCCGAAACGGTTCCGTGCACGACGACCGGCCCGGTTCGCTGGGCGACCCCGAACGGGCTTCGATCGTTGGTGCGAAACATGCTCGACGGCTTCGACATCGAACATTCCACGGAGCTGACCGACCTTCCCGACGGCCATGTCGTGGTGGCGATGCCGGATCCGCAGGCGACGCGACTGACCGCCGTTCCCGATGCCGTCGACTACGACCCGGTCATCGCGGTGGCGTGTGGATTCGACGGACTCGACATTCCCTTTCGAGACGCGGCGTTCGTCAACGATCATCCCGATATCGACTTCGTCGTCGACGACGGTGCCCGGCGCGGCGACGGCGCTCCGGTTCTCGTGGTGCACACGACGTCGGGGCGCGCGCAGCAGCATCTGGACAACCCCGACGGGGCGATCGCCCCGGTTCTCGACGCGCTACGCGAATTGTCCGTCGTCTCGGCGGACCCCGCGTGGACCCACGCCCACAGGTGGACATTCGCCAAGCCTGCGGCGCAACACGATTCCAACTTCGAGCTTCAGCACCGGGACGGACGCTTCGTCGGACTGGCCGGCGATCAGTGGTGCGAATCCGGAGTGCCCCGGGTCGAGAGCGCCTGGCGTTCGGGGACGGACGTGGGCAGAGAACTCGTGCGCCGCCTTTCGCACTGACGTTTGCCCGGCGTCGGACCACGAGCCGGATTAAGATCGCCCGCGTGCTGTCCGTGAAGTCGTACTCCCGCGAATACATCGACGCCTGCCAATCGCGCCTCGATTCTCAGCTCGCCGCATACCGTGCGGTCGCGTCGAATCGAACGACGACGACTGCCGTGGACGAGGCATTCGACGTCGCTTTCTTCAACAATCTCGTCCTGACGCTCGAGGTCTATTTTCTCCACCGCATGCGCGGCCAGGAGAAGAAGAACGGCAATCCACTCAACGAGGTCCGAGTCCTGGCGGCGTCGATGACGACTGCCGACGACATCATGACCAGCGATCCGACCATAAATCTCGATCCTGCGAAAAGCATTCTCGGATACACCGTCGGCGATCGAATCGCGCTCGACGAGAAGCAGTTCGTCGCATTGGCCGATGCGTTCTTCGCCGAGATCGAGACGAAGTTCGGCCCGCAGCTCGCTCCCTAGCTGCTGACGAATGTCACCGTCTCGTCCAGAGGCGCTCGGCTGGTACGGAATCCGTTGATCGGATGTGTGTCGTCGGGGTAACCGAAGGAGATGCCGGCCACCACTTTTCGGGTGTCCGGGATGTCGAACCATTCGTGCAGAAACGGTGAGTACGCCGCCAATGCTGCCTGCGCGATGGCCCCGAGACCGAGACTCTGCGCAGCAAGCAGGAAGGTTTGGAGGTACAACCCGCAGTCCACGGCCCCGTACACGCCCAGATCGGCGTCGGTGGTGATGATGGCCGCGTGCGGTGCGTCGAACAGCTCGTAGTTGCGGATGAACTGACGCGTCGTTGCCTCGGTGTCGGATTTGACCACCCCGATGCTCTCGTAGAGTGCGCCACCGCATTCGCGTCGTCTGGCTCGGTGCAGAGCGTTGTAGTTCGCCGGGAACGAGAAGTCCGGTTGCGGTGCCCCGGACGCCACGTGCTCGACCAAGGCCTCGGAGAACTTTCGGGTGGCATCGCCCTCGGTGACGATGATCTGCCACGACTGGGTGTTGGACCAGGAGGGAGTTCGCTGGGCGGCCGTGAGTAGCTGCTCGAGGACCTCGTGAGGGACCGGCTTCGGCAGGAACTGCCGGCACGAGTACCGCTCGTCGAGTAGTTCTGTCAGCGCGTCGTACCGGGTCACGTCGTCCGCCTCGTGTCAGTGCTGTCGGGTGCGGGTCGAAGGTAACACCACGGCTGCGCCCGACGGTCATGTGCTGGACCGTCGGGCGCGGCCCGGTCTACTGGAGAGGAAGCAGGATGTCCTTCACACGCGGGTCGGTCGCCAGAAATTCCTGCACCGCCGGGTCCTTGAATGCGGCGACGAGATTCTTGATGTTGTCCGTATCTGCCCACCGGCTACCGATGGTCAGCTGGCCTGCGAACTCGTCCGGTGCCGGCGGGGCGAAGATCTGCTTTTCGACGGGAATGCCTGCGGCGAGGTAGTACTCGGTGTAGCCCACCGCCGCATCGAGATCCGGCAGTGCCCTCGATTGCGCAGCGAAGTCCAGCAGCGTGAACTTCAGATTCTTCGGGTTTCCGACGATGTCCTTCTGCGTGGCCGTCGACTTGTCGACAGCGGGATCGAGCGTGATCAGGCCGGCTCGCTCGAGTACCCACAGGCCTTGGGCCTCGTTGGCCGGGTCGGAGTACAGCGAAACCGTTGCGCCGTCCGGCAATTGAGCTGGGTCCGAGTACTTGTCGGACCACAGGCCGAATCCCCACCGGAACACCGGCGTTGCGGCCTCCTCCTGGAAGTCGGGGTTCGCTTCGAGGACCTGACCGAGCCACAGCTTGTGTTGGTAGACGGTTGCGGCCACCTCACCTTCGCTGACGGCGCGGTTGATGGTGTTGCTGTCTGCGAGTCCGCGGAATGCGACCGTGATGCCGTATTTGGGGGCAACCTGGTCTGCGACGAATTCGACGAGCGCCTGTTCGGACGCATTGCCCTCTGCTGTGGCGACGACGAGTGTTGCTCCCTCGGTGTCGTTGGCCGATGCGGTGTCGCCGAAGAACGCGATGCGGACGATCACGGCGAGGGCGATCAGAACTACGACGGCAGCGATGATCCAGGGCGCTTTCCGGCGGTTCTTCAGCTCGAAGCCGTGCGCTTCGGTGGACGTTGTCATGGTGGATGGAACCTTTCGGGTGTGGTTCAGGCAGTGCGCACAGCGCGCTGATGAGGTGTGGTGAAGCGAACGAGTGCATCGCCGACGAGCTGTACGACGGCGACGGTGAGAATCAGGATGACGATCGTGGCGATCATGACGGTGTGATCGAATCGCTGGTATCCGTATGTAACTGCGACATAACCGATTCCGCCTGCGCCGATGGTGCCGGCGATGGCCGAGTATTCGATCATGGCAATGACGTTGATGGTCAGCCCGCCGATGATCGACGGAACCGCCTCGGACAGCTGCGTGGTGGTGACCTGCAGTGTGGAACCACCGGATGCCCGAGCGACGTCGACCACCGACGTCGGAACCGAGCGCAGAGAGTTCTCCACGATGCGGGTGAAGAAGGCGATGCCTGCCAACGACATCGGTACCACTGCCGCTGCGATGCCGATGTTGGTTCCGGTGATCCATCGGGTCACCGGAACCAGCGCGGCCATCAGGATCAGGAACGGCAACGATCGTCCGATGCTGACGATCCAGCTGACCGGCGTGTGCAGCACCGGGTTCTCGAACAGTCCGCCGGGACCGAGGTTGAACAGCACCGCTCCGAGTGGAACACCGACGATCACCACGATGGACATCACGATCCCGACCATCGTGAGGGTGTCGCCCAACGCGGGCAACAGTAGAGCCGGCAGTTCGTCGACCGGAACCTTGTTTCCTGCCGCGAGTACCGCGATCACGACGCGACTTCCAATACCGGATGATTCCCGTCGACGGAGCCGGACAACCCCAGCGCCGTGAGTGCATCAGGGACGCGTGCACTCAGGTGGCCACCGACGCCGATCGACGCGCTGCCGACCGTCACTCCGGCCACAACCTGCACGGACGCGCCCAACAACGCGACCTGCACGCCCAGATCCTGACCCAGCCTCCCGATCCAGTCCTGCGGAACATCGGGCGAATCGTAGGTGACCTTCCAGTGCACGTCGCCGGCTGCAGCCTGTGCGTCGTCACGCCGAGGGCGCAGCTCGTTGCCGAGCCGCGAGCGGTGGTCGGTCAACAGATCGACCAGCTTCCCCGATTCGACGATACGACCGTGATCGAGCCTGGCCACCGAATCCGCAGCTCGCAGAACGGTATCCATTTCGTGGGTGATGAACACGATGGCGAGGTCGAGATCACGACGCAGTTCACGCAGCAACTCGACCACCGATTCGGTGGTCTGCGGATCCAAGCCGGATGTCGCCTCGTCGGACAGCAACACCGACGGCCTGAGCGCCAGTGCGCGCGCGATTCCCACTCTTTGGCGTTGCCCGCCCGAGAGTTGAAACGGATAGCGAGCGGCTTTGTCGGACAGCCCTACTCGGTCGAGAAGCTCACCCACCCTTCGGGCCGTCTCGGCTTTAGTCGCCCCCAGGAAGTCGAGGGGCAATGCGACGTTCTCGGCCACGGTTCGGCGCGAGAGCAGACTCGACGACTGAAACACGGTGCCGATGCGCCGGCGCGCAACCCGAAGCTGCTTGGCGTTCAACTGCGCGAGATCGTCCCCGTTGACGATCACCGAGCCCGAGGTGGGCCGCGTCAAGAGGTTGATACATTGGGCCAGCGTGCTTTTGCCGGCACCACTGGGGCCGACGACGGCCAGGATCTCGCCGGACTGCACCGTGAAATCCAGCCGGTCGAGGACGACGGTCGTGTTCTCCCCCGTCCCGTACGTCTTGGTCAATTGCGCTATTTCGATCATGCTCCAACGCTCTTTTCGCTGATGTGACGGCGCAACGATGAGCTACCGGCGACTCGATGACCAGCTATCGACTCATCACGATCCGAACTGTTCCCACCGGCCTAGGTCGTCGGTAGCGTCGCACCGCTGTCGATATCGAAGACAGATCGTCCCGCCGAAGGAGTTCCCCCGTGTCACGCGAGATCCGTTTCAATGCCTTCGACATGAACTGCGTCGCGCATCAGTCCCCCGGTCTCTGGCGTCATCCGCTGGATCAATCGTGGCGATACAAGGAACTCGGCTACTGGACCGATCTGGCGAAGCTGTTGGAGCGCGGCCTGTTCGACGGTCTGTTCGTCGCCGACGTCCTCGGCACGTACGACGTGTACGGCGGTAATCACGACGCCGCCATTCGGCACGGCGCGCAGATCCCGGTGTCGGACCCCCTCCTGCTCGTCTGTGCGCAGGCCGCGGTCACCGAGCATCTGGGCTTCGGCATCACTGCAGGTACCGGCTTCGAGCATCCGTATCCGTTCGCGCGCACAACATGGGCCACGACGACCAGTTGAAGCACGACGATCGCTACGACCACGCCGACGAATATCTAGAGGTGCTCTACAAACTCTGGGAGGCCTCGTGGGACGAGAACGCGGTGGTCCGCGATCGCGAGACCGGCGTGTTCACAGACCCAACCAAGGTGCATCGAATCGGCCACCGCGGCAAGCACTTCAGAGTGCCGGGTATCCATCTGGCCGAACCATCGCCGCAGCGAACGCCGGTGATCTTTCAGGCCGGGGCGTCGCCGCGTGGCGTTCGGTTCGCGGCGCAGAACGCCGAAGCGATCTTCGTCGGCGCGCCCACCAACGAAATTCTGGCGCAGACGGTTTTGAACATCCGTCGTGCCGGCCGCGATCGTACTCGGTACGGATCTGTCAGCTACTCACCATCGTCACCGATGAGACATCCGAACTCGCCCATGCCAAGCACGACGAGGGACCAAGCGCTTCCTCGACGTCGGGAAGGGTCTCCGCTGTCACTCCCCCGATGATCTGCCAGCCTGCAGCGACAGACTTGAGTAGCGAGCCCTCTTGAGCACGGGTGATGGTGAGGTCGTTGCCGCTGATGGCGCGGACGTAGCCGATCTCCGCGTTGTCGTGTGTAGGCATCTCGACATTGGGAGGGAAGTGGGTGGTCATCATGTTCGGCTGGAACCTGGTCACATCACCAGAAATAAATTTGAAAATCTCCCCAGTCGTTGCCGGGGTCGGTGCTATCTGGACCATTCCGATCAAAAGGTTAATATGGCTATCGAAATACTTTATCTATCTCTAATTAACCACACGCCACCCCAATTGGGAATGCTAAGCTCCAGCATCCACCAGTGGTTCATCGGCTCTAACCTGACGGAAGGTTCGCCATGCTCACCAAAATCCGCAAGTTCTTTGCAGCTCCTACGACCTATGTACAGCGGAATGGCCCCGGCGAGTCCAATGTGGTGAGCACTTTAACTACTCAGTCAAATCAATTCGTCACCACGAAGACCCTAACCTTTGCAGGTGTCGCGGTTGGGGCAGGAGTCATCACAAAATTTTTCAGCCCGGACGGAAACTCATTCGTTACTAAGATAGTTGCTATCGTGGTCGCTCTTCTCGTCGGCGGTTTTATTACTGCGATCACGATAACCGATCCGGCAGACCCCGCTTCAAAGTCAAAACACGGAAGAAATGTGGCGATCGGATTGGGGGTTTTAAACTCACTGCTACTCATGATTCAGATCTACGGAGTTGCAACAATAACGGGGTGAAATACGACGACCGCCCTCATCAGACGGTCTCGTGCGTTGCGTCGTGGCCTAGCGTCTACCTCGACGGAGTAGTCGGTTTGGCCTGTGCGCCATCCTGGCAGCTTCCTGAGCAGCCTTCACGACGCCTTCCGCCTCAGACTTGGTGGCGACCAGTAGGCCGTCGGCCTCCTTGACCTTCGAGTCGGCAGCCTCTTGAGCTTTGCCAATAGCTCGATTGCATTAGGCGCTGAACCCGACGCATCGGCTTATATCTTTACTAGCTGCGAAAACCTCTATTCATATCTGTGTTCAAATTTCTACTACCTGGACGGGATTGTCAACAACAATCGGCGTTAGCCTGTTCGAACGACATCGAACCAAAGCAAGCGCGCTGCAAGGTATGAGCATGACTGATTACTGCGAGTGCGGCATGCAGGCCAGGAGGCTGTGCAAAGACTGCAAGAACCCAACGTGCCTGAATCACGACACATACATGTATGACTCGACCTCGGATCTCACCTAAGCCGTGAATACGAAGCATTCCTGGTCGGCCGGGAGCGTTGCGAGCGCTGCGCCAAGCAGTTAGCGACCAGGCTTAGCTCGTGACGAACACCCGACGATCGAGTACGATCCTTTCATGGAAGAAGACGAGCCCGACTACCACCGGGCGGCTGACAGCTCAACTTATAGGTACATGCCTGTCATAAATTACCTACTCCTGATTCCCGGCCTTCTCGGCTTAACTCTACTGTCCCTGAGCACAATTGCCTACGTCAACTTGAACCCCGACCGGCGTCCTTACTTCTTCTTCGGAATCGCGATCGCCCTAGGACTGGTGATCTACTCCGTACTGCTTACCCTGCATTCACGCCAACAGGAGAGGACAAGGCGGAGAAAGTTTGAACATGACCTACTAGACGAGCAGGTAAGCGAGGTACAGACGCGTCTCGCTAGAGAGGCCGCCGACCAGTTGAGAAAAAGTATCGAAAAGCGTCACCAGCGGCAGCTTGGTCGCGGAGACGATGATCGGTGAGCCGCCACAGTCGATTAGCTGGTCGACCACGCCAAAGCCAAGGACTTCAACCGACTGGGCAGCGACCGATCGTCTATGACCTCCGCTATTCCAGCGGCACTGTTGTACACGAGAATCCACAGCCGGTATCCCAAGCGAAGGAACACCGCGACTGGAGTAAGTCTTTCGCCGGTGTTATAGCTATCCCGTTCCTAGCGTTTCTCGCTGGGGCAGGATTTCTCGGTTATTCAACCGGCGAGGATGATACACAGGAACCCGCAGAACCAACCAGCAGTTCGCCAATCGATTGCGCGAACGAACGTCAAGCTGCGATCGGATTGAAAAGAGAATTTCCCAATTACCAATTCCCCGAGACGGACCCTGCGGAGATAACCTGTGATCTAAACAGCATCTTCGTTCCTATCGATGAGTCAGGCGGAGGCGGCGCTACCTATTGATGATTACCACCCATCGAACCGGCCTTCGTCGCCGACGGTTCGGCCTTGTACAAACGACGTATACGGCGGCAGTGACGCCGCCGCCGTCCGGCACGGTGCGCGGATAACGGTGTCAGACCCACTCCTGCTCGTCAGTGCGCAGGCCGCGGTCACCCAGCATTTGGGGCCTTGGGCATCACTGCAGGTACCGGTATCGACCATTAGTATCCGTTCGCACGTCGCTCCCTCTTGCGCTTGACCATCGGACAACGGCCGCATCGAGTGGAACGTGTCACCGGTTATCCGCCTTCGGCGGCGCAATACATGGGATCCGACGATCAGCTGAAGCGCGACGTATCGTTAGGACCACGCCGACGAATTTCTCGAGGTGCTCTAAAAGTTGTCAGAGGCGTCGTGGGACGACGATGCCGTGGTCCGTGATCGCGAGACCGGTGTTTACCGACTCTGCCAAGGTCCATCGAATGCGCCACCGCGGCTAGCACTTTACGGTGCCGGGAATAGCTGGCTGAGCCGTCTCCTCAGCGAACCCCGTCCCCCGAGGCTGTTGCTTGGCTGGCTAGCGGCGGCGGACGCGCCTCAGCATCCTCGTGATTTAAGTCTGTCGTCTGGCAGGATTGATCTGCGCCACAGTTGACGCTCACGGCGGGCGATTCGGCGTCGATTGGAGATCAAGTATCAGATGGCACGTCCGCAACGTTGGAAGCTCTTGCTGAGGGCGTCTCAGCAAGAGGCGATGCTCGCTGTCAGCCTGTTCAACGATCCTGGCCGCGACCGGGCACTCGAAGGCTTCATCATCCACATGCACATCGCTTGGCTCTACGCGTTTCAGTCCAAGTGGCTTCGTGATGTTAAAAACTACCACGTACTGCGGTCAGAAAGGCCTCGGCGCTACAAGCAGATCAACGGCGAGCGAATGTCGCAACCTTTGGAGTGGTTCGTCGGCGAGGAGTGGCCGGCTCAACAGTCCGGAGCACGCGCAAACCTGGAGTTCTTCATAAAGCTGCGCAACAAAATCGAGCACAGGCACACCGGCACGGATGTTGCACTCATGACTGTCGTGAACGGCGAATGCCACTCCATGTTGCTGAACTACGAGGAGTTCGTAACTGACTTTGCGGGAGTCGAATCCTCCCTGGCCCATCGTCTGCACTTTCCGGTGTTCATCGGGGGCTTCACCGACCAGGGCAAGAGTGACCTACTCAAACTCAGCAAGAGCCTCCCCAAAGACTTGAGGACGTTCCTGGCTGAGTACGACGCCGGGTTGGATGACGCTGTTTCACGCGATCCCCGCTACTGCATGCGGCTCACTATTCTGCTCGAAAGCGGGAACCGGAAGGGCGATCTGTCGCTCCAGTTTGTTAACGACAAGGATCTGACGGACGAAGAACGCCAGGTGATGCAGAAGATCTCAGCCGACAAGGGTTACGTGATCACCAAGCAGAAGACAGTACCGGTGTCGAATATCGGCAAGCACCGAGCTGGTGCTGTAGCCAAAAAAGTTTCTGAGGCCATCCCGTACCGCTTTGGCGCTTCATCCCAAATGGCCGCGGCCTGGCGTAAGCAGAACTGGAGGCCGTCATCTAAATCCGATGAACCAGAGTTATCGGTGGACGACCTCACGTGTCGGTCTGTGTACGACCTGACGTGTCGGTGTCCGGCAGGTTCATGATGCCGGTGCCTCCACTGGTGTGACAAGCCCT